>CANHLE010000127.1 GCA_947461435.1 Paracoccaceae bacterium | reverse complement strand
TTGCGGATCGGGCTGGAATATCCCGCCTTGAAGATGATGTCGGCAAAAGCCTCGATCCGGTCCCAGTCTGACCGTTCATAAGGGCTGCCGGGCCATTCGTTGAACGGGATCAGGTTGATCTTGGCAGGGATCCCCGCAATCAACTTCACCAGACGGCGGGCATCTGCATCGCTGTCATTCACACCCTTCAACATCACGTATTCAAAGGTGATCCGTTCAGAGTTTGACAGCTTCGGATATTCGCGCAACTCGTCCAGCAAGGTTTTGATATTCCAGCGCTTGTTGATCGGCACCAAGGTGTCGCGCACCTCGTCTGTCGTGGCGTGAAAACTGACCGCAAGCAAACAACCGATTTCGCGCGCCGCCCGGGCGATTTCTGGCACAACCCCACTGGTGGACAGCGTGATCCGACGACGCCCCAGCGCAATCCCCTCTCCGTCCATCACAACCTTCATGGCGTCGCGCACGTTGTCAAAATTATACAGTGGCTCGCCCATGCCCATCAGAACGATATTCGACAAAAGCCGAACCTCGTTCTTGGGCGCGCCGGGCTGCTGCCATTCCGCAAGATCATCGCGCGCCAACATGACCTGACCGACAATTTCGGCAGGGGTCAGATTGCGCACCAGCTTTTGCGTGCCGGTGTGGCAAAATGAACAGGTCAGGGTGCAGCCGACCTGACTGGAAATGCACAGCGTGCCGCGCCCCTCTTCCGGGATATAGACCACCTCAACTTCGTGCCCGCCCGCAATCTGCACCAGATATTTGCGCGTCCCATCCGCCGAAATCTGCCGCGTCACAACCTTTGGCACTTCGATAACGAAATGGTCCGCCAACAGCGTGCGATAATCCTTCGCCAGATTCGACATGTCAGAAAATTCGCGCACGCCCCAGTGATAGATCCAAAGCCAGATCTGCCCCAGCCGCATCTTGGCCTGCTTTTCCGGCGTGCCGGCCGCAATCAGGGCTTCGCGCAACTGGTCTCGCGTCAGACCCACGATATTTGTCTTGCCCCCCTCGGGCAGCTTGCGCGGCAGGGTCATCACATCTTGGGTGATCGGGGCGCTAGGCAGGGTCATGGGGGTCGGTCCTAAAAGAGTAACCTGTCATATAAGCGACAATTGCGAAAAACGAAACCGGGCACCATGCAAAAACCCGGCCCATTTGCGGGGCCGGGCCGGCAGTCGCCCAATTCGTGCTTAGTTGCAGCGCTTTGCCGCTTCTTCCATCGCCGCCGTAAAGCCGCGCAGACTGAAGGTATCTTGCGTCTGCGTGCCCTTGCCAGATTTCGCCGTCAAAATCGCGGAAGAACCTTTTTTCATGGCCGCCAGAATTTTGGCGTCATCTTCAGGGCTGCCCGGCCAGGCCCATTCGCCGTCGGTGAACAGTTGATACTGCGTTCCGTCCACATCCATTGACACATTCGATCCGCCGGCGAACGGATATCCGCCGATAAAGGAAATCTCGCCAGCTTGACCCGGGCGATAGGTGACAAACAACAAGATGTCCCCGCGACGCACCGAAACCGGCTGTCCATCGCGCGTATTGACCGTTTCTTTGGGCACCGTCACGCCCCAGCATTCTTTTGGATTGTCCTCAACAAAGACGCTCCAGTCGGTGGTGGTGCTGACCAAATTCGTCGATTCCTGCGCTATCGCTGCCGGGGCCATCCCAAGAAACAAGGCAGCCGTTGCTGCGCGCATGATCCAAGCGTTCATCGTCATCCGGCCTCCAAGCCCTTTTGCCTCTCCGGGATTTTCCCGGTTTTTCCAAGCCCGCGATTTATCAGTGGCGCGTGGCCCTTGCACTCGATATCCCATGCATAACCGAAAATGCCCAATGCGCGAAAGCCCTCTGGGCAGAATTTCGCGCACATGTGAGGGGGATATCATGGTCAAAGCGCAAGAAATGGTCGAGTTGTGGCGGGGCGGGCTTCTGGAAAGTACACACCGGGGCCATGCGGTGATCTGTGATGAGACGGGACAGATCTTACAAGCTTGGGGCGATCCCGGCCGCGTGATCTTTCCGCGGTCCTCTGCCAAGATGATGCAGGCCCTGCCGCTGATCGAATCCGGCGCGGCAGATGCTTACGGCTTGTCCACGGCGCAACTCGCGCTGGCCTGCGCCAGCCACGAAGGCGCCCATATGCATGTCGATCTTGCCGGAAGCTGGTTGAAAGATCTGGGTCTGGCCGAGGGTGACCTGCGCTGCGGATCGCACGAACCGATGGACCGCACCGAACGCGACCGCCTGATCAGCGGACAGGAAAGACCCTGCCAATTGCACAACAATTGTTCGGGCAAACATTCGGGTTTCTTGACGGTCAACAAACATATCAAGGGCGGATCCGAATATATCGAAATGGATCATCCGCTGCAAAAGGCCATCCGCACCGCGATCGAAGAGGTCGGCGACGAAGATATCGCGGGCTGGGGAATTGATGGGTGTTCGGCCCCCAATTTTGCCACCTCCGTCGGATCGATCGCGCGGGCCATGTCGCGCTATGCGGTCGCGTCAGAAACCGGGTCTGTCCGGGAAAGGGCGATGTTCCGCCTGTCTCGTGCGATGGCCAAGCATCCCGAACTTGTGGCCGGCGAAGGGCGGGCATGCACGGAACTGATGCGCGCCATGCAGGGCCGCGTGGCCCTCAAAGGCGGGGCAGAGGCGGTGTACGTGGCCATTTTGCCCGATCAGAAGATGGGCATCGCCCTGAAAATCGAAGACGGCAACGAACGGGCCTCTCAGGCGGCTTTGGTTGCGCTGCTGGTCAAGGTCGGCGCGCTGGACGCCGCGCATCCCTTGGCCCAAAAACGCCTGCCCGCCCTTCAAAAGAACTGGCGCGGCTTTACCACGGGCGAGTTGCGGCTGGCCGAGGGCTTTGCGCCAAACGCATGAAATCGCCCTTGATTTGTGACAGGGCCGCTATAATCTCAGATTTATGACGGTCCTGACACCGACGCCTTTTCCCACGCCTTCCCCCCTGCCCGAGCGGGTCAGCTTTGATCGCCGCGAACTGGGCGTCATACTGTCTGTCTATGGCCGAATGGTGGCGGCTGGCGAATGGCGCGACTATGGCATTGCCGCAATGCCTGATCTGGCGGTGTTCTCCATCTTCCGCCGCACGGCGGAACACCCGCTTTACCGGGTTGAAAAACGGCCAAAATTGCGCGCGCGACAAGGCATGTATGCTGTGATCGGCGAAGGGGGGCAGGTGCTGCGCCGTGGGCACGAATTGGATGTCGTGCTGCGCGTTCTGGAACGCAAATTGATCCGCCCCGTCAACGACTAGGCGGCGCAATCCGCCGCCGATGGGTCACAGGCCCGCCGCCCTGCGTGGCAATCCTTGCAATGCAGGCATCTATTCCTTCATAGGCGACCGACATCGTGTGCCCATTGGCGTGGATAAGCCGCGTGCCGTCCACGACCATGGCGATATGACCTTCCCAGAAAATCAAATCGCCGCGCCGCACATCGGCCCCCTCCGGCAACGCATGGCCAACAGACTCTTGCAGATCACTGTCACCCGGAAAGTCGATCCCGCAGGCCAGATGCGCCATTTGCGCCAGACCGGAACAATCGACGCCGGCTCGTGAATTTCCGCCCCACAGATAAGGCACATGCAAGAATCCTTCGGCCTGCGTCACAGGGTCGCCAAAGACCTGCCCCACCGGAAAAAGATGCCGGGTTGGGATAAATCCCAACGGCGTCTGCATCCAATCTCCAACAACATCCACCACCTTGACGCGCGCGCCCAAGGACAGCGCCATCAAGGTCGGCCGCTGCACTTTCGGTCCTTCGTACAAATGGGTTCCGGGGCTACAGACCCAATGCGTCGGCGCGAAAGCCGCGCCCAGCGCGCTGTCGGGCAACCAGCCGCAATAGCCGTCCTTCTCCGCAAATCCAAAGGCGTATCCCTGATCCCGGTCGATAACCACAAAGGTCTCTCCCAGCGCCAATTGCCGCTCTCGGGCCCCGCCGGGACGGCTCAGCAAATCGGCCAAGGCCACGATCACAGATGCGCCCTCGCCGTCGGTCAGCGGCAAGTTGGTCTGGCCCTTCAGCGATACATGCGCCACCCGGTGCGTTGCCTTGTGCACCCTGCGGTCCATTGCTCAAATCCCCAACATGGCTGGCAAGCCCAGCAGAACGGCCCGCGCTCCTTGGCCGGCGCCGCCTTTGGGCCGACCGGGCAGATCGGCCGGACTATGCCCATAAATGTCGAAATGCATATAACGTGCATCGCCCACAAATCGGCGCAAAAACAGTGCCGCCGTCACAGATCCGGCAAAGCCCCAGCCCGGTGCGTTGTCCAGATCGGCAATGCCGGGCTCGATGATATGCTCATAAGGTGTATGAAAGGGCAGCCGCCAAACCGGGTCAAACCCCGCCGCCGATCCGGCTTCAAGGGCCCGCACCATGGCCGCATCATCGCAATAATAAGGCGCAAGATCGGGGCCCACCGCCACCCGCGCCGCGCCGGTCAACGTCGCCATCGAAATCAGAACATCGACATCTTCTTCAACCGCATAGGCCAAGGCATCGCCCAGCACCAACCGCCCTTCGGCATCGGTGTCATTCACCTCAACGGTCAAACCCTTGCGGCTGGTCAGAATATCCTTGGGGCGCTGCGCATTGCCGGAAATCACATTCTCTACCGCCGGCACCAAAACGCGCAATCTTACCGGCAGGGCCAGTTGCATGATCATCTGCGCAAGTCCCAGAACCGTCGCCGCCCCGCCCATGTCTTTCTTCATCAGCGACATGCCGCTTGACGGTTTGATGTTCAGCCCGCCCGTGTCAAAGCAAACACCTTTGCCCACCAGCGTCACCTTTGGCCCCGCCGTGCCCCAGCGCATCTCCAAAAGACGCGGCGCGCGCGGGCTCGCCCGCCCCACGGCGTGGATCATCGGAAAGTTCTGCGTCAACAGATCGTCGCCCAAGATCACGCTCGCTTGGGCGCCAAACCGGTCGGCCAGGGCCATGAACGCCGCTTGCAACTGCTCGGGGCCCATATCCTCGGCTGGGGTGTTGATCAAATCGCGCGTCAGGAACTCGCCCGCGGCCATCGCCAGACACAGCCTTGGGTCCACCGCATCGGGGGCTTTCAGCAGGGCAGGGCGTTCTGGCATGCGTCCGGGCCGATACCGGTCAAACCGATATTGCCCAAGCAGCGCGGCTAAAGCCGCCTCTGACTGTTCATGCGCGGGCAGTGCACCCTCCAGATGCCACGCCCCCGCCGGAAGCGCCGCCATGGCCTTGGCCACACCGAACCGCCCCCGGGCCCGGGCCTGCGCGGTTCCCAAACCGGCCACCGCCCCAACCACAGATCCGTCCGCCCCGGGAAGCAGCCGAACCTCGCCCGCCCCTGCGCCAAACCCCGTCTGCTCCAACCAGCGGCCCACCTCTGCCGCTTGCCCCGAACGCCAGTCTTTCAGACCGTCCGGAGTGATCAGTGTCAGCGGCCGCGAGGTGGCATCTTTAGGGGCAAATTCGGGGGTCATCTTGGTCCTGCCTGTCAAGGTTTTCCTGAACCTATCGACAAGCCTGCCGCCGGAAAAGCCACAAAGACAACCGGCCCCGCAAACCGGTCCGTTTCAAACCTGATGAAACCCTTCCCAGGCCTTTTCGGGGGCCAACGACCGCTCTGCGACCCGCAAAAGCCGCGCCCAAACCGCCCCAAAGGCCGTCACATCGCCCGTGTCCAGACAGCCGCGCACATCGCCGCACACCCCGGCAAAGCTGACCATCCCCAGATTTTCCGCCATCCGCTGCAAACGTCGCAACTGACGGTTCAAATCTGTCAGATCATGCGCACGCACCTGATCGGCCAGCCCCCCCATCGACAGCGCCAATTCGCCCAGCGCCCGCGTCACCACCTGATCGGCCGAGGCCGTATCCAGATTGCGATAGATTGTAGAAATTGGTCCGGCATCATGCCGGATTTTGTCCTTCGGCTGAAGGACAACCACATTATCATTAGGCATCGAACACACCCTTTCGTCACACCCATCTCCACCCTGCTCCTGCATACTGAAGAAATGGTTGCTTGCCCAAAACGAAAGCCCTCGAATTTTCTGCAAATGCAGCATACACAGACCGCAAGGATCGACCAAAAGGACCGTTTCATGCAACATGTCAAACCGCTTCCCGCCTATCTGGTTCAGCGTTTTCAGGGTTGGCGCGCGACGGCCTATCAGGAAAACAAGGCATGGTACCGCCGTTTGGCCGAAAGCGGCCAGCATCCGCGTGCGATGGTGATTTCCTGCTGTGACAGCCGCGTGCATGTCACCTCTATCTTTGGCGCTGACGAGGGCGAATTTTTCATCCACAGAAATATCGCCAACTTGGTGCCGCCCTATAACCCCGATGGCGAACGGCACGGCACCTCGGCTGCGGTGGAATATGCCGTCACGTCCCTCGGTGTCGCCCATATCGTGGTTCTGGGCCATTCCAACTGCGGCGGCGTCAAGGGGTGCCATGACATGTGCTGCGGCCTTGCCCCCGAGCTTGAGGAAAAAACCAGCTTTGTCGGTCGCTGGATGGATATCCTGCGTCCCGGCTTTGCCCGCCTTTCAGGCCTGCCCAAAGAAGATATCCTGCGCGCCCTTGAAAAAGAGGCGGTGGTCGTCAGCCTTGAAAACCTGCTGACCTTTCCTTTTGTCCGTGCCGCTGTCGAAGACGACCGTCTGACCCTTCATGGCCTGTGGACCAATACCGGCGAAGGCGCTTTGGAACAATACGACCCCGCGCGCGCCGGTTTCTTTGCCGTTTGACCCGGCCGGCAGACAGCAAAAATCACCGAGGCCGAAAAAAACGGGGGCATGACCTTCCGGTTGAAAAAAACGCGCCTATATGGTGCGTGGGAAAATCCATAAGGACGCCATGACTGATATCCTGACCATCGCCGGCCAGAACCTTTCGACGCCCATGATCCTGTGCTTTGCCTTGGGGCTTTTGGCGGCCCTTGCGCGGTCAGATCTGACCATTCCCGAAGCCATGGCAAAGGCAATGTCGATCTATCTGCTCTTTGCCATCGGCTTCAAAGGTGGGGTGTCGGTGGCCAATCACGGGTTCGACTCGCACTTGATCCTCAGCCTTTTGGCGGGCGTCGCCCTGTCCTTTGTGTTGCCTTTCGTGGCCTTTGCCCTGCTGCGCGGCCTGACAAATCTGTCCTCTCTGGATGCCGCCGCCGTCGCCGCGCATTACGGGTCCATTTCGATTGTCACTTTCGTGACGGCGACATCCGTTTTGGCCAGTCAGGGCATTGACAGCGAAGGATACATGGTGGCCGTTGCCGCCGCGATGGAGGCACCGGCCATCCTGTCTGCCCTTTGGCTGGCCGCGCGCACAGGATCAGGGGCGCGAATGGATGCCAAACTTTGGCACGAAATCTTGCTCAACGGTTCCATCGTGTTGTTGATCGGGGCCTTCGTGATCGGAATTCTGACAGGCCCGCCCGGAATGACCCGCATCGAAAGCTTCATCGTCTCGCCCTTCCAAGGCGTCCTTTGCCTGTTCCTTTTGGACATGGGTCTTGTCGCGGGGCGCGGTTTGCGCGGCGTGCGCGGTCTTCTGGGGCCCGGCGCATTGCTCTTTGGGGTGATCATGCCACTGGTTGGTGCTGCGGCAGGGGCCGCCGCCGGGCTTGCCCTTGGCCTGTCGCCCGGCGGGCTTGCGCTGATGATGACACTCGCCGCCTCTGCCAGCTACATCGCCGTGCCCGCCGCGATGCGTGTGGCCCTCCCCGAGGCGAACCCCGCCCTTTACCTGACCCTATCGTTGGGCGTGACCTTTCCCTTCAACCTGACCATCGGCATACCCACCTATGTCGCCATCGCCCAATCCATCGGAGGCTGATTTGCAGACCCACGCCGCCAAACGTGTTGAAATCATCATCGAAGCGCCGATGGAAAGCCGACTTACCGAGGCGTTGGAAAAATCGGGTGTCACCGGCTTCACCGTTTTGCCCGTTCTTGGCGGATCAGGCCGGTCCGGCCGCTGGACGCGCGAAGGTCAGGTTGGCCGCGCGGGCATGGTTGCGGTCATTTGCCTGATCCGGCCCGACCGATTGGATGCGCTTTTGCAATCTGCCTTTGCGGTTGTCGAACGTCACATCGGTGTCGTCAGCGTCACCGACGCGCAGGTGCTGCGCGCCGAACGCTTCTGACCGTCATTCAACGCAGCGCCATCCCCGAGGGCCAGCGCAAGGCGTGCTCGACCTCAATCTTCTGCTCGGCCCCCGGATCCAGATCAAACTCCCAGGCCAGAATGCCGCGCTGGCCCTCCACATCGGTTTCGGTGGGCGGCGGGCTGGCGGTAAAGGTCACCTCCAGATCGTCTTGCTCGGAATAAGGCACCTGATCCAGCATGCGCACGGCCCAGGCCTCGCCTGTCAGGTTCTTGACGCTCAAGGTGGCGCGTTGCACCTGCTCGGTCTCGCTGGACAGCAACCCCCGATCGCCCTCCGACATTTCGGGCATCCGCCGTTCCAGAACCAACCCGTCGATCGCGCCAAACCCAAGGGTCCAGTCATCCCCCGCGGCCAGCAGGGGCAACTGCCCCACGCCCACAAGGTTGCTGTCTCGGTACAGATACAACTGTCCGGGCAACAAGATCTCGGCGCTGGTGTTTTCGAACTCGGCCGTCATATAGGCAACGCTGTCCAACCGGGGCACGGCCCGCGCCTGCACCTTGGGCGCAAAGGTAACCTCATCCAGATTCAGCCGCAGGTTTTCCACGCCCGAGGCGACATCGGCCACCCCCGGATAGGCATAAACCAGAACA
>CANHLE010000126.1 GCA_947461435.1 Paracoccaceae bacterium | reverse complement strand
TTGGGTCTGGTCGATAAATACCCGGATCTGAAGGCGATCATGGCCCCGACAACAGTTGGGATCGTGGCCGCTGCCAAGGCGATGCAGGACGAAGGCCTGTGCGAGAAGGTCAAGGTGTCTGGTCTTGGTCTGCCGGCCGAAATGGTCAGCTATTCTTTGAACGGCTGCGCACCTCAGTTCGCATTGTGGAGCTTTGTTGACCTTGGCTATCTGACCTACCAAGCCTCTTATGCGCTGGCCACCGGCGCGATCAAAGGCGAAGTTGGGGAAGAGTTCACCGCAGGACGCATGGGCAGCTTCAAGATCGAAGAGGATCCAGGTCGTGCCGGTGCCAAGCGCATCTTGATGGGGCCGTTCACGATCTACACCAAGGATAACGTCGAAGCGGCCGCAAACTAAGGCGCTACGTCGGTCCTATCGGGCAGGGCCGCACTACATGGCGGCCCTGCCCCCTGACCACCGCCATGTCGGGAAGCCCCCCAATGACAGATTCTGCCATCCTCGAACTGCGTTCGGTATCGAAAAGCTTTGCCGCGACCGCAGCGCTGCGGGACATGAGTCTGGCAATCTTGCCCGGCGAAATTCATGCCATCGTTGGGGAAAACGGGGCGGGAAAATCAACCCTGATCAAGATCATGACCGGCGTGCACCAGCCTGACAGCGGACAGATCCTTGTGGAAGGGCAGCCAGTGACGCTGCGATCCACCCAAGAGGCGCAAACGGCCGGAATTGCAGCGATCTACCAAGAGCCGATGGTCTTTCCCGATTTGAATGTGGCCGAAAACATCTTCATCTCCAATCGCGGCAAAGGCGCTTTCATGCGGTGGGCCGATTTGTACCGCGATGCGGAGGCGCTGGTTGTGCCCTTGGGCGTGACCTTGGATGTGCGCCGCGCGGCAGCGGGGCTGACGCTGGCGGAACAGCAGACCGTGGAAATCGCCCGGGCGCTGTCGTTGAAGGTGAAAGTCCTGATCATGGACGAGCCGACCGCAAGCCTTTCGGCCCACGAGGTCGCGCGTCTGTTGGCCATCGCCCGCGCATTGAAGGATCAAGGGGTGGCTGTCATCTATATCTCGCATCGTCTGGACGAGATTTTCAAGATTGCAGACCGCGTCACCGTGATCCGCGACGGGCAGCACATCTCGACCCGGCCAATCGGCGAGGTTACCGAAACGGGTATGGTGCGCGACATGGTCGGACGGGCGATTGACAGCTTTGCCATGAAAACGGCAGCCAACCCTGTGGGCGAGGTGGCGCTGTCAGTGTCTGGGCTGGGCCGCGAGGGCGTTTTTTCAGGTGTCAACTTTGATCTGGCGAAGGGCGAAGTGCTGTGCCTTGCCGGTCTGGTTGGCGCGCGCCGCACAGATGTCGGCCTTGCCCTTTTTGGCATCGCCCCCGCCACCCAAGGCACGATCGTGCTGCATGGCACGTCCTTGACCATCGGCTCTGCCCGCGCGGCAATGGATCTAGGCATCGCCTATGTCTCGGAAGATCGCCGCAAGCTTGGATTGGCCATGAGCCTTCCGATTTTTGCCAATATCTCCTTGGCCTCTTTACGCAAACTCATGGGCTTGTTTGGCCTGATCGACCGCAGGGCGGAAAGCGACATGGCCGAAGGCTATCGCAAACAATTGGATATTCGATCCCCCGATACCCTGATCGAGGTTGGCAAATTGTCGGGCGGCAATCAGCAAAAGGTGATGCTGGCCAAATGGCTGGAAACCAATCCGACCGTGCTGATCTTTGATGAGCCAACACGCGGCATTGATGTGGGCGCCAAGGCCGAAGTGCACGGGATCATCCGCACCTTGGCCGCGAAGGGCGTGGCCATCATCGTCATCTCTTCGGATCTGCCCGAAGTCTTGGCGCTGGCTGACCGGGTCCTTGTGATGCGCGAAGGTCGGCAAGCCGGCCTTTTGGGCATCGCAGAGGCGACGCAAGAGCGAGTCATCGCGCTGGCCGCGGGCACTGGCGAAAGGGTCGCGGCATGAAGCGGCTTATGAGTTCCACCTCGCCACAAACCTTGCGGCTTGTTGCGCTTTTTCTGGCCCTTCTTGCGACAGTGCTGTTCTTTTCGACCCAGATTGACGGCTATCTGTCGGGCCGGATGTTTAACCGCATCGCCACGTCTGCGGCCGTTGTCCTTCCGATTGCGGTGGGTCAGGCCATCGTGGTGATGACGCGCAACATCGATCTTTCGGCAGGATCCACGTTGGGTGTTGTGGCCTATATCACCGGTCAAACCTTGGGAACGATGCCGGATTTGCACCCCGCCCTCGTCGTGTTGATGGCCATGGGGTTTGGCGCCGCGGCCGGTGCGATCAATGGCATCTTGATTGCCTTTGGCAGGGTGCCGTCGATCATCGTCACCTTGGGCACGCTGGCGCTGTTTCGGTCGTTTCTTGTGGAATATTCCAATGCAACCACAATCACAACGGCCAGCCTGCCGGTCTGGCTTGTGGATCTGCCGCAGAAGGTTCTATTCTCACTTGGCCCGCTGGAAATGCGCCTGACTGTAGTTTTGGCGTTGGCCGTCTGCGTGATCGTCGGGCTGGCGCTGTCGCGCCTGCGCGTCGCCCGGCGGTTCCTTGCGGTCGGATCAAACCCCGATGCCGTACAAATGGCGGGAATAAATTCTGCCTGGGTGGTCTTTGTGGCTTTCGTGCTGTCGGGCGCGCTGGCCGGTCTGTCGGGGTTCATTTTTCTGGCCAAGTTCGGCAATATCACGGTCGTCGCCGGCCTTGGCTTTGAATTGAAATCCATCGCTGCCGTCGTGGTGGGCGGTGTGTCGATCATGGGCGGCTCTGGCTCGATTCTGGGGGTGTTGATGGGGACCGTCCTTGTGGACACAATCGACAATTCACTGACGCGCTGGGATCTAGTCAGCGAGTTTTGGCGCGATGCCCTTTTGGGGATGTTGATCATGGCGGCGGTCACGGTGGATACGCTGGCCTCGCGGTCGTTGACGCGGCTGCGCGGCAGATCAGGAGGCGGTCAATGATGCAAAGCCTGAAAAGCTGGGAAGGCGGGCTTTTGGCCCTGTTCTGTATCACCTTCGCCCTCAACGCCGCGTTTGCGCCCGAATTTCTGACATTGCAGAACCAGATCAACCTGTTCCAACTGTCGATAGAAAAGATCATCGTGGCTTTGGTGATGACCCTGATCATCATCAATGCCGAGATTGACCTGTCTGTCGCCTCGGTCATGGGGCTTTCGGCGGTTGTCTTTGCTTTTTTGGTCAATCACGGCTGGGGCGGCGGGGCGGCAGCGGCGGCCTGTTTGGTGGTGGGGTTCGTGGCGGGATCGGTGAATGCTGTCCTGATTGCACGTATCGGAATCCCGTCTTTGGTGGTCACCTTGGCCATGATGATCGGCTTTCGTGGCTTTGCGCGGGTTCTTGTGCAAGATCAAAGCCTTGGCGATTTCCCCGGTTGGGTTACCAATCTGGGACAAAAGGGTTTGGTCGGGCCCCTGCCTTTGTCCCTTCTGCTGTTCTTTATCTTGCTGATTGTCTTGGGAATCGTGCTGCACCGAACCGGGTTTGGCCGACAGGTGGTCGTGATTGGCACCAACGCCGAGGTTGCCCGCTTTTCCGGGCTGAACGTGGGGCGGGTAAAGGCCACGCTGTTCATTCTTTCTTCGTTGGCGGCGGCCTTGGCGGGGCTGCTATATGCCGCACGTCTTGGATCAGTTCGCGGCGATAGCGCGCTGGGATTCGAGTTGGACATCATCACCATGGTGCTTCTGGGCGGCGTGTCTATTTTTGGCGGCAAGGGCAGTATGGTGGGCGTGTTCTTGTCCATCTTGATCATCTTGAACCTGCGCAATGGCATGGCGCTGATCAATGTCACGGGCCATGTGCAAACAGGTGTCATCGGGATCTTACTGATCGGTTCGGTTTTGATTCCCAACCTGATCCATGATCTGCGTGCCAAACGAAGCCGCGCCTGAAAGGAGAAGAAGTTGCAACGACATGCCTTCAAAATGCTGCTGAACAAGGGGCAAGAATCCGAATACATCCGCCGCCATGACGCGATCTGGCCCGATCTGGTGACCTTGTTGAAACAGACCGGGATCTCGAATTACTCGATCCATCTGGACCGCGACACCAACATCTTGTTTGGATATCTGGAACGGCGCGACGACCATGCCATGGGTGACTTGCCAGATCATCCCGTCATGCAGCGCTGGTGGGCCCATATGGGCGATCTGATGCAGACAAACCCCGATGGCTCTCCGGTCGCGATCCCGCTGAGCGAGACATTCTTCATGGCCTAAGGCCGCCCGGCCCACCTCCGCCGTACAATCTGTTGCCATTGGGCCGCATAGTCTGTCCATCGCGGGTCTGTTTCAGGCGAAACCCGCTGCATCGGTGGGCGCTGAGTGGCAAGCGGCCCTGCCAACATGGCAGCCCCAAGCCCGGTTCCCGCCCCCTGCCCGGCCAGACAGACGGTTCTGCCTGTGGCCGTGGCCAACATACGCGCAAAGGCCATATTGCCGCCAAACGGCCCTTCGACGATCACATCGCCCGTTGCCGCGATCAGATCAAGGCATTCGGCCCCCATCAGCGCCACATAGAACGAAGCTGCCGCCGTACAAAGGCCCGGCGTTGTCGGTGCGCCGGGCGACCATTCAAAGGTCTGACCCGGGAACGGGCCGGTATCAGGATGCCGTGACGGCATCGCCATGATGCGGCGCGACAGAATCGCGTTTTCCTCCGGCTCGCTGGGGGGAACGGCGCGGCCTTCGGTGATCTCGTCAAATTCGCGCCCCGCCATGAAACGAGCGGTCGGCACGGGTGCGCCTTTGGCGTTCACGTTCACCAATACGTCACGCGCGCCGTCCAGATCGCGCTGCGGTGCGCCCAGCGCCATGACAATCATCCAGGTGCCGGTAGACAGAACCGCTCTGGGCGTATCGTCCTCCAGCCAAGGCACAAGCGAAGCGTTGGAATCGTGGATCCCCGACAGAACCGGCGTGCCCGCTGGCAGACCGGTGGCCGCCGCAATCTTAGGCAAAAGCGCGCCAAGAAAAGCCGAGGCCGGGCGCAGCGGCGGGAAAAGCTCCTGCCAGCCCATCTTCGGGACCAAACTGGAAAAGCACCCCATAAAAGGCTGCCAAAGATCGGTATGACAGCCTAGCGACGTGCCTTCGCTGGCCGCGACACCGGTCAGACGGTGAGACCAGTATTGCGGATAGGTCAGAATAAATTTCGCCTTCTCAAAGGCCTGCGGAAATTGCTGGGCTTGCCAATACAGCTGCGCCCCAATGTTCAATCCGCCCGGAAGGCGCGGCGAACCGGTTTCGGAAAAATCAGGGCGAAGCGCCGCATAGTCGTCCTTCAGCCTGTCAGGGCCGTCATGTTCATAATCCAGAACCGGCAAGACAAGGGCGCCCTGCGCATCGATCAGTGCCGCCGAAGCGCCATGAGTCGTGATTGAAATCGCGTCGATGTTGCGCTGGCGTCCCAACTGGGCAAGCGCGGACAGCACAAAAGCCCACAAGCCCTCGATGTCAAAATGCGGATAGGGGCCTGTCGGAATAACGGCGTTCGCACGGCGGGCGATCGTGGTTTCCGCCCCCGTCTGAAGATCAACCGACAACAGTTTTGCATTGGTTTTCCCAATGTCGATCACCGCGATATGGCGCAAGCTTTGCCTCTTTTGTCCGCATCAAGTGCTTGGGGTCTGGAACGGCCCAACCTCACGCTCAAGGCTAACGGATCGCGGGAACGGTGAACACCAAAAAGAGCGCTGCCACCAAGAGGCTCACCCGCGCGTTTTGCGCAAAAGGCTTAAACCCAGGGCGGCCAGGCACCCAGCCAGCAACAAGACCCCGCCCAAGATCGGTGAGAGGCCCAGAATCTTGACGGCCGCCGCCACCGCGGCGATCAAAGCGACCGCCTGCAAGGCCAAAGCCCCGTCATCCACGAACATGCCGAGGGTTTCAGTCCAGATCACCGCCAAAAGTTTCATGTCACGGCCTTTTGCCTTGGCTTTTCAACAACGCGCACAGCCCCCAGTGCAAAGATCAGGAACAGCGCAAATATACACAGCAATGCCAGATCGCCTCCGGGCCATTTTGCACCAAGGCCCTCGCCTGTCCAGAACACCCCGAAAGATGAAAGCATCAGACCAACGACAAATTTCAGCGTGTTTTCCGGCACTTGAACAAGCGGTTTATGGATGATCACCCCAATGACAGCCACAAAGATCACAGCGGCCAAGGCACCGATCCCCGCCCAAAGCGTCTGCCCATGCGCAGTACCCACCGCGATCACGATAAAAACAACCTCGACTCCCTCCAGCAGGACAGCCTTGAAAGCCGCCATTCCAGCCATAAAATCGGCACGCCGCTCGGCCGATTGGGCTTTCAACGCATTGGTTTCCTTGGTGAATGCCGCCGCCTCGTCATGCAAGGCAATCCATCCGGCCGACCGCAGGATCGCCTTGCGCAACCAGCGCAGGCCGAACAGGATCAAAAGACTGCCGACGACGAACTGCATCACTTCGATCGGGATCAGCGCCAACATCGGCCCGAAAATCAGCACGATCAGAACCAACAAGGCCAAGGCTAGGGCAGAGCCCGCAAAGGCCGGTCGCCATCCGCGGGTTACCCCAACGGCCAGAACGATGGTAAAGGCCTCCACAACCTCGACCAAAGAGGCAAGGAAAGCGGCCGTTACTGTTGGGAAAAGCGATGTCCAAGTCATGCGCCAGCTATCAGCGAACTTGGTAAACGGGTCAAGACCCATTGGCGGAATCAACCCACCAATCCGCGGCCGGGTCAGGCGTCTTTGACCCCGCGCAAGGCGGCGACGGCGGCCCCGATCACACCGGCATCTGCGCCCAGTTGGGCCGGCAGAATGGGCGCGCTGAACCAAGATGCGCGCGGCGGAAACAGGTCAAGCGCCAAAACCGCCCCCGGGCCCGCCCCGCCGCCAATGACCACGCAATCGGGATTGCACGCGGCAATCATACTATCGATGGCGGCACGTAATGGCCCGGCCCATGCCAATAGAACAGCCTTGCCACGCGGATCGTCCGACGCCAGCAGGTCTTCGGCGCGCAAGTGAGAGGGAAGACCCGCCTCGGCCAGATGCCGCGCAAAGGCTGTGCCGGAGCTGAGTGTTTCGAGGCATCCGATCCGCCCACAAACACACGGGATTCCTTGGAGATCCGCGCACAGATGACCCAGTTGGCCGGCGCTGCCACGGCCGCGCAAAACCATTCCCTGGTCCAGTATCGCCCCGCCGATTCCTGTGCCGATCGTCATCATCACCACATTCTTCTGGCCGCGCGCCGCCCCGTGGGCGGCTTCGCCCAAAAGGGCCATCACGGCATCGTTTTCGACTCTAACGCCAAGCTGGGTTTCGGCTTCCACCTTTGCCACCACGTCAAAGCCGGAAAAATCCACATATCCACCCGACAAAACGCGCCGGCTTGCCTGATCTACCTCGCCCGGAACACCCAGACCCAAGGCTCGAACATCTGCCGTGCGCAGCTTCGCCACAAGGTTCAAAACGCGCACCAGAACCGTTTCGGGATCGCCTGAACTGGGGGCCGAGGCCTGCGCCTGAACGATCCCATCCACCACGCGGGCGACCCGCAGATTTGTGCCGCCAATATCTATTCCGATTGCGGTTGCCAAAGATCACCTCTTGATGCGCCGGCGCGGCGCGACAGGTCAAACCTGACCCAGCTTCGGCGCAGGATCAAGCCCATCAAGATGGCGCAAGCCGGGCCAAGGGTGCGCCGCTGCCAATTCCCCCTTGACCTTCACAAGGCCCCGGGCGACGATTTTATGCGAAGGGTCAGGGACGCCAAGGCAGAGCAAAGATGAACACAGGTCCCGCGCTTTGCATCGCCTCTTTGGGCGAATTGTTGGTGGAATTTGTTTGCACCGAGAGGGAGGGGCATAATCTGCGCGCCGCCCCCTATATCGGCCCCTTTCCAAGCGGCGCACCCGGAATCTTCATCGATCAGGCGGCGCGGGTCGCGGCAGATCTGGGCGGCCGCGCGATATTCGCAGGCGCGGTGGGCACAGATGCCTTCGGGCGAGTGGTGCTTGACCGGCTTCAAGCCGTTGGCATCGATACCAGTCTGATCAGGGTGATCAGCGGGCTGCCTACCGGAACGGCTCATGTCAGCTATAACACCGATGGCAGCAGAGATTTCGTGTTCAACATCGCCCAATCGGCCGCGGCCCACCTGCCCGACCTTGGCCAGATCGAAACGGGATTTCTCGCGGCCGGTGTCAGCCTCATGCACATTTCCGGCTCGACACTTGCAGACGAGACCATGCGCGCGATGGCAGTGGCGCTGTGCCAAAGGCTGGCGGCACGCGGCGTGGCGATTTCGATTGATCCCAACATCCGACCGGAACTGATGCAAGGCGCTGGGTATCTGGATGATTTGCGCAGTTTGATGGCGATGGCACAGTATATCCTGCCTTCGGATGCCGATGCAGATCTGTTGTTCCCGGGCGTACCTTTCGACGTCTGGTCGTC
The DNA here is from genome assembly GCA_947461435.1 of Paracoccaceae bacterium. Lineage (GTDB taxonomy): Bacteria > Pseudomonadota > Alphaproteobacteria > Rhodobacterales > Rhodobacteraceae > CAIYZT01. The sequence goes on along the minus strand of CANHLE010000126.1, from coordinate 300 downwards.
CCGGTTGTTGAACCAAGGTGCGCGGGCCGTTTGCCTGAAGCGCGGAGATCAAGGCTGTATCGGGCGCGATCACTCCGGGACGATCCTGTTGCCGGCGCACCGCGTCACAGTGGTCGATCCGACAGGCGCCGGAGATTGCTTTTGTGCGACTTTCGTCACATTGATGGCGGCGGGTCAGCCCCTGACGCAGGCACTTTGGCGTGCCAATGCGGCCGGGGCACTTGCGGTGTGCCAACTGGGGCCTATGGAAGGGAATTCCACTTTGCTGCAGATTGATGCCTTGAAAGGATAAAGAATGCC
>CANHLE010000125.1 GCA_947461435.1 Paracoccaceae bacterium | reverse complement strand
GGGAAACGGCGCAATCTTGAAGGATTTTGCCGTCGAAGACACCAAGGGCGATGCGATCAAGGCCAAGGGCGTTGACGGATTTGCCGCGATCCGGGTGCGGGCCGAATGGACGGGCGGGCCAAAGGCCGAGAACGGCAGCTATGGTTTGTATCCGGTGCAGTCGGTGAATGTCTTGCTTGACGCCGTTGTGGTGAAGGGCGCGTCAGACGCCGGGATCTATGTGGGGCAAAGCCAAAAGATCATCGTTCGAAACGCCGTGGGCGAGATGAACGTGGCCGGGCTTGAAATTGAAAACTGCTATTTTGCCGACGTTTACGACAACACCTTGACGGGCAACACCGGTGGTATCCTGATCTTTGATCTGCCCGACCTTCCCCAGCAAGGGGGGCACGACATTCGGGTGTTTCGCAACCACGCGCAGAACAATAACCTGAAGAATTTCGCGGCCGAAGGCAACATCGTGGGGCTGGTTCCGGCGGGCACCGGGATGCTGATCATGGCAAATGCCGACGTCGAGGTGTTTGAAAACACCTTTGATGGCAACAAAAGCGTGAACCTGATCTTTGGATCCTATGTGAAAGAGACGGAAGACGCCGCCTACAACATTCATCCGCGCCGGATTCACATTCACAACAATACCTTTGGGCCGGGCGGCACCGACCCGGATGACAGCGAATTTGGGACTGCGCTGCGGGGCAGTGTTGGTGTTCCGGTTCCCAACATCGTTTGGGATGGGGTGCTGCCCCTGTGGCGCTGGGCCAGCGTGGGGGTTGCCGCTGATGTCGCCCATTCCATTCATGATAACGACGATGGCGGCCAAGCGCCCTATGCCAATGCCGATTTCATCGGATTTTTCGGGCTGAGCTGGTTGCATTCGGCCGGGCGCGACCCCGCCGAACACAGCGCCGCACTTTCTCCTCTTGGACCGGTGCAGGTGATCATTCGGGGCCGCGATGTCAGCCACGCCGGGGCTTGGGCAGAGTTTTCCAAGTGAAGGCGCTGGCGTTGATCTTGCTGCTGGGCGGGCCCGCCTTGGCCGAGGTGAACAGCGCCGCGATTTTGGCGCAGCGGCCCCCCAAAACCCTGGCCGAGTTTGGTTTTTTTGATGACGCCGAGGCGCAGATCCCGGCTGCGGGTGTGGTGGGTTATGCTTTGGCCTCGGCCCTGTTCAGTGATTATGCCGACAAGGATCGGTTCATCTATACCCCCGCCCCAGCGCCCAGCGCGGCAGAGGGCGTGCTGGCGTTTCCGGTTGGGGCGGCGATCGTAAAGACGTTCCGATACGGCGCGCGGAAAGTGGAAACCCGGGTCTTATTGCACCAAGAGGGGGGATGGAAAGGCTTTTCCTATGTGTGGGACGAAAGCAGCGGCGCGGCGCATCTGGCGCTGGCGGGGGCCGATCTTGACCTTCAAACCGATCATGGCCTTGTGAATTATCACGTGCCCAACGCCAACCAATGCAAGGCCTGTCACATCGGTCCTGACAAGGCGATGGCACCCATCGGCCCCAAACTGCGCAATCTGAACACGGGCGATCAACTGGCGCGATTGCTGGGTGCGGGGGTGATCGGCCCCGTGCCGGCGGCGGCGCCTGCCCTGCCTGATTACCGCGACGAGACGCTGCCCATCGACCAGCGCGCGCGGGCCTATCTGGATATCAACTGCGGTCATTGCCATGCGCCGGGCCATCCGGGCGATACCTCTGGCTTGTATCTGACCTGGGAGGAGGCAGACCCGTTGCGGCTGGGCATTCACAAGCGGCCGGTGGCGGCCGGAAAAGGGTCTGGCCAGTTGGAGTTTGACGTGGTGCCCGGCGATCCGGAGTCTTCCATCTTGCTGTATAGACTGACCAGCACCGACCCCGGTGCCATGATGCCGGAAATCGGGCGGTCGATGGTGCATCTGGAAGGGGCCGATCTGATCCGCGCTTGGATCAAGGGGCTGGAGGGTTAGCGCTCAGGCCTCGTGACGCAGGATGCGGCGCAGGGTATGCGCGGCGACGACCGTGATGATCACCGCCCCGCCCATCAAGGTTGTCTGCCCCGGATGTTCCCCCATGACCGCCCAGACCAACAGGGGGCCCAAGACCACTTCAAGCAAGGTGATCATCGACACTTCGGGCGCGGGAAGATACCGCGGACCCAGCATCAACAGACCCATCGCCCCCGGCAAAATGACCGCGCCAGACAGGAGAACCAAGCCAATTTGGCCAGCGCTCAGCGGAACAAAATCAGCAAAGGCCAAGGCAATGATGCCGCACAGCGCGTTGCCAATGGCAACATGGGCCAGCATGTTGCGCCCCCCCGTCGTGCGCAAGACCACATAATAGGCCGCGATCGAGGTGGCATTCAAAAGAGCGAAGCCATCCCCCAAGAGCCGCACCTGCCCAAGACTGCCCGATGCGATCAGCACAACGCCCATAAAGACCAGCGCGATGGCCAAGCCGGTGGCCCGATTGATGGTTTCGCGCAGGATCACCCAAGACAAAAGGGCGCCGATGAACGGGGCCGTGGCCAGAATCAACAAGGCATTGGCCGCCGAGGTGTTCTGCATCGCGGCACACCATGTCAGGCCGCCCGCCGCATTCAGGCCGATAACCCACAGGCCCTTGGTGTCGAACAGTTCCGATCTTTTGGGCCAATCGCTGCGGGCAAAGAGGGCCAGAAAGCCCACAAAGACGGCGGCCGATAACAGCCCGCGCCACACGGCCAGCGCCAACATGTCGCCGCCGATCAGCCGCATGACCAGTGCATCGGGGACAAAGATCATCACCCCCGCCAAAGTGACCATCACGCCGTAAGCTTGGGGATTGCGCTGCGACAGGCGGGTCATTGGGGGGTGCCGAACAATCTTTCCAGAAATCCATAAAACCATTCGGCCTGCCGGGCGTCATGGGCCATCATCAAGGCGTCTTGCTCAGCGCGGGTTTGTGCCCCCGGTTTGCCATAGGCCGCCCAGTCGGATGCCTGCCACCGCCGAAACCCCTCGATGGTGCATTCGGGATGAAACTGAAACCCAAAGGTGCTGGTTCCGACGCGAAAGGCCTGATTTGGATACAGCGGGCTGCTGGCCAGATGCACCGCGCCTTCGGGAATGGCGAAGGTATGGAAATGGGATTGGGTCATGTAAAGCGTTTCGGGCAAGAAATCTTGGCCGGCCGGGGTGGGCGCGATCGGGTAATAGCCGAATTCGTGCAGGCCGCTGTCGGGCGCGCCCACATGTGCGCCCAAGACCCGCGCGATCTGCTGCGCGCCCTGACAAAGGCCCAGCAGCGGTATTTGCCTGTCCATGCAAGCGCGAATCCAATCCGCTTCGTCGTGTAAAAACGGGTGAATCTCTTCGTCATAGACATTGAAGGGGCCGCCAAAGACCACGGACCCTGCCACGTCGTCATCTGGCAATCCCAAAGGCTCGCCCTTGAAGGGGCGCACGAACACGGGGTCAAAGCCTTTGCCAAGGGCAAAGGTCGTCACGCGGTCATCAGGCGGATCGTCGCCGTGGCGGATCAGGACAATTTTGCGGGGCATTGGTTCCCTCATGCGGTCTGGGTGCAGACTAACCCGGTTGCAGGCGATGGAGATGCCGAAATTGCGGCACATTGGCCCCTTGCGGTGACGGTTTTCATCCTTGCCGCGCCTGCGGGCTGCCGTATGGTGCCCAAAACCGAAAGGAGCCGTCATGTCCCACAAGCTTTTGCTGATCCTGCTGGACGGGGTGCCGTACCGCAACTGGCGGCGGCTGTTTGGCAATCTGGAAGGCTGGGTTGCCAGCGGCGAGGCGCGGGTGTGGAAAATGCGGTCGGTTTTGCCGTCCACCTCTGGCACCTGTTACGCGTCGATCCACACCGGAGTGGCGCCGCAGGTTCACCAGATCTGGGGCAATGCCGGGCGGCGCCGGTTGGAATTGCCCGATGTGTTTTCCGAGGTTTCAAAAGCCGGGCGCAAGACCGGGGCCGTGACCCACAGCTTTTGGTCAGAGTTTTTCAACCGCTATCCCTTCGATCCGGTGGCGGATATGGAATATGACGAACCTGCCGGGCCGATTACGCACGGCCGTTTTCATACCATGACGGGCGATTCCGCCTATAATCAGGCCACGCCCTCTGACCCGGATCTGTTCGCGACGCTGACGATGCTGTGCGAACGCAAGGGCATCGATTACGGAATCTTGCACACCTGCACGCTGGACAGCATGGGGCACCGCTTTTTTCACGATTGTGCCGAAATGGACGACGCCTGTTACAAGATGGATGAACAACTGGCCCCCTTCATCGCCCGCTGGCGCGCGGCAGGCTATGAGGTGATCGTCACCGCCGATCATGGGCAAGATGCCCGGGGCCACCATGGCGGCGCCGGAGAGTTGCAGCAAGACTTTGCCTTTTACTACTTTGGCGCGGCGCAGATGCCGGCGAAAGATACCGTGCTGGACCAATTGGCTTTGGCCCCGTCGATCTTGACCCGGATGGGCATTGCGGTGCCGGACACGATGAAGCTGCCATCCTTCATGGCGGAGTGATCGCCCCTTAACGCCCCTGCATCGGGCGAGGCGGCAGGCAATAAGCCTTTGTGACCTGTTCAAAGCGGTGATCACGCGACCACAGAACGACACGCGCTTCGATCTGAGTTTGGCACTGTTCCAGGCTTGTCGTGTCAGCAAAGACATGCTGCGCGCATTGGGCAGGATCTGCGGTTAGGCAGGCGACAATAACGAAGGGGATCATCAAATGTCCTTTCGGAAAACAGGATAGAGTCAATTCAGGGGGGCGCTGCGCAAGGGCATGCAGTAGGCGCTTTGCAAGATCAGATCGGGATGCGCCAAGTGCCAGGTCTTGACGGCAGGCTCGATCATCAGGCGGCAGGCCTTGAAACCTTCGGTGTTGATCATACCCAGATCGTGCAATTGGCAGTCTGTGGGCTTGGTGGAAAGACAAGCAGAGACAATGATGGCGAACATGATCCATTCCTTTAAAGGGCCAGAGCCGAACCTTGTCTGTGAGCGGTCGAAATAGATCGCCAAGGATTCGGGTCTTCAAAGGGTGCCGCATTGCGCCACTGGGCGGATCATTCAGATTATGTAGGTAATCAAACTCCCAGGCGCAGCATGACCACGCCTGCGGCGATGACGAGCACGCCGATGGAATGCGAGACCCGGGTCGGTTCGCGCAGCAAGACAAAGCCCAGAAGAGCGGCAAAGGCGATGCTGGCTTCGGCCACGGCAGCGACAAGGGCGGCCGGGGCATGGGCAAAGCCGAACAGGATCATGGCATAGGCCGCGATCGACAGGCCCGCCGACGCGATGATGCCCGGCAGGGCATCGGGCCGGATTCGCGCCAGCCGTGGGCCATGGCGGATCGCCGCGAAAATGCCAACGCCGACGGCGTTGCCCAGGTACAAGGCCAGACAGTATTGCAGGGCCGATCCAGAGACACGGACCCCGATGACATCGATCAGGGTGAAGGTGCCGATGACGATGCCAAGGCACAGTGACGGGATCAGCGTGGTCAGAGTCAGGCGATTTTTGGGCCGCATGCCAAAGGTCACCAAGGCAAGTCCGGCAAGAATGGCACACAGAACCATGGCCTGGCCCGGTGATAGTTTTTCGCCGACAAGAACATGCGACCCGACGGCGGTCAGCATCACGCCGAGCCCGCGCGACAAGGGAAAAACCACCGCCAGTGCGCCGCTTTGATAGGCCCAGCCCAGGGCGATCCAATACAGGGTGCCCGCAACGACAGAAGCCGCCAGCCAGGGCAGGGCTGCCGCATCAGGCAGCCCGACGACCATCACCGCGGGCGCGGCAATCAGCCCGCCCGCCAAGGCGACGGCCAGAGCCCGGGCAAAGGGGTCAACCCCGGACTTGATCAGGCAGTGCTGAAGGGCGTCAAGGACAGCCGCCGCAAGGACCAGCGCCAAAATACTGTAGGACAAGGGATTTTCCTTGAAATTATGAAAAAAGATTTGGTCAAAAGTCTACCGCCGCAGAAAATTCAGCGGATCATTCAAATGAAGTAGGAAGGAGGGCCGAGGGCGAAATGCCCCGGTTGATTCAGTTGGGGCGAAGGGGCAATCGAAACCCGTTGACCAAGGCCGCCAAAGCGGTCTGGCTGTTGAGGCCGGTCTTTTCGTAGGCGTTCGACAGGTGCTTGCGCAGCGTATGGATTGAGATGCCCTGCTGTGCCGCCAGATCTTCGGTCGCTTGGCCCTCGGCAATGGCCAGCGCGATTCTGGCCTCGGACAGGGTCATGCCGGTCAGGGCCGAAAGCACCTCGACCGCGGGCGGTTCGGTGCTGCCCCGGGTGCTGACGAAGACGGCGGCATGGCCGGGGCCAAGGGCGCGCCGACGTTCCGACCGCCCAAGCGGCAGCACGTAGGCGACGGCACTGTGGCCGTCACGTCCGGGCAGGGCCATGCCGTTGCCAAGGGTGCCCAGACCGTCCTCATCGGTCGCAGCACGATGGACGGCGGCCAGAAATTGTGTTCGGTGCGCAACCGAGACCGGTCGCAGCTTGCCCGAAACCTCGGTCAGGGTGTGGCGGTCTTCGACCATCGCGGCCGATGCGTCGTTGCGCAGCAGGACCTGGCCATCGCCATCGACCAGAAAGACCCCGATGGACAATTGGTTCAGCAGAACCCGGTGCAGGGCCAGATTGAACTGCCCCTCGTCGATCAGATCCGCAATCAAAAGCGCGCGACGGACGTGCGGGGACAAGAGTTGGAATGTCATCAGGTCCTGATCCGAAAACATCCCTCGGCGTTGGGTTGTGGTGCCGGAAAACCACGCCTCTATTTCCGGCCGGCGGATGACCGTCGTATTGCAGGCATCGCCTAGTCCCTGCGGCTTGGCCCAGCTTTGATAAAACTCGGTCTGGTGAAACGCATCCGGTTCGATGACCTGCAGTTGCGCAATCGGGCTGTCAACTTCGGCGGTCCGCATTTGCTGAATACCGGGCACGATGGGCAGCAAGGGCAAAAGCCGGTGCAGCCAGCTTTCATCCCACGGAGTCTGAAAGTTCCGCAGAGCCGAAGGCTCGTTCGGGGGGGCCGCAAAGAACAGTTGGACATAGGCCAGATCCATTTCGTCCCGGATCGAACACAGGGTCTCGGGCCATAGCTGGGGATCGATGGCGCAATCGTAAATACGCCCGATGGTCCGGCTGATAAATGTGGGGGTCAGGGAATAGGACAATTCAGGCTCCTGAAGGCGGCGCTACCGGCACAGGAAAGGCCGGTCGCGTTCTTCAGATCAAGTCCCCCGGGTTTGCAATTCACGCTGGCCAGGTTTTTTTCACGATAGCGGGAAACCTTCGGCCGTCAGGCCGCGTAATCTGCGCCCCTTGAATCCAAGATTGCCTTGATTTCGTGCAGGTGACCTTCGGCATAGCCGGGATATACCTCCCATTCCTGCGCGGTTTTTTCGGCCACGTCATCGGGCAGAACGCGCAAGGCGCGTCCGGTTTGCAAGGCGCGGATGTAGGTTTCGGCGGCGCGCTCGAAATAGGTCAGGCGGTTGAAGGTTTCCGCCACCGTGCGGCCAATCACCAAGACGCCGTGATTGCCCATGATCATCGTGGTGATCTTGGGATCGCGCAGCATCTGGGCGCAGCGGGCCCCTTCGTCGCCAAAGGCCATGCCGCCATAATGGTCATCCACCACGTGCCGATCAAAGAACATCGCAGAGTTCTGGTCAATCGCGGGAAGGCGGCTGTCGGCCAAGGCGGCCAGCACCGTTGCGTGCATGGAATGCACATGCATCACGCAGCGCGCATGGGGCAGGGCGCGGTGGATAGACCCATGCAGCCCCCATGCCGTGGGATCGGGCGCATCGGGGCGGTTCATGGTTTCGGGATCATTGGCATCAAGTTCCAGCAGATCCGACGCCTTGATCCGCGAGAAATGACGTGCGTTGGGATTGATCAGAAACTTGCTGCCCTCGGGGTTCACGGCCAGCGAGAAATGGTTGGAAATCGCTTCGTGCAGGTTCAATTCGACCGTCCAGCGAAAGGCGGCTGCCATATCTACACGTTCGGCCCAATGGGTCAGGTTTCTTGTCGGGGCGTTCATAGCGGCTCCTTGAATGGCCAATCCGTACGGGCAAAGGCCGAGATGGTATCAACGATCAACGTAAACTGGTCGGCGGCGCGCGGTACAGTAGATCTTGCACGCAAAAAGCCATGGACCAGCCCCTTTGCGTTGGACCAATGCGCCCGGCCGCCGCCGCCAATGACCTTTGCGGCATAATCGCGGGCATCATCGGCCAGCGGGTCGCATTGGGCGCTGATGGCCAGTGTGGGCGGCAGGCCCGTAAAATCAAGGTCGCACAGCGGCGTGACGGTGGGATCATCTGTGGGTGCGGGCGATCCATGGCGGATGTCTTTGTAAAACAGCACATCGTCCAGCGTCAGCATCGGGGCCTTGGCGTGGGTCCGGTACGATCCTTGCGTCATATCCCCGCCCAGCCCCGGATAGATCAGCACCTGGCCCAAAATGCGCAAGGAACTGCCCCGCAGCGCATGGGCGGCCGCCGCCGCCAGATTCGCCCCCGCAGAATCGCCGACCAATACCAAAGGTCCGGGCAGCGCGCGAGCGACGGCGCAGGCATCTTCAAAAGCGGCGGGGTGGCGATGTTCGGGCGACAGGCGGTAATCGGCCGAGACAACGGTCAGGCCGGTTCGGGCCCGAATCTCGGCGCAAACGTCATCGTGGCTGTCCAATCCGCCCACCACATAACCGCCGCCGTGAAGGTACAAGATTGTGGCAGGACCAAGGCCGCGATAGATGCGGCAGGGCACGCCCCCGATTGTTTCGTCCTGTGCCGTAATGCCGGGGGGATAGCCCGCAAAGAACTCTCGGCACATCGTGTCATAGATCTGGCGCTGCCGATCAATCGAATACGATGCAGTTTCTGGGGGATAATGGGCCTCTGACT
>CANHLE010000124.1 GCA_947461435.1 Paracoccaceae bacterium | reverse complement strand
TTGCAAAAGATAGCCGTCAGACATGAAGCTCCCCCACGGCTTTGACGCGCACGCGCGTGGCATTGCCGGGCAGATAGGCCAAGGGCACATCCTCGACATCGACAATTTCGACAGTTTCACGCAGAGCGCCTGCGGCAACCGCGGCCTCAATGGCGCGGGATTTGGCGTCGTTTAACGCCTCGTCTCGTCCAATTTCCGCCAGGGAATAGACGCGGTCCACCTCTCCCGAGACTTGGGCTATGGCAGCCCCCACCGCGTTGGCCACGGCGAAATGGTTGGGCTTGATGACTTTCAAACCACCGATAGGTCCGTCGACCAAGATCGACCCACCGCCGACGACGATCACCGGCAAAGGATCTGGCGACAAGCGCGAGCGTTCCACGCAGTCTTCCAGCATATCCATGATTTTCGCCTGCGTGCGGGCAATCATGCCATTGTCCAGGTGCGCCACTTTGGAGGGATCACCCAAACTTTCGCGTCCAGAAGCCACAACGATATCCGAGGTGGTCAAGGTGGATCCGCCAAAGATCAGCGCCTCTGTGACGATCTTGTAGCCGACCGAGGTCGGGCCAACCTTGATGCCTTTGTCGGTTTCCACAACATGGCTGCCACCACCCAAGCCGATGGAAAACACATCTGGCATCCGAAAGTTGGTGCGAACACCGCCCACTTCGACAGCAACCGTCGCTTGCCGTGGAAAGCCCTTGTGGAGCGATCCAACATCCGTCGTCGTGCCACCGATATCGGCAACAATCGCATCAGCCACACCAGACAGAAACGCCGCCCCGCGCATCGAATTGGTGGGGCCAGACGCAAAGGTCAGCACTGGGAAACGTTCGGCATAGGCCGCATCCATCAGGGTGCCGTCATTTTGGGTCAGATAAAACCGGCCCGTGATGCCGGTTTCGGTAATGGCCTTGCGGAAGGCATCAATCACGTGGGCCGATAGATCGCGCAGGCAGGCGTTCATGATCGCTGCATTCTCGCGCTCCAGCAGCCCGATGCGGCCAATATCCGACGAAAGGCTGATATGGGCACCGGGCAAAGCTTTGGCGAAAATTTCGCCGGCGCGTTTTTCAAACTCGTTGGACACGGGTGAGAAGACCGAGGTGATGGCGATGGATCTGATGCCTTTGGCTTTTATCTGGTCGGCAATGTCCAGCAGTTCATTTTCGTCCAGAGGAGAAATCACCCGTCCATCAAATTCGTTCCCGCCATGGGCCATCCAATAGTGGTTGCCGATCGTCGCACGCAGATCCTCGGGCCAGTCGACCATAGGGGGTAGCGATGCCGTTGCGGGCAGTCCCAAGCGGACAGCGGCGGTTTTGGCAAGGTCGCGCCGTTGCACCACCGCATTTGTGAAATGGGTTGTGCCGATCATCACGACATCAACCGAACTGGGCTTCATCTTTGATGCCGCCAACACCATGTTCAGCGCCTGTACCACGCCAGTCATCACATCAGCTGTTGTGCCAGCCTTGACGCCTGCCAAGACAGTGTCGCCATCCATCACGACGGCATCCGTGTTCGTGCCGCCAACGTCTATACCTATGCGGATCATGGGGTAACCTTTCCAGTGGCTTGGCCGCGCAGGGCCAGCAATTTTTCAGCAGTTGGAATTTCGCCATCGATCAGCGGAATGATCGGGCGCATCGCTTCTTCTTCGGTTGAGATTACGGGCACAGAGGCCAGCAGCAGACGCGTATAATCGTGTTCGGGCCGCATAAAAACCTCGGCGGTGGGGCCCGTTTCTACAATCTGACCAAGATAAAGAATGCCAACCTTTTGCGCAAAATTGCGCATCAAGGACAGGTCATGCGAGATGAACAGGAAGGTCAGGTCCAAGGCACGGCCAAGATCAGTCAACAGGTCCATCACCCGCGCTTGAACAGAGACGTCGAGGGCCGAGGTCGGCTCGTCCAGAACCAAAAGTTTGGGCGCAACGGCCAAGGCGCGGGCGATGGCGACGCGCTGTTTTTGCCCCCCGGACAATTCATGCGGATAGCGCTGCGCAAATGATTTGGGCAATTGCACCATATCTAACAAGTCGGCGATCCGGCGCGGTTGCTCCGCACGGTCAAAGCCATGCGCCACCAAGGGCACGGCAATAGATTGGGCCACGGTGCGGCGCGGATTAAGCGAGGCGCCGGGGTTCTGGAACACCATCTGCACCCGCCGCCCATGGGCCCGCGTGCCGATCTGGCCCGCGATGTCTTGCCCATCAATCAAGATCGCCCCCGCCGTTGGACGTGTCAGGCCCATAATCATGCGCGCGATTGTGGATTTGCCCGATCCAGACTCTCCAGCCAGCCCATAAACCTGCCCTTTTTCGATGGCAAAAGACACATCCGCCACAGCCTTTACCTCTCCTGTCGGGCGGCCAAAGGCGCTGTGGGTGGGGAATGTCTTGGTCAGGTTGCGAATTTCCAGCATGGCTGTCATGGCATTACCGTGCCGTAATGTGTGCCGCCCGTCAGGCGGGGTACGGCCGCGATCAGGCTTTTTGTGTAGTCTGACTGCGGGCTGGAAAACAGCGTAGCGGTCTCGGCCTGCTCGACCACGCGGCCCCTGTTCATCACGTAGACATAGGACGAGGTTTCGCGCACCACGCCAAGATTGTGGGTGATCATCAACAAGGCAAGCCCGCGCTGTGTGACCAGATCTTTCAACAGGCGCAAGATTTGGGCTTGGGTTGTCACATCCAGCGCAGTCCCCGGTTCATCTGCGATCAAAAGCGCAGGCTCTGACAAAAGCGCCATGGCAATAAGCACCCGCTGGCGCATCCCGCCTGAGAGCATGATGGGATAAGAGGCCGACACCCTCTCGGGGTCACGCATCCGCACTTGGGACAGCACTTCATGCACACGGACCATCCGGTCGCGGGCGCTGCGGCTGCGCCCCAACCGGCGGTCGGCGTATTTCAAGATCGTGCTCATCTGGTCGGCGATAGTGAAAACCGGGTTAAGAGAAGACATCGGGTCTTGAAACACCATGCTCATCGCCGTGCCGCGGAGCGCGACCCTTTCACTGTCCGCCAACGTCAGCAAATCGCGTCCGTCATAAATGATCTGACCCGACCGGATGTGCGCGGGCGGTTGGCGCAACAGCCCCATGATGGCCTTCATCGTCACCGTCTTGCCCGACCCAGATTCGCCCACCAATGCGATTTGCGCATGGGCGGGCACATCCAAGGACACGCTGTGCAGGACCTGATGGGTCTGGCCGTAGGTGGTGAAATCCACCGACAGATCGCGCACGGACAGAAGGGCGCTCATCGAACATCCTCGACATCAAAGAGGTCTCGCAACCCGTCACCCAGCAGGTTGAACCCCAAAGCCAAGAACAGGATCGCACACCCAGGCAGAACGGATTCCCACCAATAATCCGGCAAGAAACTTGCCCCCTGCGCCACCATTGTGCCGAGATCCGGGGTGGGCGGCTGAATGCCAAGGCCTAGAAAGCTAAGCGCTGCCCCGACCAGAATGACAAATCCGCAATCAAGCGAGGTTTTTACCGCAATTGCCGAGACGCAGTTGGGCAGTATTTCGCGAAACAAAATGTGAAACTTCGACGCGCCCAACGTCTCGGCCGCCTCAATAAACTCTTGCGTGCGCAATTGTCGGGTAATCGAGTAAATCATTCGCGTGTGCCATGTCCACCAAAGCGAGGCGATGGCCAACATCGAATGCAGCAGATCTGGCGACAAGACAGCGGCCACGGCCAAGGCCATGACCAACGGCGGGATTGCCAATGCCACATCCGTGATGCGCATGATGACAATCTCGGTCCAACCACCGAAATAGCCTGCCGCCATGCCCAAGATCGTCCCCGTGGGGATCGCGATGCCCAAAACCACCACGGCCAGCAAAAGCGATATGCGCAGGCCGAAAATCACCCGCGTAAAGATATCGCGGCCCACGTTATCGGTGCCAAACCAATTCACCCCTGAAGGCGGCAAATGCCGGGCGCGGAAATTGGTGACCGCGCCCACATGGTCTGGAAAGGGGGTGATATAGGGCGCCAAGATGGCGGCCAGTACGCACAAAACCACAATGACAAGGCCGATCATGGCCGTGGGGTTGCGCGAAAAGCGGTACCAGTTCTGATAGGCATTCGACAGCATCAGGTCAGGGGGAATTTGTGTCATCGTCTGCCCCTGATCCGCACGCGGGGGTCGACAAAGCCGACCAGAACATCAATGGTCAAATTCACCAGCACAAAGAAAACGCCGGAAACCATCACCACCCCCATGACGGCGTTCAGGTCTTTTTGTAAAATTGTCCTGATTCCATAGGCCGCCATGCCCGGCCAAGCAAAGACCATCTCGACGACGAAGGCCCCGCCAATCAGGCTCGCAAACTCCAGGCCCATGATCGTCAATGGTGGCACAAAACTGGGACGCAGCATGTATTTCGTGACGCGCAACCATTCGGGAATACCAAAGGCCCGCGCCGCTTCGATGTAATCTTGACGCGAGACGTCTATCATCGAGGCCCGCGTTAATCTCGCCATTTGGCCCATCGTGGCCGCCGCCAATGACAAGGAGGGCAGCAAAAGGTGGCGCAGCGCCTCGCCAAAGACATCTAGCCTGCCAGCCAGAAGGCTGTCGATCAACAAAAGACCGGTCCATGATGCCTCAAACTCAAGCGCGTTGGGCAGACGCCCCGTCGTTGGCAAAAGATGCAGGACATAACCGGCCAGTATCTGCAACAACAAGGCCAGAAAGAAACTGGGTGTGACGGCGGCGAATATGGCAAAAAAGCGTACCGCCGTGTCGGGCCATTTGTCCTTCCAATAAGCGGCAATCATGCCCAATGGCACGCCAAAGCCCATAGCTAAAATCATCGTGCACAAGACAAGTTCAAAGGTCGCGGCAAAGGTTTCGCGGATATCGTCGTTCACCGGGCGTTCGGTCAGCAGCGATTTTCCTAGGTCACCGCGGGTAAGCCCTTCGATGAAAAGGGCGTATTGCTGCAAGAGTGGTCGGTCGAGCCCCAGTTCTGCCTGCATTGTCGCCACTTGCTCGGGCGAAGCACGCGGCCCCAAGGCCATGCGCGCCGGATCCCCCGGCACGACCCGCGCGATTACAAAGATCACCATGGACAGGCCAACCAGGACCAAAACCGACCAAAGTACGCGTTTGACAAGGAAGGACAGGAATTCCATCAAGGGTCCGCTATTGCATGGCCAAGGACACAAGGACGCTTACCCCCACGAAGCGGGGATAAGCCTTTCACAAAAGGGGTACTGTTTACTTGCAGGTCCACTGATAGCGGGTGAAATCGTAGTCAAACGATTGCATTGGCACGGCATTGAACCCGGTTAGGCAATTGTCCATAGCGTGCTGCACCGTTTGGGTCAGCAGATAGACGTCGGGCTTCATGTCATCCAGTTTTGCCTGCAAGGCTTTGTAAATAGTGGCTTGCTCGGCCGTATCGCCCGTGGCGCGCGCTGCGTCGATCATTGCGTCCACTTCAGGATCATTGACCCATTCCATCGAGGCCCAAGTGCCCGCAGCCTTGCTGTGATACTGCGTAAAGAACATCGAGTCAGGTGAGGGGTATGTTGGGCCGAAGAAGATTTGGTTGACGGCCGGGGTCGTTTCAACCTTGCCCGCGATTTCGGTGATACGGTTCCACGGATCAGCCGCTTGGGTGACAACAAATCCCAATTGTTCCAGATTTGACTGCATCAGCAGGCTGATTTCCTCTTCAAAACCGGTGCCCGCGACATAGCCCAAAGTGATCGGAATGGGCGCACCGGCGTATTTCGACTGGGCAATCTCTGCCTTTGCGGCTTCCATATCGAACTTTGGTTCCGGGATATCGCCGTTGTGATAGGCGGCAAACGCCTTGGGCAGCGGGGTCGACAAAACGCCGCCCGGGAAGATCACTTGACGGATCGTGTCATAATCTGTGGCCAAGGCCAAAGCGCGGCGAATGTGGATGTCATCCGTTGGCGCAACTTTCGTGTTCAACTTCAGATAAAAGGCGGTGCCTGTATCTTGGCTCACCATCTGGAAGCGGCCCATATCGACCAAAGCCTTGTAGGTTTCTGGCGATTGGAACTGGCTGGTCATCGTCAGTTCACCTGAAGCGGCCAACGATTTGACAGTGGACTCGTCGGTCGTGATGATCCAGCGAACGGTGTCAATCGGGCCGTCAAGGAAGCCTTTGTAGTAATCAGGATTGCGCGTGATGGTCATTTCCGCGCCCCGGTCCCAGCTTTTCAAGGAATAGGCTCCGGCGCCGGCCACATTGGTTGCAAGCCAGGTCTGCGCGTCATCTGCGCCTTCGTTCGGTGTCACCGCGTCAGCGTTCAGAATGAAGATCGCAGGAACGGTTGTAAGAAACGGTGCAAAAGTCTTGGCTAGCGTGAACTTAACCGTCTTTGCATCCACCGCTGTAACTGACCCGGGAGTCAGCACATCCGCGAACAGATTTGCCGGGCCCTGATTAATCCGCAGCAGGCGCTCGATGGAATAGATTACATCCGACGCCTCTACAGAAGAGCCATCGGTGAACTTGGCGTCATCGCGGATCTTGAAGGTCACCTCTTTGGCATCGGGCGACACCACCCAGCTTTCGGCCAGCTCCGGTATCAGGTTGCCAGAGCTGTCGACAGAAATCAGGCCGTCATACAAGTTCACCGCCGCCATGTAATCGGTATAGTCGGAGATTTTCGCCGGGTCGATCGTGCCAAAGATCTGCACCGTGTTCATCGTCACCACGGTTTCTGCAAAACTTGGTGCCGCAAACGCCAAAAACGCCACGGCTGCAGTAGAGGCAAGAAGTTTGTGATTTGTCATCATGTTTCCCTGAAGCTGAAAGCCGGTTGCCCCGGCAAGTTCTTGGTGAACGCAAAGGTTTGGCCGGCACACCCGGGCAACATCCTTAACTTGCAGAGTGGGGGAGATTCGGCCTTTCTAACAAGCCATGTCATGGATAGGTTTTTATGATATTCGGCTAGGTTTTGAGCGTCAGGTTACCTTACGCGACCAGACCCAAGGCCGCGGCAGCCCGTACCGCCTCTTTGCGCCCCCGGCAGCCCAACTTAGCATAAACGTTGCCAAGGTGAAATTTGACCGTGGCCTCTGACAAGCCAAACGCGTGGGCGACGAATTTATTCGACGCGCCTTCACAAATGGCTTGCAAAATGCGGGCTTCTTGCCGGGTCAACCCACTGCTGCGGCCCGCAGGCCCCTTGATCGTTCCGGCATCGCGCATTTTGCGCAGGACTTGGCGGGCAGAGACCGAGGTATCAAGAAAGTTTGAAATTGAGGAGTTATCCAGCAAATCAGCCAAAAACGGGCGCTCTTCGGTCAAAGGGGCGACAGCTCCCAACCGGGCAGCAGTTTCAAGGGTTTTCAAAAGTCCAGCCCGGGCGGCTGAAAGATTGCGCTGCCACCGGTGGCAGTAGGCGGTCCAAATCTCGACCCCGATGCGTTGACGGGCAGTGAGCAAAGGGTTGGCCGAAATTGCTGTCAACTTATCAATCAATCCTGGCCGTTTTGGCCCTTCAAACGCCAAATGGCGCAGCCAAAGCAAGGCGGCAGCTACCTCATTGCGGTCCGTCAATCGAGCGAACTCGGCGGTTTGAGCCAAAACCCAAGCCCGTGTTATGCGTTGCGGCAAAGCGGCCAATCGCTCCGCTGCCTCTTGCCAACGATTGGCATTTTGCAGCAAGACGACTTCCCGCAGATCCATCATGGCGGCAAGGCCGGGGTTGCGCCAGTCCGTGACCCGCCACCGATCCAGAAAACTGCGCGCAGATAGGGTTGAATAATGTTGCGATAAGGCCAAACTGCCGTAATACAGCGCCAATTCGATTAGATTTGGCCAAATCTCGCCATTGGAAAAATCATCGAAATCTTGGTTCAGAAAGCGCGCTAAGGGCTCCACTTTACCCCCTTCGTAACTGATGCAAGCGATCAGCAAGGACAGCAAACGCTGATCCGACGGGCTTTCAAACGGCACCGACGCCAGTTCGGTCGTGGCCATCTGCGCATGTGCCAAGGCTGCATTCGCGTCCCCCGAGGTTAATCGCCCCATTGCCTGATGTAGCGAGATGTAGAAAACAAGCAGCGGCACTTTGGCCAATTGATAGTGGTGGCGCGCGCGGCGGGCCAAATCTTCGGTTTCGGCAAAGCGGCGCTTGCGGGCAAAAAATTCCAGAACCGCATTGTAAAAACTGCCACGGGCCAAATGGTCGGACAGCGGGAGTTCATCCAACAAGGTAAAGATTTGTTTCAGCAAAACCTCGGTGACCTGCACATCCTCGTAGATTAACATGATAAGCCGAAAGGCCCGAAACTTAAGCGTAAACGGCGAATTCGCAGCAAAAACAATGGCCGGATCATTTGCAGTGGGGCCCAGCCAATCGGAAATCAAACGCCGCGCCAATGTCATATATCCGCGCTTTAACGCCTGCATTGCGCGGCAGAGCATCAAGGTTTCCGAAGACTTTGTAAGGTCTTCAGGAAAGCCAGATAGAACTTGGTCAAAGGCCGTAGATCCGTAAATATGGATGAAAAAATCGTCATGCCCACGATTCAGAGTTTGCAAGGCAAGATCAAATCTCTGCGCGCCTTGATATGCCGCGATAGCTTCTGGAAGGCGATTTTCCGCCTCGAAGGCTTGGCCCAACAGGATGGCAGCTTCGGGCGTCTGTGATCTCTTTGCCAACTCCGCCTTCACGGCGACGGTCAGTTGTTCGGAAATATCCTGTGGGATGCGTTCTGGTAAGATTTCAAGCCTCGTCAAAGCGCCATTGTCGTCGCCCGCCAAAGCCGTTGCCAGACGCACCAGATCGCCAGCGCCTAGATTTGCGGCGATCTCGGCCTGCAAAAAACGCGCCATCGTCTTTTCGCTTGGTGACTGACATCCAACCAAAAGTGGCCAACCTGCTGTTTTCCTGACCAGATCTGTCGCCGAACTTGGGGCGGCAATCAT
>CANHLE010000123.1 GCA_947461435.1 Paracoccaceae bacterium | reverse complement strand
TCCAGCGCGAAATCTTCCATCGCGGGATACAAAACCTCCTCGACCACCGGGCTAAGGCGATGAATTTCATCGATGAACAAGACATCATTGGGTTCAAGGTTGGTCAGGATCGCGGCCAGATCGCCCGCTTTGGCCAGAACCGGGCCGCTTGTCATGCGAAAGCCCACCCCCAACTCTCGCGCCATGATCTGCGCAAGGGTCGTCTTGCCCAAACCCGGCGGGCCGTGAAACAACGTGTGATCCATCGCCTCGCCCCGGATCTTGGCGCTTTCAATAAAGACCTTCAGATTTGCCCGTGCCTCGTGCTGTCCGATAAACTCGTCCAGAACCTGCGGCCGAAGCGCGCGGTCCAGATCCTCGGGCAGTTTTTCGGGGCGCAAATTGGGGTCAGAGGTCATCAACGGGCCTTCGGCGCGAGCAGTTTCAGGCTGGCCCGGATCAGCCCGGCGGTATCAAGATCGGACTGCGTATCGGCCACGGTGGCCAAGGCCTGCGCGGCATCGGCGGGACCATATCCCAAATTCGTCAAGGCCGAGAGCGCATCTGACGTGCTTGCCGCTTTGGCATGAACCGCCACATCCGCCTTTGACGGGCGCTTTGGGGCCGGGGCACTGACGGTTTCGATCACCTCGTCCAGTTCGGCCACTGAGGAAAGATTGGCCCCTTGTGCCATGACCATCGGCGCCTTGGCCTTCAATTCCAAAATAACGCGCTGCGCCAATTTGGGGCCCACGCCCGGGGCAGATTGGATGGCCCGCGCGTCGCCCAAAGTAATCGCTCTGCCCGTGCCTTCCGGCCCCAAGGTACCCAAAATGGACATCGCCGCCTTGGCCCCAACGCCCTGAACGGTGGTCAGCAGCTTGTGCCATTCCTTTTCGATCATCGTTGGAAATCCGAACAGCTGCAGCAAGTCTTCGCGCACCACCAATTCGGTGTACAAGGCCACGGCATCTCCCAGCGCGGGCATTGCGCGCAAGGTTCGGTCGCTGACATGAACAATATAGCCGACCCCGCGCACATCGATCAGCACGTGGTCTGGTCCGCGCCAATCCAATCGGCCTGAAATCTTGCCAATCATGCGCTTGCCCTGCGAACGGCATCCTGCAGCCGGCTTGACGACTGAACGTGATGCGCGTGGCAGATCGCCACGGCCAGCGCGTCTGCCGCATCCGGCCCGGCGATCTTGACCCCCGGCAAATGAATCCGCACCATGTGATCAACTTGGACCTTGGCCGCGTGCCCCACACCGACAACCGTCTTTTTGACGGCATTGGGCGCATATTCCCCCACGGTCAGGCCAAATTGCGCAGGCACCAACAAGGCAATGCCGCGTGCTTGCCCCAGCTTCAACGTGGCCACAGCATCCTTGTTCACAAAAGTATGTTCAACGGCCGCTGCATCGGGGGCATAAGTCTTGACCACCACGGTCAGCTGTTCATACAGCGACACCAAACGCAGCGCGAGATCGCCTTCGCCCTCGCCCGCTACCGAATGGCAGATCCCATTGGCCACATGTGTGATTCGCGCGCCAGCAACCTCGATCACCCCCCAACCGAGGTTTCGAAGGCCCGGATCGATCCCCAAAACGCGCATGCCTGCCCCTATTTATTTCACTTTTTAGCGAATTAGCACGAAAAGAGAACATCCGCCAAGCAATTTGCGCGCGTCTGAGGATCCTAGAAACGATTGTGCAGTCGCAGAAAGACGACCCACCGTCTTCTAAAACCGACATTTATGACGCTTTTGACTGCTTCGAGAGGGTAAATATGGCATTTTTATGGCAAACAGCCATGCACAGAATGCAAGGCAGGCATGCTTGCCCCCCCATTGCTTTGCATCTGCAGCACGCCTATTTCGCCTTCATCGACGGCAAATGACTGCTTGTTGATTGAGCAAATTGAAAAAAGGATAACCGCTATGGCCGCTTCAGTGACGTCCTCCGCGGCGCCGTTTGGCGCCATCTCGATCTTCCGCTCGGTTCAGTTCCTGACCGAAGCCGCGACCTCTGTCGCAGCTTGGAACAACGCCCGCATCACGCGCAAGTCTCTGTCCAAACTCTCTGACCGCGAGCTTGACGACATTGGCCTGTGCCGCGGTGATATCGAATTCATCGGCCGCTAATCTTCGCTGCCCGAAAAGTGATGAAAGGCCACCCAAACCGGGTGGCTTTTTTCATACCCGCCGCCGCCAAATGAAAAAGCCGCCAAGGCGGCGGCTTTTGTTCGGAAGGGTACGAATTCGGAAGGGCGCGAAAGGGCTACTTGAGCCGCTCCATGCCGCCCGCCATCGCGTCTGACATCCACAAGGTGACGGGATCCGCCTGCATCAGCCAACCGCCGACCGGGTCAAACCCTTCGCCTGCCTGCAAGCGCTCGACCCGCTGGGCATAGCTGTCGGCCCCGACGGCCTGATACAAGCCCGCCTTCAACCCAAACACGACCAGAAGCGCCATGAACGTTGGCAAAAGCCAGCCACGACGCTTGGCGGGCGAACGGTGATAGAACGACCGACCGAGCGTTCCATCCGCTTCAAACCCGTATCCTTTGCTGCGCATCCGTTCAAATCTGCGAACGCGATCGTAAAAGTCTGCCATATTTGCGTCAGCCATTTCAGCAACTCCAGCTTCAGCCCCCAACCAAGCTTTTTTTTGAGCCCAGATTGTGGCAAAATTTTGTCAATTGCGGCAGACTGGCCTTAATATCATCATTCTAACCAGATGATTTTAAAGTACTATTTCCGTTTCAGAACCAATGCGCTCCATTCCCCAAGATCTTCGCGTGATTCAAGAACAAAGCCCTGTGCGTCGTATGCAGCGATGATCGACTCGGCCTGAACCACCAACAAGCCAGACAGAATCAACCGCCCGCCATGGGTGCAATGTCGGGCCATTTCCGGGGCAAGTTCCACAAGCGGGCCCTTCAGGATATTTGCGAAAATCAGATCGAAAGGGGCCGCCTCTGCCAGCTGCGGATGGGCAAAGCCTGCCGCCTCCATACAGGCAATCCGCCCGGCAAGCCCATTGATCGCCGCATTGGCAACTGCTACATCCACCGCGACCTGATCAATATCGCTGGCGATGATGACGGCATCGGGCAAGACCGCAGCCGCTGCAAGCGCCAGGACCGCCGTGCCGCAACCAATATCGGCCACCTTGGCCGGCCGCAGTCCGCCCTCAAACAGCCTGTCAAAGGCCTTCAAGCAGCCCAAAGTAGTGCCATGGTGCCCGGTGCCAAAAGCAACCGTCGCTTCGATCTGCAAGGTCACCTTCCCGGCGGCCTTGGCTTCGGCTGCCCGTTCGCCGTCGTGGCTGCCATAGACAAAGAAACGTCCCGCCTCGACAGGTGCCAGTTCGCGCCGCACTTTGGCCACCCAGTCGATGTCAGGAATATCGGAAATCGCAAAGGTCCGCGCCCCAAAGGCCTGCGCGACCATATCCAACATCGCCACGTTGGGCTGATCCATGTAATAGGCCCCAACTTCCCACAGGCCACTGTCATCTTCGATCTCAAAGACGCCGACCCCAACGGGTTTGGGCTCCAGCTGCTCCAGCGCCATGCCGATGGCATTGGCATAATCTTCGCCGGGTACGGTGGTCAGTGCGGAAAAGGTGGGCATATGCGGCACTCCTGATGTGCCGGGGCAGTTACGCCCTTGCCCGGCCGGACGCAAGCGCGCCCGATCAGGAGCGCGCTTTGGTTCCGGTCCTTGTCAGCGGGCCGCAACACCTGTTCCAATCGGGCAGGTCACACCCGTTCCGCCAATGCCGCAATATCCATCCGGGTTCTTGGCCAGATACTGCTGATGGTAATCCTCGGCATAGAAGAACTCGGGCATGGGCAAGATCTCTGTCGTTATTGTCGTGCGGCCGGCGCGATTTAGCGCATCTTGATACAGTGCCTTGCTGGCAACCGCGGCACGATGCTGCGCCTCGGTGGCCCAATAGATCCCGGACCGATAGGTTGATCCCATGTCATTGCCTTGCCGCATGCCTTGAGTCGGGTCGTGCCCCTCCCAGAACAATTTCAGCAACTCATCATATGAAATCACGGCCGGATCGAAGACCAGACGCACAACCTCGTTGTGGCCGGTCAATTGGGTGCAAGTCTCTCTATAGGTTGGGTTCGGCGTGTAGCCGCCCGCATAGCCCACCATGGTCAACCAGACCCGGCTGGTCTGCCAGAACTTGCGCTCCACGCCCCAAAAGCAGCCCATGCCGAACATGGCCACGTCAAAGCCGTCCGGAACAGGCGATTTCAGTGGAATGTCCGTCAGGAAATGCCGCTCTGCGGTGGGCAGTGCCGTCGGACGGCCGGGCAAGGCTTCTTTTGGGTCGACCATCTGCAGCTTTTTGGCGTTCGTGAAGAACATCATGCCTCTCCTTTTGTTCATCGTCAGAATATAGGGCGAGTCGCGCCTTGTGGCCAGTCGGCCGCGCGCAAAGGTGATGGCTTGAAATCTTTGGCCGTCTGCCTTGCCCCCTTCGCCCTTGACGGACTGGTCTGCCGCGCCCATCAAAGTGCGCATGAAACTCCCTGCACATGGCTTTCACGACGCGTCTGCCGTCGTCAACTATGCAGCCGGCCCGCGCCGTCAGGTTCCGGGTTATGACAGTCTTTTGCTGATGGCAGACGTGTTGTTGAGCGAACGGGTGCAATCGGGCGGACATATCCTGATTGTTGGGGCCGGGGGCGGCCAAGAAATGACGCTTTTCGCGCAAAACCACCCAAGCTGGCACCTTACGGGCGTTGATCCCAGCGCCGCGATGCTGGATCTGGCGCGGCAAGCGATGGGCCCTTCGGCTCAGCGTGCCACGCTGGTGCAGGGATACGTTGACGATGCCCCTGCCGGCCCCTTTGATGGCGCGACCTGCCTGCTCACCTTGCATTTCGTGGCCCTGCCCGACCGGCTGCCCACACTTCAGGCCATTCGCGACAGGATGGTGCTCGGCGCGCCCTTTGTCTGCGCCCATTTCTCGGTTCCGGGCGATGCCGCTGAACGCCAGCTTTGGTTTGCCCGCTATGCCGCGTTTTCGGAACGATCTGGCATGGACGGAGAGCGGGCACGCGCCGGCGCTGCCAAGGTTGCCGCAGAATTGCCGGTTCTGACGCCCGAAGAAGACGAAGCCTTGTTGGTGCAAGCCGGCTTTGACCAAGTCCGTCCCTTTTACATCGGCTTCACCTTTCGAGGCTGGATCGCACGGGCCTGATCACTCCGCCGCAGCCCGCGCCTGAGACGCGCCATGCAGCCCGGCAAACCCGCAGACCGCGTGCCAATCCTTTTTCCGAGTCGGGCGCTTCGGCGAAAGCCGTGCGGACGGGACGACTTTGCGGAATGTCGGTCAGGCCCACCGTTCCGCTCACACCGCCCAAAGGCGAACCGGGGACTTTAGGGCCCGCCGTATCACACCCGTGGCTTCCAGATCCAACTGAACCGATTTCACCCACCAGCCCGCGGTTTGGCCGCCCGGGAAAAGATCTTGGGGCAGGCGGGGTTTGACGGCCTCGATCACCTCAGCCACGGTCAATCCCGGCGCTTCTTGCGGCAAGATGGCCAGCATCGCGGCCTTTACAGACAGATACTTGGCCGCATCCACCTGATATGTTTTTCCCGGCTGACCCACATTCTGCACGGTGATCTTGTTTGACATGTCAAGGTATACCCCTGCTGGACCGCCCAAAGGTGCGCGCAAATGCACCCCTTGGCAAAGATTAAATTGGCACGCATTTTTACAATCAAGATTTTGATTTCAAGCGATTTTTGTAATTTCTTTGCTTCCGATCGCCGTACCTTCAGTAAAAACTTTGCGGGTCGATGTCGACCGTCAGGCGCAGATTGTTGGGTAATTTCAGCTGCGCGATCCAGTCGGCCACGGCCGCCTGGATAGGGGCGGCTTTTGCCGCCTTGATCAGCAGCCGGACCCGGTGACGCCCGCGCACCCGCGCGACGGGGGCCGGGGCCGGCCCAAAGACCTGCGCCCCGATCGCCCGCAGCGGCCCATCCCGCCGCGCAAGTTCTGCGCCGAAATCAAAGACCGTCGCCACGTCCGGGCTTGACAGTATCACCCCGACAAACCGGCCATAAGGCGGCACACCCGCCGCTTTTCGTTCTGCCGCCTCTGCCCGCCAGAAGGCCTCTTCGTCACCCCCCAGAATGGCGCGGATGACCGGATGTTCGGGCTGGTGGGTCTGCAAAAATGCCTCTCCGGGGCGGTCTGCCCGCCCCGCGCGCCCGGCCACTTGCCGCATCAATTGAAACGTTCGTTCTGCCGCGCGCAGGTCTGACCCTTGCAACCCCAGATCGGCGTCGATGACGCCCACAAGCGTAAGCCGGGGGAAGTTGTGCCCCTTTGCCACGATTTGTGTGCCAATGATGATATCCGCGCCCCCCTCTGCGATATTCACCACCGCCTCTTTCAGGGCACGGGCGGATCCGAACAAATCCGAACTCAACACGGCCAGCCTCGCCCCTGCAAACCGGGCGGTCACTTCCTCTGCCAGCCGCTCCACCCCCGGACCCACGGCGGCCATTTTGCCCGAAACTTTGCAGACAGGGCATTCCTCTGGCACCGGCTTTGTCGCACCGCATTGATGGCAGACCAGCCGCTTGAGGAACCTGTGCTCGACCATCCGGGCATCGCAATCATCGCAGCCAACTTGATTGCCACAGGCCCGGCACAGGGTGATCGGCGCATATCCGCGCCGGTTCAAGAACAAAAGACTCTGCTCACCGCGGTCAATTCGGGCCTGAACCTCTGCCACCAACTTGGCCGAGATCCACCGATCGTTCGGCAAATCCTCGCCCCGCATGTCGATGGGCTGCATGCCCGGCATCTCGGCGGGGCCATAACGCGCGGTCAAATCCAGACGGGCGTATTTGCCGGTTTCGACATTGGCCCACGTTTCCAGACAGGGCGTTGCAGACGACAGCACGATGGGGCAACCCACGATGTTGGCACGCAAAACAGCCATATCGCGCGCATTGTACAAAACACCCTCTTCCTGCTTGTAACTCGTGTCATGCTCTTCATCGACGACGATCAACCCCAGCTCGCGGAAGGGCAAGAACAAGGCTGACCGTGCGCCGACAACCATCTGCGCCTCGCCCTTGGCGACCATTTTCCACAGCCGCCGCCGTTCGACCAAGGTCACGCCAGAATGCCATTCGGCGGGCCGAACCCCAAACCGGGCCTCGACCCGCTGCAGAAAATCTGCTGTCAGCGCGATTTCGGGCAACAATACCAAGGCCTGCCGCCCGGCCCGCAAACATTCGGCGACCGCTTCAAGATAGACCTCCGTCTTGCCCGACCCTGTCACGCCTTTCAGCAGGGTCGCCGAAAATCCGGCCTGGGCCACGGCCGCAACCAAGGCATCACCGGCCGCGATTTGATCGCCCATCAGCGTTGCCCCCCCCTTTGGGTCCATCTTTGGATAGGGCAGATCGCGCGGGGCCTCCTCTTCGGCCAAGACCCCCATCTTGACCAACCCCTTGATCACCGAAGGGCCACAGCCCGCTTCTTCGGCCAACTCGCCAATCGTCACCTGTGCCCCGTCAAAGCGGCGCAATGCCTCAATCACGCGGAATCTGGCATCGGTCAGCTGGTTTGGAACAGGCCCTGCCAGTCGCAAAACCTTTCGCGCACTTGGCGGGTCCTGCAGACCCGGCGCACGGGTGGCAAGGCGCAGCATCGCCTCGAACGGGGTCAGGGTATATTCGGCCGCGCGGATCAGAAAAGACCGCATCTCGGCCCGCATCGGGGGAACATCAAGGACCTTTGCAATGGGCCGTATCTTGGCCGGATCGAACGTGCCTTCGCCCTTGCCCCAGACCACACCCAAAACGCGGCGCGGGCCCAAAGGCACTTCGACAAAATCGCCATCGCCGCAGCCGCCTTCGGGTGCCTTATAGTCCAAAAAGCGGCCCAGCGGTTCTGTGGTCAGAACCGCGACCAACTCTGACGGCTCATAAACGCGATCTGCCAAGCTCTACCCTTCACGAGTCTTTCGCTGCCCAAGGTTTTGGGGTAAACCCCCCCCAACCACATCGCAACCCATCATTGCAAAACTTGTAAGGACTGACCCATGAAATTCTTCGTCGATACCGCAGATGTCGATGCCATTCGTGAACTGAACGACCTTGGCATGGTGGACGGTGTTACCACCAACCCATCGCTGATCTTGAAATCGGGCCGCGACATCTTGGAAGTCACAAAAGAGATCTGCAGCTTCATCGATGGGCCGGTTTCGGCTGAAGTTGTGGCCTTGAATGCCGACGACATGATTGCGGAAGGCCGCAAACTGGCGGCAATCGCCCCCAATATCGCTGTCAAAGTCCCCTTGACCTGGGACGGTCTGAAGGCCTGCAAGGTTCTGTCGGGCGAAGGCAAGATGGTAAACGTGACCCTGTGTTTCAGCGCCAATCAAGCGCTGGTTGCCGCAAAGGCGGGTGCCACGTTTATTTCCCCCTTCATCGGGCGTCTGGACGACATCAACCTGGATGGTTTGGAACTGATCAGCGACATACGCCAGATCTATGACAACTATGGTTATGAAACGCAGATCTTGGCGGCGTCCATCCGCACGGCCAACCACGTGGCACAATGCGCGCTGATCGGTGCGGATGTGATGACCGCACCGCCCTCCGTGATCAAGGCCCTCGCCAGCCATGTTCTGACCGACAAGGGCATCGACCAATTCATGAAAGATTGGGCCAAGACCGGGCAGAAAATTCTGTAATCTCGTCAAAGACCTGACTTCGTATCTTCCTGTTGCGCCCGGGCTGTCGTCCGGGCGTTTTGCATCGCAAGGTGCCGGACAGCCCATCCCTCGGCCAAGATCCCCGGTTTGGCATGCAGAAATCGATCAATGTTGAAAAAAGATAAGGAAATTGGCGAATACTCCTGCTAAACTCTTCCAAATACCGCAAAAGCAAAAGAACCGAGAGCAGCATGATTGATCCCGACACGCGTGATCTTCTGATCGCCACGCCAGAAGCCATCCTTGAAGACCGGGATTTGATGAATGCCTTGATCGGCGCGAACGAGCGTCAGATGGGGTCGAATATCGTGGATCT
>CANHLE010000122.1 GCA_947461435.1 Paracoccaceae bacterium | reverse complement strand
TTTGAAATCCGGCAAGATCGCGGCCAAAGGCGCGGGGTCCATCCGATGCGGCAAGTCGTGCAAATAGCGCATTTCCAACAGTTCGCGCGCCATTTCCCAAAACGGGCTGGCCAGCCGCATGATCGCCCAAGGAAAGGCGGCAAAGCGCAGGCTGCGTCCTGATACTCGTTCCAGTTCGGCGCGCAGTTGATCAAACGAGAACGCCAACCCAGCAAATGGCACATCGGCAAAGCGTGGCAAGGTCAACCGACCCTCGGCCAACAGAACCGCTGCCCGCGCCATATCGGGCAGATAGGCATAGGTGCGCACCACATCGGGCGCGCCAAACGGAACGATCTTTCCTTTGGCCAGATCCTTCAGACTGTACCTCATCCCCTGCGCTTGGCCGCCAGCATCCAGATAATCGCCGCCCCGCAAGACGATGACAGGCAAGCCGCTGGCGCGATATTCCCGTTCCATCGCCGCGCGCAGTTTTCCCTTGCGGGTATGCGGCTCTTGCGGGGTGTCTGGCCCCCAAGGCCCCGGGGCACGCCCAAAATTGTAAACATTGCCCGGCACCAGAACCGTTGCGCCAGAGGCGCGGGTGGCCCCCAGAACCTGTGCGGTGATCTGCGGAATCAGCTGCGCCCAGTTGTGATAATTCGGTGGGTTCAACGCGTTGACAATCACATCGGCCCCCTGCGCCGCCGCCGCCATATCTGTCCCGCGCTGATAGCGCCGAACCTCCCAACCCGCCCTTGCAAACGCCTGTGCCGCATGGCTGCCAAACAGCCCCGACGCCCCTGCAATCAAAACAACCGACATCTTTTGTCCTTTCCGCAATTGACAGGATGAAGATAGCCCAAGCCATCTGCCAAAAAAATTGCCATAAACCGCAGATCTGATATTCATAAATGTATGGATAATCTGGATTGGACCTTGACTCGTTCCTTCTTGGCAGTCGCCGAGACCGGGTCTTTGTCTGCGGCCGCGCGCAACCTTGGGCTCAGCCAACCCACACTCAGCCGTCATATACGGGATCTGGAAACGGCCTTGGGCCTGACGCTTTTCACGCGCCAGGCGCGGGGACTGTCGCCAACCGATGCGGCTGCACAGATTTTGCCCCATGTGCGCGCCATGCGCGACGCAGCGGCGCAGTTGGGCCTTGCCGCCGCAGGCCAGGACAGCGCGCTGACCGGCACCGTCCGCCTGACCGCCAGCCGAATTGTGGCCCATCACCTTTTGCCGCCCATGATCGCAGATCTGCGCCGCATCGCACCCCAGATCGACATTGAACTTGTCCCCACCGATGAAACCGAAAACCTGTTGTTTCGCGCGGCAGACATTGCGCTGCGCATGTATCGCCCAACCCAGCTTGATCTGATCGCGCGCCATCTGTGCGACACACAGATGGGTCTTTACGCCTCCAACGCCTATATCGCCGAAAAGGGTGCGCCCAGCAGCATGGCTGATCTTCAGCGCCACCACTTTGTCGGCCTTGATAAATCCGACCTCATGCTGCGCTACATGCACCGCCTTGGTTTTGCGGCCAGCCGGGGCGATTTTCCAGTGCGATGCGATGACCAGATCGTTTATTGGAATTTGGTTCGGGCGGGTCTGGGCATTGGCGGAATGCAATGCATCATCGCAGATGCCGACCCCACCGTTGCCCGCATTGCTCCCTTCGTTCCCCTCCCGCCCCTTCCCATCTGGATCACCGCCCATCAGGCCCTGCGCAACACCCCGCGCCTTCGGCGGGTCTTTGATCACCTGACAACCGCCTTTCGCGCCCTCAAACCTTGACCGCGCCGCGCCCATTGGCTAGGCCCCTGCCAACCATTCCTGCATGAGGCGCCCCATGGCCAATCCCTCTCTCCTTATTCTTGCCGGCGACGGCATCGGTCCAGAAGTCATGGCCGAAGTGAAAAAGATCATCCGCTGGTTCGATGCAAAGCGCGGCATCACCTTCGATGTGTCCGAAGATCTTGTTGGCGGCTGCGCTTATGATGCGCATGGCACCCCGCTGACAGACGCCACCATGGCCAAGGCACAGTCTGTCGACGCCGTTCTTCTGGGGGCGGTGGGCGGCCCAAAATACGACAAGCTGGATTTTTCCGTAAAGCCGGAACGCGGCCTGTTGCGCCTGCGCAAGGAAATGGATCTGTTTTCCAACCTGCGCCCCGCCCAGTGTTTTGATGCTTTGGCAGATTTCTCCAGCCTCAAGAAAGAGGTCGTGGCCGGCCTCGACATCGTCATCGTCCGCGAACTCACCTCGGGCGTCTATTTCGGAGAGCCGCGCGGCATCTTCACCGAAGGCAACGAACGTGTGGGCATTAACACCCAGCGCTACACCGAAAGCGAGATTGCCCGCGTGGCCCGCTCGGCCTTCGAACTGGCCCGCAAGCGTAACAACAAGGTCTGCTCGATGGAGAAGGCCAATGTGATGGAATCCGGCATCCTGTGGCGCGAAGTCGTTCAGGAAATCCACGACAAGGAATACCCCGATGTCGAACTGTCGCATATGTACGCCGATGCTGGCGCCATGCAGCTGT
Organism: Paracoccaceae bacterium; assembly: GCA_947461435.1. Taxonomy (GTDB): domain Bacteria; phylum Pseudomonadota; class Alphaproteobacteria; order Rhodobacterales; family Rhodobacteraceae; genus CAIYZT01. The sequence goes on along the minus strand of CANHLE010000122.1, from coordinate 6,697 downwards.
GCCGTTGGCCCAAACAGTTTGATGTGATCGTCACGGACAATCTGTTTGGCGATCTTCTGTCCGATATGGCCGCCATGCTGACAGGCTCGCTCGGCATGTTGCCCTCGGCGTCCCTTGGCCTGCCAATGTCCAATGGCCGCCCCAAGGCCCTGTATGAACCCGTCCACGGATCGGCCCCCGATATCGCAGGCCAAGGCAAGGCCAACCCAATCGCCTGCATCCTGTCCTTCGCAATGGCGCTGCGCTACAGCTTCAATCTGGGCGATGATGCAACCCGCGTGGAAACCGCCGTTGAAAAGGTATTGGCAGACGGCGTTCGCACAGCTGATCTGATGGGCCCTGCGGGCGGCACCCCCGTCACCACCTCTCAGATGGGCGATGCCGTGATCGCCGCGCTGGATGCCAGTCTTTAACAGTTTCGGGCAGGGCGCACCCTTGCGGTGATCCCTGCCCAGCGCCCTGCCACAGGGCCACATCACCCCCCGGGATGACAGCCAAATCCTTAGCCCAGCCCAGGGTTTTCGACTAAATATAGCGCATTATAGCCAGAAAACGGCAAATTATGGTCCAGTTCAGACTAGCCGGATGGCTCTGCCTCTGCCAAAACACCTGAATGACACGCCCCCAGAATACCCTTGCCGGCGCCTTCTTTGGCCTAGGAGCCTTCGGGCTGTATTCTTGCTATGATATCTCCGTCAAATTTCTCGGCGGCGGCTACAGCGCGTTCCAGATCATCTTCTTTGCCGGGCTTGCCGCACTGCCCTTAGTGATGCTTTTCGCCATCATCGACAAGGATCAAGGAAGTCTGCGCCCCAATCAGCCGCGTCTTTTGGCCCTGCGGGTTGCCATCGTCGCCTTTAACGGAATCATCGGCCCCTATGCCTTTGCCAATCTTCCGCTGGCCCAATGCTACGCGATCTTCTTCACCATGCCGATTTTCATCACGCTTCTGGCAGTTCCCATGCTGGGCGAAAAGATTGACCTCGTGCGCGGCACCGCTGTCATTCTGGGCCTCGTCGGGGTGATTATCGCCTTGGATCCCGGCACGACCGCCTTTAAAATTGCCCATCTGGCAGCCATCGCCGGGTCTGCCTCGGGGGCGCTCAACTATGTTTTGCTGCGCAAGACCGGGGGCAGCGAACGCACCGTCGTCCTGATGATCTATCCCATGCTGGCCCAACAGATCATCTTGTGCCTGATCCTGCCTTTCGTCTATCGCCCTATGCCTTTTGCGGATCTTGCGGTGACGGCCCTGATGGGGGTCACCCTTGTTGGGGGGTCCATTCTGATCATCGCAGCCTATCGTGCGGCGCGCGCCATCGTCGTCGCGCCGATGCAGTTTTCGCAAGTTATCTGGGGGTCCATCATGGGTGCCATCCTGTTTCATGAAAAGATGTCGGCGGCCACCGCCGTCGGAACGGCGCTGATCATCGCCTCGGGCCTTGTCATCGTGACACGGCCGGAAAAATCCAGATGATCCGCAACCCTTCGGTTCAAGGCGCCCTGTTGGGCCTGTGCAGCTTTGGCCTTTATGCCCTTAGCGATGTGACAATCAAGTTCATGGGCCAAGGCCTCATGGCGGTGCAGATCATCTTTACCGCCGCGCTGTGCAGCCTGCCGTTCATCCTGCTTCAGGCGGCCACTTCTGCGGGCGGCTTTTCCATGCGGCCTGTCTTGCTGAAATGGACGGTCGTGCGCATCGGTCTGACTGTCGTGAATTCGGTGATTGTCAGCTACACCTTCACAAAACTGCCGATCGCACAGGCCTATGCCATTTTCTTTTGCATGCCGCTGATGATCACGGTTCTGGCCGTCCCCCTGCTGGGCGAAAGGCTGGATCTGGCCCGTGTCTTGGCCGTTGTCGTCGGATTTTCCGGCGTTCTGATTGCGCTGCGCCCCGGCTCGATCCCGCTGCAACTGGCACATCTGACGGCGATCATGGGCGCAACGCTGGGCGCGCTCAACTCGCTTTTGTTGCGCAAGATCGGCAACAAGGAACGTCCCTCGGTGATCCTTCTTTGGCCGGCTTTGGCGCAGGTTCTGATCCTGGCGATCTTTTTGCCATGGGTGTGGCAACCCATGGGCCTTTTCGCCTGGTCCTTGGCCCTTTTGATCGGCGTTTTGTCAACCTGCGGCGGAATCTTGATCATCGCCGCCTATTCGCGCGCACCGGCCATCGTTGTTGCGCCCATGCAATACAGCCAGATCCTGTGGGGGTCCCTCTGTGCGGCGCTGATCTTTGGCGAAAAGATGGACGCCTTGATGGTTTTGGGCATTGGGGTGATCATTGGCGCAGGTCTGTACCTGCTGTGGAAATCCGGTCAGCCCCTTCCTTCGTGACGATTGGGTAAAAACGCGTGCCGCCCCCTTGAAGTTTGCGGCCACACGCGCGATTTCGAAGATTAGGTCCGGGCGCGCCCGGAAAAGCCATTGGATCAGACATATGCCCCCCCAATCCAACCTGACCGGCGCCCTGCTGTCCCTTGCGGCCTTTGGCATTTACGCCACCAATGACGTGATGGTGAAATACCTCGGGGCAAGCTACAGCCCGTTTCAGACCATCTTCTTCTCTGTCATGTTCGGCTTCCCCATCGTGCTTTTGATGCTGATCGGCGACAGAACCGATGGCAACCTGATCCCCCGGCATCCAATCTCCACCGTGGCACGGGCCCTTATGACCGTCTTGAACGCGCTTTGCGGCTTTTACGCCTTCTCGGTCCTGCCCCTGGCCGAGGCTTACCCGATCTTCTTCGCATCCCCGATCCTGATCACCCTGATCGCCATTCCCCTTTTGGGCGAAAAGGTCGGTCTGCACCGCGGCATTGCCGTGGCCGTCGGGTTGATCGGCGTGATCATCGTCGTGCGTCCGGGCAACGCCAGCTTTGGCTTGGGCCATCTTGCGGCCATCGGGGCCGCCGTTCTGGGGGCTTTCAACTCAGTTCTGGTGCGCAAAACCGGCAATTCCGAACGATCGGTCGTCATCATGCTTTATCCCATGATGGCGAACCTGATCGTCACCGCCATTGCCTTGCCCTTTGTCTATGAACCCATGCCGGTCACACATCTTGGCCTTTTGGGCCTGATGTCTGTCTTGGGCTTCATTGCGGGCCTTTTGGGCATAGCCGCCTATCGCCGGGCCCCCGCCGTCATCGTGGCCCCCATGCAGTATTCGCAAATCGTCTGGGCTACGATCTTTGGAACCCTGATTTTCAACGAAACGCACGATACGATCACGATCATCGGCACAACAATCATCATTGCTTCTGGTCTGTATATCGTCCTGCGCGAAGGAACGCCCAGCGTGTCCAAGAACCGCCCCGTTCTGGAAACCCGCTCCCGCCTTGACATGGGTCTGATGCCACGGCTGACCTCATGGTCAAAGCTGTTTGACCGCCGCACCAAGCCAGAGCCGAGCGAGCTGTCATGAATTCCAGCGGCGATGCTCTTGCAAAAGCGCCTCAGTCGCGGTAACCCCCCGCCCACGGTCGGAGTGTAGCGCAGCCTGGTAGCGCACCTGCTTCGGGAGCAGGGGGTCGGAGGTTCGAATCCTCTCACTCCGACCAATTTCCCTTCATATGGCCACTGTCTTGCGCCGTCTGGGGCGTTTTGTCAGCGTCCAGCCCATGCCTTGGCAATGTAATTGGCCGTCATCAAATCCAGATGCGCGCCGCCGCCATTCTTGGCGATGGTAATCTCGTCTGACGTGCGGCGCACAAACTGCGCCGGATCATCATAGTAATCTGCCACGATGTCCGCCTCGGTGATGGCACCAGATGCGATCGGGTCCATGATCTCTCCGATATGATGCACGGTTGTGGCCCGCGCATCCACGAATAGCCGCGCCCGCTGCATGGCGGCGTCGTCCACTTCGCGCATGCTGGGCTTGTACGCCCCGATCAAATCCAGATGCTGACCGGGCTGCAACCACTCACCCTTGATCAGCGGCCGCGACGCCATGGTTGCCGTGCAGATCACATCTGCCGCCCGTACTGCCGTCTCCAGATCCTCCGCCACGGCCCTTCCCATGGCCACGGCGCTGTCCCGGCTGCGGCTCCACACGGTAAATTCGGCCTCTGGCCAAAGGCTGGAATAGGCTTCGATCATGGATTTTGCCACGGTCCCGGCCCCCACCAACAAGAACCGCCGAGAATCCTTGCGCGCCAAACGGCTGGCCGCCAAAAGCGAATCCCCCGCCGTCTTCCACTTGGTCACCAGATGGAAATCAACCAGCGCCGTCAATTCGCCGGTCACATCATCATATAAGGTCACTGCGCCATTGACGGTGGGCTTGCCGCGCGCGGCATTGCCCGGCACCACCGTCGCCACCTTCACCAGCGCGCCCAAACCATCAATCCATGTGGCCCGGTCCAGAATCGTATCGGCCCCGCGATAGACGAACAGATCCTTGATATCGGGCTTTGGCAATCGGTGCCCCGCCTCAAGCGCCGCCAAAAGCCCGGCCCATGACAGCAGTCTCTCGGCCTCACCCGGCACAATCTGCACTGTCATAATCCTGCTTCTCCCTTGCTTAACAATCCTTCGGCAACAAGGCGCTGTGCCCATCCTTGCCAGGATTCGAATTGATGCGTCCGCCACCCCCGCCGCGCGGCAGCCACGATGTTGTCCGGCCGATCATCGGCAAACAGCAGCCGCTCGGGCGCGATCCCGCAATCTTGTTCCACCATCTCGTAAATCCGGGGGTCGGGTTTGATCACCCCCATCACTCCGGACACATAGGTTCGGTCGAAATCCAGCAGAAAATCCATTTTCGGCAACGCCTCTTCCCAGGAATAGCGCCCAAAATTCGTCAGCGCAAAGACCGGAACCCCCTTGGCCCGCAGCGCCCTTTGCAACGCAATGGATCCCTCTATTCGGGGGCTGGCCAATTCAATCCAGCGGTCGTACCACAACCGGATCTCTGGGGCCCAACTGGGGTGCCTTAGCGCCCAATCATAAATCGTTTCGCGAAACAGGGCCCCGGCATCCACCAGATCATTCATGCCGTGCAGATCCACCGCGTCAAACAGTGCCGCCCGCCGCTGAGGGCCGATCACCCGGTCGTAAAAGGCTTCGGGCTGCCACCGCGTCAGCACATTGCCTATGTCAAATATCACCGCTTGGGGCTGCAACATCCACATCCTTCTTGCGAACCGTCTCTCTCCACAGCGTATACAAACCCGCCCCGCAGATCAGCGCAATCCCCGCCCAAGCCGTATGATCCGGAAAGGTGCCAAAGACGACAGCCCCCCAGAAAATCGCCATGGGCATGCCGACATATTCGAAGGGGGCCACAAGGGCCGCTTCGGTGGTGCGGTAGGCTTGTGACATCATCAACCCCCCCACGCCCACCGCCACCCCTGTCGCCGCAAAGGCCCAAAGATCGCCCAAAGGCGGCATATGCCAAGGGCGGAACAAAAACTCCCATGTGCTGCCCGGTGCCTGCGCCAAATGCCCATCGCCCACCAACAGCCCGAACAGGCTGCTGACCACGATAAACCCGCATTGCACATAAAAGTTCAGCGCCATCGCACTTTCGGTATCGCGCATCCGCCGTGTCATCATATGGCTGGAGGCATAGCAAAATGCTGAAATCAGAACCAGAATTGCGGCCGGTTGAATAACCCCGGCGCCGGGACGTGTCATGATCAAGACGCCCGCCATCCCCACACCAACGGCCGCCCAGCGGCGCGGCCCAACCTGTTCTTTCAACACCGCCGAACTCATCAGCGTTACGAACAGCGGCGCGACAAACGCCGTGGCCACCGCATCGGCCAGCGGCATCAGCGACAAGCCCACGAAATAAGTGATGTTCGACACCATCACGATACTGACCCGCAGCAAATGCGCCCCGCGCCGCCGTGTGCGCAACTGCCGCAACCCTGCCCCGGAATACCACGATACGCCCAGAACCAGCGCCATCCCGATCACGGCCCGCAACAAGATCACCTGATGCAGCGCATAATCGCCCGACAGCGCCTTGATCGCCAGATCATTCATCGACAGCACAACCGCCCCGCCAATGGCCAGCAAGATGCCCGTCCGGTTCGATTTTGCCTCGGTGCTCATGCGACTATCTGACGGCGGGCTGCGCCTTGTTTCTGTTCTGACTGCGACATTTGAATGGTAGGACACCCGCCAGCCGTCAATAAATCGTGGATTGATAATCTTTCTCAAGATTGGCATCCAAGGCGGCTTGCTCTTGCGGGTCCGCGGGCGCTCCGGTCGTCTGATCCAGAATGATCTTGATCAGCGAGGGCATCTCCCGGCGGTCCTGCAGGGCCTCAGGGTCCCAAAGCTTTGACCGTCGAAACGCCTTGGCGCAGTGCAAAAACACCTCTTGCACGCTCACAACAATGGCCGTGATGGGCAAGCGGCCATCGACCGCCAGCAGCGCAAGAAGGTCAGGGTCGGTCGAGATTTGGGCCGTGCCATTGACCCGCAACGTGTCGTCAAAGCCGGGGATCATGAATAGAACGGCCATCGCAGGATTGGCAAGGATGTTTGATTGCGTATCCAGCCGGTTGTTTCCGGGGCGGTCCGGGATCAGCAAGGTGCGATCGTCCAGAACCTTGACGAACCCGCAGGGATCGCCCCGCGGGCTGACATCGGCCCGCCCGGCGGCCGATTGCGTGCCGATGCACAAAAACGGCGAGCGGGCGATGAAATCCCTTGCGTGGGGATCCAGATGATCCAATGA
>CANHLE010000121.1 GCA_947461435.1 Paracoccaceae bacterium | reverse complement strand
CCAGTCGCATAAATTCGTCTTCGTCCATATCCCGAAAAACGCCGGGACGACCGTCGAAACTCTGTTGATGGACCATTTGGATCCGGCGCAGGATCTGCACGTCTCCGAAGGGGCGACCCTGCCCGACAATCGGGAAGCCTTCGGAATTGGCGAAGACGCCAAACTGTTGAAACATATCACATCCCACCGTTTGCGCCGGGCGCTTTACAACGGGCTTTACGATCAGTTCTTCAGCTTCGCGTTCTGCCGTAACCCCTATTCGCGTTGTTATTCTGCCTACACCTTCGCCGTCAGGCGGGCGCAGGCCGATCAGCGCCGTGAGACCAAGTTTGGCGAAGACTCGGATCGCGATCGGTCAAAATTCCTGACCCGAAGCTTTGATGACATTTGTGCCAACCTGCCCGAAATCGCCAAGGAACACCGCCTTTTCCGCCCGCAAACCTTTTGGCTGCGCGAACCCGACAGCGTGGATTATGTGGGCCGCCTTGAACATCTGGCCGAGGATATGCGCGCCATCTACACCCATTTGGGTTTGCCCCTTCAGCAGCTGGATCATATCCCGACCGAAAACCAGAAAGCGGCGAAGGGCGCATGGAAAGAGATACCTTTGTCCGCGCAATCTGCCATCCGGGAATTTTACGCGTCAGATTTTGATCGTTTTGGCTATGACACGGCCTTTGATGCCGCGCAGGAAGGCCCAAAAAATCTGTCGCCGCTTCTGGCACCTTCCGCAAGAACATCGCGCAAGGCTGGCCCCGAGCGGACCGTCAGATCGGCGCGCCGGGCGCGTCCGGCGCGGGCCGGCAAAGCCCGATCCGCCGACCGCAGCGCCAAAGAAAGCGCCATAGAATCGAAAAGTGAAAGCTGAACCATCCGGACCGAACCAGACCTTGGACGTCACTCTCAAACGCCGAAAAGACCGAAAATGACCTTCACCCTCCGACAGATCGACAGGTTTTGCGCGCCCCAGCAGGGCGTTGGCACGGCCGCAGCCCCGCGCGGCCCCTGTCGGCAGACCGGGGGCACCGCTTGGCCCGCCAAAGCACAGATCGTCCCGAACCTTGGCGTGACCAAGATGTTCAAAGCGGGCGCCACCGGGCTGCGCACTATGCCCAGCGCAGCACGCACACCCCAAATTGCGCCCGGCATTTGCCGCGGCGGACCTGAAAGATAGGAGCCATCATGGCCGTACTTGTGAACAAGACCACTCGCGTCATCTGCCAAGGCTTCACCGGCAGCCAAGGCACGTTCCATTCCGAACAGGCCATCGCCTACGGCACCAAAATGGTGGGCGGCGTGACCCCCGGCAAGGGCGGCGAGGTGCATCTTGATCTGCCCGTGTTCAACTCGGTCCACGAAGCCAAGGCCATAACCCAAGCCAACGCCTCGGTCATCTATGTGCCGCCGCCCTTTGCCGCCGACAGTATCCTTGAGGCGATCGACGCCGAAATGGAACTGATCGTGTGCATCACCGAAGGGATTCCGGTTTTGGACATGATGAAGGTCAAACGCGCTTTGGAAAATTCAAAATCGCGGCTGATCGGGCCAAATTGCCCCGGTGTCATCACACCGGACGCCTGCAAGATCGGCATCATGCCGGGCCATATTCACCGGGCCGGTTCGGTGGGTGTTGTCTCCCGCTCAGGGACACTCACCTACGAAGCGGTCAAGCAAACCTCTGATCTTGGGCTGGGGCAATCGACAGCCGTCGGCATTGGCGGCGATCCGATCAAGGGCACCGAACATATTGACGTGCTTGAGATGTTTCTGGCCGACCCGGACACCCATTCCATCATCATGATCGGCGAAATCGGCGGCGCCGCCGAAGAGGATGCCGCCCAGTTTCTGGCCGATGAGAAAAAGCGCGGCCGCTGGAAGCCGACGGCAGGCTTCATCGCCGGGCGCACCGCGCCAACAGGCCGCCGGATGGGCCATGCGGGGGCCATCGTGGCCGGTGGCAAGGGCGACGCGGAATCGAAGATCGAGGCGATGAAGCGCGCCGGAATCATCGTGGCCGAAAGCCCGGCCCATCTGGGTCAGGCCGTCCTGCAGGCCATCAAGGGATAACCTGTGATGAAAGCGCCCTTCGCCCTCATCCTTGCCTTGCTGTGTTCGGCCTGTGTACCAAGCGGCGCCAGCGCACCGGAAGATTGCAGCTGCCTGGTGGAGATGACGAACGAAGATTATCTGGCCGCTTACGGCATGCCGCAGGCCGCCGTGGTGATGACCTCATCCAAGAAGAACGACGATGGAACCTATACCGAGGCGGTTCAATTCATGGTTGGCGCCGTGTCAGCCGCCCAATTGGCCGCCGCGCCGGCCATGCTTTGCGCTAGCAATGACGCAGCCGTCGTTTCTTCTCGCATCACGAACCCCCCTTCAGACTTTATTGAGGATCCCTCCTCCAAAGTCCTGATCACTGAATGTTCTGCCCCACTGACGGGAGAGACCCAATGACCGAACAATCGCCCAATTCTCAATTCCACGCCTCATCGTTCCTGAACGGGGCCAACGCCGATTATGTCGATCAGTTGGCCGCGCGCTATGCGGCCGATCCCGCATCGGTCGATGCGCAATGGGCGGATTTCTTCCGCTCTTTGGGCGACAGCGAGGCCGAGGCCCGCAAGCAGGCCGCAGGCCCGTCCTGGGCGCGCAATGACTGGCCGCAAAGCCCCGTCGATGAATTGACGGCCGCCATGACCGGCGAATGGGGCGTTCCGGCCGAAGCAAAAGGCGCAGGCAAAAAGATCGTCGAGAAGGCCGCCGAAAAGGGCGTGGCCCTGACCGAAGACCAGATTCAGCGCGCGGTTCTTGATTCCGTTCGTGCGATCATGCTGATCCGCGCCTACCGGATCCGGGGCCATCTGGCCGCAGATCTTGATCCTTTGGGGATTGTGGAGCGCGGAAACCACCCCGAGCTTGACCCGGCTTCCTATGGCTTTACCGAAGCCGACATGGACCGCCCGATCTTCATCGACAATGTTCTGGGGCTTGTCCACGCCTCGATGCGGCAGATCGTCGAGATCGTAAAGCGCACCTATTGCGGCACCTTTGCGCTGCAATACATGCATATCTCCGACCCCGAGCAGGCGGCCTGGCTGAAAGAGCGGATCGAAGGCTATGGCAAGGAAATCCAGTTCACGCGCGAAGGCCGCCGCGCCATCTTGAACAAATTGGTCGAAGCCGAAGGCTATGAGAAGTTCTTGCATGTGAAATACACCGGCACCAAGCGCTTCGGCCTTGACGGAGGCGAGGCGCTTATTCCCGCGATGGAGGCGATCATCAAGGTCGGCGGCGCGCATGGCGTGCAGGATATCGTCATCGGAATGCCCCACCGCGGCCGCCTGAACATTCTGGCCAATGTGATGCAAAAACCCTACCGCGCGATCTTCAACGAATTTCAGGGCGGCAGTTTCAAACCGGAAGACGTGGGAGGGTCGGGCGATGTGAAATATCACCTTGGCGCCTCGTCAGACCGCACCTTTGACGGCAATACCGTTCACTTGTCATTGACCGCCAACCCCAGCCACCTTGAGGCGGTGAACCCCGTCGTCATTGGCAAGGTTCGCGCCAAGCAAGACCAGTTGGGCGACACAGAACGCGTCAAGGTGCTGCCGATCTTGCTGCACGGGGATGCCGCCTTTGCCGGACAGGGCGTTGTGGCGGAATGTTTCGGTCTGTCGGGCCTGAAGGGCCATCGCACGGGCGGCACCATTCATATCGTGGTGAACAACCAGATCGGGTTTACCACGGCGCCGTCCTATTCGCGCTCCTCGCCCTATCCCACCGACATCGCCCTGATGGTCGAAGCGCCGATCTTTCACGTCAACGGCGATGACCCAGAGGCCGTCGTGCACGCCGCCAAAGTGGCCACGGAATACCGCCAGAAATTCCACAAGGATGTGGTTCTGGACATCTTCTGCTATCGCCGCTTTGGTCACAACGAAGGCGACGAGCCGATGTTTACCAATCCGGCGATGTACACCCGGATCCGCAAGCAAAAGACCACCTTGCAGCTTTATACCGAACGGCTCGTCAAAGACGGTCTGATCCCCGAGGGAGAGATCGAAGACATGAAGGCGGCGTTTCAGTCAAAACTGAATGCCGAATTCGAGGCGGGCAAGGAATACAAACCCAACCGGGCGGATTGGCTGGATGGTCGCTGGAAATCGCTGACCACCAAGGATCTGGACAATTACCAGCGCGGCGAAACCTGGATCAAGCCTGAAACCCTCGCCGAAATCGGCACCGCCCTTAGCCGGGCCCCCGAAGGGTTCGATTTACACAAAACGGTCGTCCGTTTGCTGGAATCCAAGGCCAAAATGTTCGAAACCGGCAAGGGCTTTGATTGGGCCACCGCCGAAGCCATGGCCTTTGGCTCGCTGCAAGTCGAAGGATTCCCGGTGCGTCTGTCGGGGCAGGATTGCACACGCGGCACCTTCTCGCAGCGCCATTCGGGTCTGGTCGATCAAACCACCGAAGAACGCTATTATCCGCTGAACCACATCCGTCCCGGCCAAGCCCGGTACGAAGTGATCGATTCCATGCTGTCAGAATATGCCGTCTTGGGCTTTGAATACGGCTATTCACTGTCAGAGCCGAACACGTTGACCCTGTGGGAAGCGCAGTTCGGCGATTTCGCGAATGGCGCGCAGATCATGTTCGACCAGTTCGTGAATTCGGGCGAATCCAAATGGCTGCGGATGTCCGGTCTGGTCTGCCTTTTGCCGCATGGTTTCGAAGGTCAGGGCCCGGAACATTCCAGCGCCCGGCTGGAGCGTTTCTTGCAACTTTCCGCGCATGACAACTGGATCGTGGCCAATTGCACCACGCCGTCCAACTACTTCCACATCCTGCGCCGCCAGTTGCACCGCGATTATCGCAAGCCCTTGATCCTGATGACGCCGAAATCATTGCTGCGCCATCCCATGGCCGTATCGGATGCGGCATCGTTTCTGGATGGGTCCACCTTCCACCGCGTTCTTTGGGATGATGCGGAAAAGGGCCATTCCGATCTGACGCTGAAACCCGACGACAAGATCAGCCGGGTCGTGCTGTGCTCGGGCAAGGTCTATTACGATCTTCTGGCCGAACGCGACGCGCGCGGACAGGATGACACCTATCTGATGCGGCTGGAACAGATCTATCCGATGCCCACCGTGCCGTTGACCGCCGAGTTGTCGCGGTTCAAGAATGCCGAGTGGGTCTGGTGTCAGGAAGAGCCCAAGAACCAGGGCGCCTGGACCTTTGTAGAGCCGGAGTTGGAGCAAATCCTAACCGGGATGGGCGCCAAGAAAACCCGCTTCCGCTATGCCGGGCGCTCAGCCTCCGCCTCGCCGGCCACCGGTCTGGCCAGCCGTCACAAATTTGAACAGGAAACCCTCGTCAAAGAGGCTCTGGGCTAAGCCCGGAGATAGGAGAAGAACATGTCTGACGTCATGGTGCCCGCCTTGGGCGAAAGCGTATCCGAAGCCACCGTTTCCACCTGGTTCAAAAAGGTCGGCGATGTGGTGAAGCAGGACGAAATGCTGTGCGAGTTGGAGACGGATAAGGTCTCGGTCGAAGTGCCAAGCCCGGTCTCGGGCGTTCTGGCCGAAATTCTGGCACCCGAAGGCACAACGGTCGATGCCAAGGCGCGGTTGGCCATCGTCACCGAAGGCGCGGCCGGGGCTGCCCCGGCCCCCGCCGCCAAGGCCGAAACGTCCAAGCCCGCAGCGCCCGCCCCGGCGGCAAAAGACATCGAAAACGCCCCCGCCGCAAAGAAAGCCATGGCCGAAGCCGGCTTAAGCGCGGATCAGGTGCAAGGCACCGGCCGTGATGGGCGCATCATGAAAGAGGATGTCGCCCGCAGCGCCGCCGCCGCCCCTCTGGCTGCGGCCCCGGCCTTGGCGGCGATCCCGCGTGCCCCCGTGCCCGCCGATGACGCCGCCCGCGAAGAGCGTGTGAAGATGACGCGCCTGCGCGCCACCATCGCCCGCCGCCTGAAAGACGCCCAGAACACCGCCGCCATGCTGACCACTTATAACGAGGTGGACATGTCCGGCATCATGGGGCTGCGCAACGACTACAAAGACATCTTCGAAAAGAAGCACGGCGTAAAGCTGGGCTTCATGTCCTTCTTCGTCAAAGCCTGCACCCATGCCCTGAAAGAAATCCCCGAGGTCAATGCCGAGATCGACGGTCAGGATGTGGTCTATAAAAACTACGTCCACATGGGCGTGGCCGTCGGCACGCCGACCGGCCTTGTCGTCCCCGTGGTGCGCGACGCCGACCAGATGGGTTTCGCGGCAATCGAGAAAAAGATCAGCGAACTCGGCCTGCGCGCCCGCGATGGCAAGCTGTCGATGGCCGAAATGCAGGGCGGGTCGTTCACCATTTCCAACGGCGGCGTTTATGGCTCGCTGATGTCTTCGCCCATCTTGAACCCGCCGCAATCGGGGATCTTGGGCATGCACAAGATTCAAGACCGCCCCGTCGTCGTCGCAGGCCAAATCGTCATCCGCCCGATGATGTATCTGGCACTGTCCTATGATCACCGCGTCGTCGACGGCAAAGGGGCGGTGACGTTCTTGGTGCGGGTGAAAGAGGCGCTGGAGGATCCGCGCCGATTGTTGATGGATCTGTAGGGATTGGAACGAACCGGCCCTTTGGCACTGCGGCCTGCTTCGGTTCCACCAAAGATTGGGGCGGTGTTCCTTCCAGACATCTGTTGACACTTCACCGCCCCCTTTCACCAAGGGGGCGGCCATCCACCCCCCGCAAAAGGCCAACTCATGACCCCCGAACTCACCACCCTCGCCCTCGCCGCCCTGCTACAGGCCGTCCAGTTCGTCCTGTTCGCCACCCCGGCGAACCTCGAACTGACCCCAAAATACACCTCCTCGCCGCGCGATGTGCCCCCGCCGCGCGCCCTGTCCAGAACCACGGCCCGCCTGCAACGGGCCCTGAACAACCATAACGAAGCGCTGATCCTGTTCACCATCGCTGTTTTGGTTGTGACCTTGGGCAACCAGTCGACGCAAACCACCCAATACGCCGCCTACGCCTACCTTGCCGCCCGCCTTGTCTACATTCCCGCCTATGCCTTTGGCTGGGCCCCGTGGCGTTCGGTCATCTGGGGCATCGGCTTTGTTGCAACCCTGACGATGATCGTGGCGGCCCTGATCTAGGCCACAAGATCCGTTTCCAAACATCCTCCGGGGGGGCCGGGGGGCGCTGCGCCCCGGTTCCGCCGACACCAAAAGGACCAAACCCATGGCAGACTTTGACGCAATCATCCTTGGCGCTGGCCCCGGCGGCTATGTCTGCGCCATCCGCGCCGCGCAACTTGGCCTCAACGTCGCCGTGGTCGAAGGGCGCGAGACGCTGGGCGGCACCTGCCTGAACGTCGGGTGCATCCCGTCCAAGGCTTTGCTGAACGCCACGCACCAGTTGCACGAAGCCCATGAAAACTTTGCGAAAATGGGTCTGATGGGCCCAGCGCCGACTGTCGATTGGGGCCAGATGCAGGCCTATAAACAGGATGTGGTCAACGGCAACACCAAGGGGATCGAGTTTTTGTTCAAAAAGAACAAGATCACTTGGCTGAAAGGTTGGGGCACACTTCCCGCGCCCGGTCAGGTCAAGGTCGGCGATGACATCCATACCGCCAAACACATCGTCATCGCCACCGGGTCCGAACCCGCCACTTTGCCCGGCGTGACCATCGACGAGAAAACCGTCGTCACCTCGACCGGCGCATTGACCCTGCCGTCGATCCCCAAATCCATGGTCGTCATTGGCGCGGGCGTGATCGGCCTAGAAATGGGCTCGGTCTATGCAAGGTTGGGCACCAAGGTGACCGTGGTGGAATATCTTGATGCCATCACCCCCGGCATGGACGGCGAAGTTGCCAAAACCTTCCAGCGCATCCTGACCAAACAGGGGTTGACCTTCGTGCTCGGGGCCGCCGTTCAAAAGGTTGAAGGGGGCACGGTCACCTACAAGCTGCGCAAAGACGACAGTCTGGCCAGCCTGACGGCGGACGTGGTTCTGCTCGCCACGGGCCGCAAACCCTATACGGCCGGTCTGGGGCTTGATCTGTTGGGCGTCGAAATGGGCCCGCGCGGCACCATCAAGACAGATGACCACTTCCGCACCAACATCGCGGGCCTTTATGCCATTGGCGATGCCATTGCCGGGCCGATGCTGGCGCACAAAGCCGAAGACGAGGGGATGGCCGCCGCCGAGGTGATGGCAGGCCGTTCGGGACACGTGAACTACGGCGTGATCCCCGGCGTGATCTATACCACACCCGAAGTGGCCAATGTGGGCGCCACGGAAGAGCAGTTGAAAGATCAGGGCCGGGCCTACAAGGTTGGCAAGTTTCCCTTTATGGGCAATGCCCGCGCCAAGGCGGTGTTTCAGGCCGACGGTTTCGTGAAAATTCTGGCCGATGCCGCGACAGACCGCATTCTGGGCGCGCATATCATCGGCCCAAGTGCGGGCGATCTGATCCACGAGGTCTGCGTTGCGATGGAATTTGGCGCCTCTGCTCAAGACCTTGCGCTGACCTGCCACGCCCACCCCACCTATTCCGAGGCGGTGCGCGAGGCGGCCCTTGCCTGCGGCGACGGCGCCATCCATGCCTGACACCGGGGCACGCTGCCGCGCTTTGGATGGCGCGGTGTCAACAGGGGGGGCAAGCCCCCCTGCCCGCCCCTAATGGCCGGGGCGAATGAAAGTGCCGTTGCGCAGTTCGCTCATGGCCTGTTGCAACTCGGCCTTGGTGTTCATGACGATCGGCCCATGCCATGCAACGGGCTCTTCAATCGGCGCGCCCGAGATCAGCAGGAATCGCACCCCATGATCGCCGGCCCGCACCGTCACCTCATCGCCCGCCCCAAACCGGATCAAGGTCCGATTGCCGGACATGTCGCGAATATTCACCTCTTCGCCCAAGACTTCCTTTTCCAACAGCACCCCTTGCGGGCGCGACGCATCCGCGAATTTTGCCGAACCTTGAAACACATAGGCAAAGGCGCGGCGGCGCGTGTCGATCTTGAAACTCTTGCGCTTTCCCGCCGGAACCGAGATGTCCAGATACTGCGGATCGGCGGCAATCCCATCCACCGGGCCGGTCTTGCCCCAGAAAGAGCCGACGATCACCCGCACTTTGGTGCCGTCATCATCGATGATTTCGGGAATATCCTTGGATTTCACATCCTGATACCGCGGCGCGGTCATCTTCATTG
>CANHLE010000120.1 GCA_947461435.1 Paracoccaceae bacterium | reverse complement strand
GAACTGCGCGAAGAAGGTTTGCTGACCTTTCAAAAAGGCCGCGTGGTCTTTGACGATTATGACGCCTTGGTTGAATTCGCGTCTTTTGATCGTGACTATTTGGATCACGAGGGACCACTTTTGAACTGAACATCGCGCGGTTGTGGCCAATTTTCCAAGATCACGGCCCGAAATTTGCCAAGTTTTCAGCAAAATCGGCAAGACCCTAACCTCGATCAATTCTGGTGCCTCCTCCTCAGACATAGTGAGTGCAACGCAGATGAGGGGACGCCGCGATGACCAGCAAGACCGCGCCTGACAATGGCACCATTCCGGGCAAAGGGATGCGCCGCCGCGACATCTACTACTCTGCTCAGTTGGTCCTTGCCCTTTTGTCGTTAAAGCGCGGCGCCAAGCTGAACTCCGTCGATCGCCCAAACCACGATCGGTTCTTCCGAGTTGAAAAGGGCAAAGGGCGCATGCGGATTGGTGATGGCAAGATCCGCATCGTCTCGGGCGATGGGATTCTGGTTCCTGCCGGGATCAGCTATTCGGTCAAGAACACGGGAAAATCGCGGCTTCGCTTGTTCGCCGTAGAAACGGGGCATTCAGCCGTGCTGCCACCCCGGGTGATCACGATTGCCCCGATCAAGACAAGTGCGGCGGTGGCGGCAACCGAAAAGGCGCGCAAGGGCATGATCGACGAAGGATCACCCGTCGGGCCAACACGGTCATGACCCATCAGCAGTCAGTGCGCGATCTTGCGGCACGTCTGGGGGCCGATCCTGCCGGCGGGATAAGCCATGTGCGCTTTCGCCAAAGCGGTCAGATGAAGCTGTCGCTGACGTCCGAGCGTTGGCGCGCGTTCAGTGCAGAGCAAACCATGTCGGTCTTGTCTTGCGCTTTTCTGTGGCGGGCACGCTTTCGCCCCTTGGGCTATCTTTGCGTCGTTGATGCCTTGGAATTTGGCAAAGGACGTCTGGATGTATCAGCCTTTGGCATTCTTCCGGTTCTGCGTACCCGCCCCACGGCCGCGCTGACCAAAGCCGAACGCTTGCGTTATTTGGCAGAACTGCCCTTTGCCCCGGACGCGATGCTGACCAATCCTGCGCTAAGTTGGCGCGAGGTGGACGCCGACCATCTGGTGGTCAGTTGCGGCACCGGCCCCATGCGGGCCGAAGTGACGTTTGCGTTAAACGCCGACGGCCGCGTGGCCGGGGTCAGTGCCACCGACAGGCCGCGGTCGGCCACATCTCCGACGCTGCCAACGCCTTGGATCGGCGCGTTTTCGGACTATCGGCAGATCGGCGGCCGATGGGTGCCCGGTTCTGGCCAAGTTGCCTGGGTGATCGGCGGCACGCCGATCTGGTATTGGCGCGGAACCGTTCACGATTGGTCCATCGGGATCAAGCCGGAGATGGTGCGCAAACGCCCCAAGCAAGGACTTTTGTACTCCCCCGCACAAGGACCGCAAACATGACGTCGGATCACAGCTTGAAAACCGATGTTCTTGCTGAACTGGCCTGGGAGCCAATGGTCAGCGCCGATCATATCGGGGTGACCGTTCGCGATGGTCTGGTCACGCTTAGCGGCCATGTGGAAAGCTATTGGCAAAAGCGGGCCGCGGAAACGGCGGCGGGGCGCGTCAAAGGTGTCAAAGCGATTGCCGAAGAGATTGTCGTGCGGCTTCCGGGCGAAGTTCAGCGCAGCGACGAGGATATTGCAGCAGCCGTCATGAACCGTCTGGACTGGGACGGCGCGCTGCCACCAGATGCAGTGAAAGTGGTTGTCGAAGATGGGTATGTCACCCTGACGGGCGATGTTCCGGCCCATTATCAACGCGTTGCGGCAGCCGCCGCGGTGCTGCCGTTGTGGGGCGTGCGCGGCGTGGCCAACCAGATCGGCGTATTGAAGCCCTTTGCGCGGCCCGCCAATCCAGATCAGATTGCCGACGACATTCGCAGCGCGCTCAATCGCGGCTGGTTTGCTGCAGACACCGTGCATGTTGCCGCATCAGGCGGCACGGTCACGCTGTCGGGCGCTGCCGAAACGCTGCGCGACCGTGACTTGGCTGTATCGACGGCCTGGGCCGCTCCGGGCACCATGACCGTTCAAAACCACATCCGCATCAGTTGAGTTCCCCGAACTGATGTCGGACAGCCCGCCCGCCTTGCGTCAGCAGGGCGGGCGTCGCATTATCCGCTGACCTTGCCGTCTGCGACAACGATCTGCCTTTTGCAGGTGCTTGCAATTTTCTCGTCATGGGTCGAAATCAGGAATGTCGTCCCTTCATCGCGGTTGATCTGACCGATCAGATCCATGACCTGAAGGGCCGATGCCCTGTCAAGATTGCCTGTCGGCTCGTCTGCCAAGACCAATTCGGGGGCATTCATCAGGGCGCGGGCCACGGCAACGCGTTGTTTTTGCCCACCCGACAGATTGGCCGCCGGAAAATGGACACGCTCGCCCAGTCCCATTCTTATCAACAATTCCGCGCCGCAGGCCCGGGCCTTGGCGGTTTCCCGGCCGTCTCGAATGGCCGTCGGGAAGATCACGTTTTCCAAAGCCGTGAAATCGGGCAGCAGATTGTGGAACTGAAACACAAAACCGATATGCTGATTGCGAAACTGCGTCAGATCGGCGTCGCTGGCGCGCGTCAGATCGACGCCAAGCATGGTGTGTTGCCCCGACGTGGGCTGCATCAAGGTGCCAAGGATTGTCAAAAGTGTGCTTTTTCCAGACCCGGAGGGCCCCAGCAGCGCTGCCATCTGCCCCTTTTCCAAGGTCAGATCCAAACCGCGCAGCACGCGGGTTTCGGTCTGTTCGGACCCAAAGGTCTTGACCAGATTGGCAACCGTCAACAGCGTCATTGACCGATCGCCGTAACAGGATCAACGCGAGCCGCAGCCCGGGCGGGCAGGATCGAGGCCGCCACCGCGCCGATAAAGGTCAGGGCAATGGCAAGTCCATAAGAGCCTTGGGTGATATCGATGGGCAAGGTCCCCGAACGAAAGGCATCGCGCGTCGGAAAAGGCAACAGGGCGAGATAGCCCACGGCCGCGCCGCACAGCCCACCCAGAAGTCCTATCAACGCCCCTTGCAAGACAAAGACCAAAACGACAAAGCGGCGCGACGCCCCCATCGCCCGCATGATTCCAATTTCCGGTCGGCGCCGATAGGTCGACAACAAGATCGACGAGGCCACGCCAATGATGATTGTGATCATTGCAAAGGTTTTCAGGAAATATCCGGTTTGCGCCTGAGCGCTCAACGCCTCCAGCAGTTGCGCGCCGTCTTCTGTCCAGGATTTGGCCGGCAAGCCCGTCAATGCCGTGATATGGGCGGTAACCGCATCGGCTGCATAAAGATCAAACAACTTCACTTCGATGCGGGTCAGGCCTTGGGGCATGGCGAACAGGGTTCGGGCCGTAGACAGACTGACATAAATGCTGCGCCGGTCCAGCCCGCCCGCCCCAATCTGGTATATTCCGGTCACGCTCAGCGCGGCATCAATACCGTTGGCCGATTGCACCTGAACGCTTTGCCCAAGGGTCAGACCCAGATCTTCGGCCAATTGTTTGCCCAGCAAGACGACGCCAGAGCGCAGTTGCACGTCGCCGCCGACCATATATCCCGCCAGATCAAGAATGGCCGATTCCTGTCCCGGCTCAAGCCCGATGATCGACACCTGTGCCACCTTGGTGCCACGGCGCAGCACCCCGGACCCGGCAATTTGCGGCGAGACCGCCTTGACCTGGGGCAAGTCGGTGATCAAGGACAGAAAATTGGTTGCGTCACGCAGGGCATCTTTTTGGGTTGAAGGCTCTTGCACCAGCAGGGTCGTGCCGGTGAAGCTGTGCAGCAGAACAGGATCAACCGGTTCCGCCTGCAAGGTGACATGAGAGATGTCCCCTGCGGTACGCGCCATGATGAATTCGGCCAAACCGCCGATCAGCGCCGACATGAAGATGAAGATGAACACACCAACGGCCACGCCCAGAACCAACAGCGCCGTTTGCGCCTTGGATGCGGTCAGATACCTGCTGGCAATCTTGAAGGCATACAGCATTACGGCGCAGCTTTCGTAACAGAAATGCCATCCGCGATGGCCGTGCTATCGCTGATCAGAACGTCACCTGATTTCAGGCCTTGTGTGACAATCAAACGCGAAGCGGGCCAATCGATAACTGTGACAGGCGTCAGTTTGGCCTTTCCGTTCACGAGGATAAAAACGCTTTCGCCTTGCAAGGCCGTGCGCGGCACCGTCAGCGCGGTTTGCTGATCGACGACGATGTTCACTGTGGCCGTCAATCCGATTGGCGTGGTGACAGGGCCGTCAAATCCGATCGTCACGGCCAGACCGCCCGTGGCGGCATCGACGCGCGGGGACACAAAGATGACCTTGCCCGCCAGAATTTCGCCGCGGCCCACCAGTTGAACATCGGCCGTCTGACCCAGGGCAATTTGCGTCGCATAGGCCTCGTCCACGGTGGTCTTTACCACCAGAACAGACAGATCGGCGATAGTAAACAGGGCCACTGTGGGATCAACCAGTTGGCCCGGATCCACGGCGCGCGACATCAATGTACCGGCAATCGGCGCCTTGATCTTGTAGCGGGACACTTCGATAACTGCTTGATCACGCAGGGCGGTCAAGCGCGCCACCTCTTGTGCGGCACTGTCAAGGCGACTGCGGCTGTCATCCAAGACCGATCGGGCAACCAAGCCCGCAAGATCCCGGTCCCGCCCAAAGACGGCAGCGGCCTGCGTCTGTACAATTCGGCCTTGCTCTAACGCAGATGAGGCCTGATCCAGCATCGCCTGCTGCTTGCTGTCGTCAAGCTGGGCCAAGGTGTCACCTTTGACAACGGCTGCGCCATCCTGCCCGGTAACGTCCAAGGCCGTCGCCGTCACCGCGGCGCGCACCTGCACAGCGGTCTGGGCCGCGACATTCCCGTTCACAGCCAAGACCCGGGTCACCGGCCCAAGGGCAACTTGTTCAACCTGAACGGCGGTTGGGGCATTGGCCCGCATTTGCCACCAGATCCCCCCAAGGACCAACGCGCCCACGGCAAGCCCGACCCACACCCTGCGCCAAGGGATCGACCGGGGTTTATCACTTTGGGGCATAGGGCGGCTTTCCTGACTGGCTTGGATTTACCCTAGGCGGGCCGATCGCAGTGCCAACTGATCTGCGGCAGTTGGCCTGCGGGTTTCGGGCCTTGGCGATCATGGGCTGACAGGGGTTAGTGCGCCCGCCCCGTCTGCCTGACAAGAAGATGCCATTCCCCGAACCTATTGGGGCCACGACCAAGGAACCACACAATGGCACATGAAAATACGATCCTGAATTCCGCAAGCGCCGACTACGATGCCGTCATCGCCCAAATGGCTACGCTGCGCGAAGAACTGGCGCAATTGGCGCATAACGTGCAAGCGGCGGCTATCGGCCGAGGGCACAGCATGGCCAAAGACATGACGGACGGTATGACCGAGGCGGCGGCCTATTTGGGGCGCAAGGGGCAAGAATCGGAACTGCGGGTTGAAACGGCGGTCGCGGCCAATCCCTATATTGCGCTGGGATTGGCTGCGGGAATGGGCTTGTTGATCGGCGCGTTGACCCGGCGCTAAGGGCCGTGTGGCGCGGCTTGTCGGGCCTTTTAACCGGGGCGATCCGCAATGGGGTGGACAGGGGCTTATCGGCCCTTGTCTGGGGTCTCAGTGTCGGGGCGTTTATTGGTTTGGGCATGGCGCTGTTGGGCATGTCGCTTTTGCTGGCGCTGGCACATCTGATCGGCCCGGTCTTGGCATGTTTCCTGCTGGGATTGGGCCTGCTGGTCGCTGTGGCCATGATGATCGCCTTGCGGCGGCCCGCAGCGGGGCCGGCCCCTGCTCCGCTGCGCCCACCTGAGCCGCCTGCACCATCAGAACCGGCCCTGGACGAGGTGGCCTTTGCCCTAGCATTTGTCGCAGCGCGGGCCCTGTTGCGCAGACTGGGACGATCGGCCGGGCCTTAGGTTCGCATGGTGGGGCCGCAGGGGGCGTGAAGGAAAATCCCCCCGAGGTTCTTGCCGCGCCTTGGCCCAGGCATTTCAGGATTTCGCGTCTGGCGGCCCCCAACCGCCACCGCCCGGGGTTTGCATGACAAACACCGATCCGGCCGGCAATTCGATTTCAGCGTTTCCCGGCAAATCGCGCCGCGTGCCGTCGGGCAGTTCCGCCCAATCCACACCCACGGCCCCCGGCGCACCGCCCATCCTGCCAAAAGGTGGCACAAGACGGTGCGACGACAAGGTTGTGACTGTGACGGGAACCAAGAACCGCAACCGCCGAATTGAACCATTGCCGCCGTGCCATTGCCCTGCCCCGCCCGACCCTGCGCGAACAGCAAAGGTCTCGAGGCGAACGGGGAACCTTTTTTCCAGAATTTCCGGATCGGTCATTCTGGTATTGGTCATGTGGCTTTGCACCGCATCGCAGCCATTGTATCCCGGTCCCGCCCCTGTACCGCCTGCGATCGTTTCGTAGTTCTGAAACTGTTCGGTGCCCCAGACAAAGTTGTTCATCGTGGCCTGGCTGCCGGCAATGCCCCCCAAAGCCCCATAAAGCGCGTTGCAGGCGGCTTGGCTGACCTCTGTATTGCCGGCTATAACAGCCGCCTGCGGGCCGGGGTTCAGCATGCTGCCTTCGGGAACGATGATCGACAGCGGTTTCAAACAGCCCTCGTTCAAGGGAATGTCGCTGCCCACAAGGGTCCGAAACACATAAAGGACGACGGCGCGGCACACGGCCAGGGGGGCGTTGTAATTGCCCCTGTGCTGCGCGCTGGTGCCGGTAAAATCAACAGTTGCGCTGCGCTGCGCCCGATCTACGGTGACCTTGACACAGACCTGTTGGCCCTGATCCATCGGATAGGTCATCGCGCCGTCATTCAGGCGCGCAATTACGCGGCGCACGCTTTCTTCGGCATTGTCTTGCACATGGCCCATATAGGCGGCCACCACATCCGCGCCATAGGCCGCGCAAACCTTCATCAAGGCGCGTTTGCCCGTCTCGTTCGCGGCCACCTGCGCCTTGAGATCTGCCATGTTCTGATCGGGGTTGCGGCAGGGATAGGGACCAGATCCAAGAATGGCGCGCGCCTCGGCCTCCAGCAAAGTGCCGGCCTTGACCAATTGCATATTGTTAATCACCACGCCCTCTTCGATCAGGGTGGTGCTGTCGGGCGGGGACGAGCCGGGGGTGCGGCCGCCGATATCGGCATGGTGGCCGCGCGATCCCAACCAGAAGGCCGGTTTTCCTGCCACAAAGACCGGGGTCACAACCGTGACATCGGGCAAATGCGTTCCGCCGTGCGCCGGGGCATTGAGCATGAACGCATCGCCCTCGGCCACATCGGGGTTCATCTGCATGACCGTTTTGATCGCGGCAGACATCGATCCCAGATGCACAGGGACATGGGGTGCATTGGCCACCAAATCGCCGTTGACATCAAAAATGGCGCAAGAAAAATCGAACCTTTCCTTGATGTTGACCGACCACGACGTCAGGGCCAGTGTCGCCCCCATCTGATCGGCCACCGACATGAACAGGTTCGACATCACTTCAAGCAGGACAGGGTCGGCGTTGGTGCCCGCCGCCGCCTCGCGCAGGGCAGAGACTCGGCGTTCCAGAATCAAGTTCGCGAAGGTATCAATGCGGGCATGCCAACCCGGCTCGACCATATTGGTGCCCGTGGCTTCGATGATGATGGCGGGCCCCTCGCAGGACCACCCGGCCGGCAAATCGGCACGTGACCAAAGGGGCACTTTGCCCATGCCGCTTATCTCAACGTGGTCCTGTACCTTGGCATCGCCGGTGGGCGGCACCATCTTTGGCACCTCGCCCGCCGTTCCAATGGCCTCGCAGGACAGCATTTCAAACCAGATGGCCCGTTCGGGCGAGATGAACCCAAAGCGGGCCATGTGCGCCTCTTCGAACCGCTGCGTCATCGCTTCGGCCGTTCCGAAGGGCACGGCCAAAGGCTGATGCGATCCGTGATAGCGCAAATGTGCCAACGCCTCGCCGCGCAGAGTGCCGACACCTTGACGGGCCACCTCGGTCCTCGCCTCGGCCTCGATCTCGGCCAAGGCGGCCTGTGCGCCTGCCAAATCCGTCAAGGGCGCATCGAACTGAACCTCGCGCAGGGCGCGGATTTCGGCAAGTCCCATCCCGAAGGCAGACAAGACCCCCGCAAAAGGATGAATAAAGACCTGCTTCATCCCCAAGGCATCGGCGACAAGGCAGGCATGCTGCCCACCAGCGCCGCCAAAGCATTGCAAGGTATAGCCCGTCACATCATGGCCACGCTGTACGCTGATCTTCTTGATGGCATTGGCCATGTTATCCACGGCGATCCGCAAAAAGCCGCGCGCCATGTCTTGCGGCGACCGGGGTTTTTCGCCCAAGGCGTCGGCCACTTCGGCCGCTAGGGCGGCAAACCGGGCATGAACTGCCTCGACGTCGAGTTTTTGGTCGGCGTTGGGGCCAAACACGGCCGGAAAATGATCGGGCGTCACTTTGCCCAACATCACGTTGCAATCGGTGACGGTCAGGGGCCCGCCCCGCCGGTAACAGGCCGGACCCGGATCTGCGCCCGCACTTTGCGGGCCCACTTGAAACCGGCCCTCTCGAAAGCTGCAGATAGAGCCGCCGCCAGCAGCCACGGTATGGATATCCATCATCGGGGCCCGCATCCGAACACCCGCTACTTCTGTTTCAAAGCTGCGTTCCAGCGTTCCTGCATAATGACTGACATCGGTCGAGGTGCCCCCCATGTCAAAGCCGATCAACCGATCAAAGCCCGCCGCCTCGGCCGTTTTGACCATGCCGACGATACCGCCTGCCGGACCGGACAGAATGGCGTCTTTGCCTTGAAACAAGCGCGCATCGGTCAATCCGCCATTGGATTGCATGAACAAAAGACGCTCGCAGGCGCGGCCCATGTCAAGCGCATCTGCCACCTGATCGACATAGCGGCGCAAGATCGGCGACAGATAGGCATCCACCACGGTCGTGTCGCCGCGCCCCACAAGTTTGGCCAAACGCGAACATTGATGACTAAGCGAGACTTGCGTAAACCCGATCTCTCGGGCGATGTCGCCGACGCGCTGTTCATGGACAGGGTTCAGGTAGCCATGAACAAAGGCCACGGCCACGGCGCGCAGACCCGCATCAAAGGCGGCTTGAAGGTCGCGGCGCGCCGAGTCTTCATCCAAAGGATGGACAACCCCACCTTCGGCATCCAGCCGTTCGGGGACTTCTGACACGCGCGCATACAACAGATCAGGCCGTTTGATGTGTAAATCAAACAAGCGCGGGCGGTTTTGATAGCCGATAAGAAGCAGATCAGCAAAGCCTTG
>CANHLE010000119.1 GCA_947461435.1 Paracoccaceae bacterium | reverse complement strand
TTTCGAACGGTCTTTGGCGCGGATGAAGTGCTGACGGTTCTGATGGGCACCATGGTGATTGCCAATCCTGAAAACGGAGAGGTTCATCTGGTTCACAAAGGCGAATCTGTGTTCTTTCAAAAAGATACCTGGCACCATGCCTTTGCCTGGGGAGACCAGGAATTGCGGGTGCTGGAGTATTTTGCACCGCCGCCTTCGACCGGCGCGTCCGGCAAATATGCGGCGACACGGTCTTATGTTTCTGAGTTCAAATATGAACGGACTGATCTTATCGGGCATTGGCCGGCTGATCAGTCAAAAGCGCTGAGCCAAGCCCGGATCAAGGTTCTGCGCGAGGCCGATCGTCTTTGGTCGCTTGACCGAACCGATCCGCGGGTGTTGACGGGGATCATCGCCTCGACCGACCAATTGACGGCGGGTTCGGTTCGGATCAATCCCGGTGGGCGCAGCGAGACGTTGCACCACGGCGGGGCGGCCGGTCTTTATGTGCTGTCGGGCCGGGTCAATATCCTGATCGATGACCCTGAGGCATCGCCAGTTTGGTTTGAATTGCACCCGCAAGACGGGTTCTACATTCCGCAAGGCACCCGATACCGCGCGTTCAATATGGGCGGGACACCTGCAGAATACCTGTTTGGCATTGCCCCATCTTATCATCCGGTGCCGTAATGCCGCCCTCTGTGCCCCTTGATGCACAGCAAAATGACGGACGGTATGCCGTTGGAATTGACGTGGGCGGCACAAAGATTGCGGCGGGAATCGTGGATCTTGTGACGGGCGCAGTCATTGGGCGACGGCAGGTTGCAACGGAGTTCGAACGCGGCGGGGCGGCCATTCTGGCCGATACGGTTGGTCTGGCCCATGACGTTAGCGGCGAGGCAAAAAGCCTGGGATTGCCTGTCAAGACCATGGGTGTCGGTGTGGCCGAGTTGGTGGATCTTAGCGGGCGCGTTTTTAGCGATCACCGGATAAGGTGGAGCGGCCTTGACGTGGCAGGTCATCTGGGTGCGGTTCTGCCCACCGTGATCAGCGCAGATGTGCGCGCGGCGGCCTTGGCCGAGGCCCGATTGGGAATGGGGCGCGGTTTATCGGCGTTTTACTATGCCACCATCGGTACGGGAATTGCGGGTGTGTTGGTTCTGAATGGTGTGCCTTATGCCGGCTCTCGCGGGGCGGCGTTGGTGATTGCAAACAGCATGGATAGACGGCGCTGCCAAAGCTGCGGCCATCCTGTCGGCGGCATGGTGGAAGACATCGCCTCGGGGCCGGCTTTGGCTGCGGCTTTTGGCGTGCCCACGGCCGAGGACGTGGTGGCGGCCGCGCAGGGCGGCGACGCCCGGGCTTTGCACATCATCGATCAGGCTGCCGCTGAACTGGGTCATGTGCTGGCGCTGCTTGCCGACAGTCTGGACCCCCAATCCATCGTTCTGGGCGGGGGCCTTGGCTGCGCCGCTGGCCCCTATTTTGACGCCTTGACCCGCGCCATTCGCCGGGGGCTTTGGGACGGTGTTCCAAACCCCTTGCCGATCACGCGGGCCGCGCTTGGTCCAGATGCGGGACTGATTGGCGCGGCCTGTTTTACCACGCTTCACGCCACATTGCCGAACGATCAACCAAACCAATCACACTGATGCAAGAGGGAGAGAAGACATGTCAGAGAAGACCTATGCTGTGCCCGGATCAATCAGTCGCCGTCGTTTTTTGCACGGATCTGCGGCGGCAGGGGCCATTATGGCCCTTCCGGGGGCCACCCTTGCCCAAGCTGAGGGCCAACTTTTACTGTGGCTGCCCGGGGGGTCGGACCTGTTCTGCAAGATCCACACCGGACTGCTTGAAGGTTTTTCGTCATCGGCCAATCTGGGCCCGGCCACCACGGTTTGCGGTCTGGGGCAAGATACCGAATTCACGCAGGCCCTGATCGGTTCGATCACGGCAGGAAGCCCGCCCGATATTTCGATGCTTTGGGACAGCCCGGTGTCGCTGGGCGCGCAAGGGGCGTTCATGCCGCTGGACGAGATGATGAAAAACTCGAAGATCGGGATCGACACCTGGCCTGCCGGTCTTTTGTCGTCTTGCCAGTTCAAGGGCAACACCTATGGCCTGCCGGTGACGGCCGGGGTCTATACGATGTGGTACAACGAGGAATTGCTTGAATCCAAAGGTATCCCATCCGACCGCGCCTCATTCCCCAAGACATGGGTCGAGATGCGCAAACTGTCGAAGGAATTCACCGTTTGGGATGGCGATACCTTGGTATCAGCGGGCTTCATGCCCAACCGGATTCCCGAAACCATGGCGATCTGGTCGGCCTTGAATGGGGGAATGCTGTTTGATGAAGCCAATTTGAAATACATGCTGGATTCCGAACAGAACATCGAAATGATGAATTTCTTTCTGGAATGGCTGGACGAAGAATACAAAGGAGATGTCAACCTGATCGATCGGGCGGGCAATTTCAAAGAAGCTTATCCCGATGCGTCCAGCGGCCTTGGGCCCGCGTTCCGCGAGGGACGGCAGGCCGGTTTGATTTCAGGAAGTTGGCTGATGGGTGACATCTATGCCGATCCAGTGCCAACCTTTACACGCTGGAACATGGCACCCATTCCGGTTGGACCCTCGGGCACGACGGCTGTTTCGGGCACCTGGCCGAATTGGTTCGTGATCCCGGTCGGTTCAAAGAACCCCCAAGCCGCGTTCGATTATCTGTCGTATCTGGCCATCGAAGGGTCAGTCGAATGGTATCAGCAGATCCCGGATGTTCCGACAAATTCGCAGGTCTCGCTGAAGGCGCCCAACAGCCTGATCGAAAATCGCGGGGCAGAGTTTGCCGATGATCTGACGGCCTTCTTGGCAACCCAAGCCGCAATCGTGACGCCGATGTGGAATTCGCCGTCGCAAAGCTTTGGCAATGACCAGATGGCCCGCGCGATGGAGAAGATCTATACCAAGGCCGCATCGGTGAAGGATGCATTGAGCGATGCGCAAAGCGCCGCTCAGGCAGAATTGGACCGGGTCATGGCGGGTTGATGGGCAAAAGCACCCCTTCAGGGCAGGCCGGGGCAGAGACTTTGCCCCGGCGCAGGCGCCGCGCAGGCCGAAACGAGGCCCGCGCGGGCGTGCTTTTTGCATTGCCCTGGATGATAGGATTGGCGATTTTTACGGCAATCCCGTTGGTGCTGACGTTCTACATCGCCCAAGCCAGATTTCAGATCACAGGGGCCCCAAAATGGGTTGGTTTGCAGAATTATTCTGCGATCTGGGCCGATCCTGCGGTCTGGACCTCGGCGCAGAACACCCTGATGTTTGCCATGATTTCGGTGCCGATCAAGCTTGTGTTGGCCCTGTGCCTTGCGCTTCTACTGAACCGTGTCACGATGCTGTCGGGCTTTTACAGAACCGTCTTTTATCTGCCGTTTCTGATGCCGGCGGTGGCCGGGTCTATTGTGTTTATCCTGTTGCTGAACCCGGTTGCAGGACCGGTCAACATGATGTTGCAAGCGATGGGTTTAAGCCCGCCAGATTGGCTTTTGGATCCCAAGGCAGCCTTGTGGACCTTGATTTTATTAAGCCTTTGGCCATTGGGCGTGGAAACGCTGGTGTTTCTGGGCGGCTTGCAGAACATCCCCAAAGACATCTCTGAAGCGGCTGATCTTGATAGCCCGCGCGGTTGGCACAAATTGGTGTGGATCACGATTCCGCTGATCACCCCGATGATCCTGTTCAATCTTGTGACAGGGATCATCTATTCCTTTCAAGTGTTTACACAGGCCTTGGTGATTGGCGGCACTACGGGAAAGCCCGCCGAGGCCACCTTGATGTACATGGTTGTTCTGTACCGTGCCGCGTTTCGCTATTTCAACATGGGACACGCGGCCGCCATGGCGACGGTCCTGTTTGTGGTCGTGCTTTTGTTGACCTTGCTGATCTTTCGCACCGCCCGGTCATGGGTCTATTACGAAGGGGAAAGCCGGTGAAAAAAACCTCGCGGATAGCCCCGGCGCGCGTGGCACAAACCTTGGTGTATCACGCGGTGATGCTGGCAATATCTGCCGTGTTTTTGCTACCGTTTTACTGGATGGCCATTTCGGCCTTTAAGAACAACGCCGAGATCTTTGCAAATCCGGTGCTTTGGTTTCCAGATCCGATTCGTCTGGAAAACCTGACAGCCTTGCTGACGCGGGATGATTTTCCCTTTCTGCGCCAGTTTGCAAACTCTGTCTTCTATGCGTTGTCGGTGGCCTGCGCGGTCTGCTTTTCCTGCTCGCTTGCGGCGTACAGTTTTGGATGCCTGCGCTGGCGGGGGCGCAATCTGGTGTTTGGCCTGACCGTTTGCGCCTTGCTGCTGCCGGGGATCGTGACGTTCCTGCCCGTCTATCTGGGTTGGACAAAACTGGGCCTGAATGGCACCTATTGGCCCTTAATCGCGCCGTTCTTTTTTGGAGATGCCTTCTTTATCTTCATGTTGCGTCAATTTTTTCTGGGTGTGCCGCGCGAATTGATGGATGCGGCCCGTCTTGATGGGGCATCAGAGTTTCGCATTTGGTGGCAAATCGTGCTGCCCCAGGTTCGAACGCCATTGATCATCGTTGGGCTGTTCGCAATCGTCTATACGTGGAACGAATTTTTTGGGCCCCTGATCTATCTGCAAGACCGCGATGAATTCCCCCTGTCCTTGGGCCTTTTCACCTTTCAAGCGGCCCGTGCGCGGGAATGGTCTATTTCGATGACAGGGGCGTTGTTGACGGCACTGCCTATGGTCGTGTTGTTCTTGGTGACACAGCGCCTGTTCCGTCAGGGGCTGGCATCATCGACACTGAAGTGAGGGACGCAGATGGGCGCGGTTCAGCTTTTGGGGGTACAAAAGTTTTTCGGCACGATGGAGGTGATCAAGGGCATTGATCTTCGGGTGGATGATGGGGAATTGGTCGTGTTTGTCGGACCGTCCGGCTGCGGCAAATCCACCTTGTTGCGGATGATCGCCGGTTTGGAAGACGTGGATGGGGGCGAGGTCCTGATTTCAGGGGTCGAGGTTTCGGGCCTTGCGCCCGCCAAGCGCGGGGTCGCGATGGTCTTTCAGAATTATGCGCTGTATCCGCATATGTCGGCCTATGACAATCTGGCCTATGGGTTGCGCCGATCAGGGATGGCACGCGCGGATGTGGACAGCCGTGTGCGCGAGACGGCAGCCCTGTTGCAGATCACCGATCTTTTGCCGCGCCGCCCCAAGGCCATGTCTGGCGGCCAGCGCCAAAGAGTGGCCATCGGCCGGGCGATTGTCCGCAAGCCTGAGGTGTTCCTGTTTGACGAGCCCCTGTCAAACCTTGATGCCGCCCTGCGGGTCGAGATGCGCAGCCAGATCGCCCGCCTGCATCAGGAATTGAAAGCCACGATGATTTTTGTGACCCATGATCAGGTGGAGGCCATGACGCTGGCCGACAGAATTGTTGTGCTGAATTCCGGCAGGGTTGAACAAGTGGGAACACCGCGCGAGGTGTATCACAATCCGGCAAACCTTTTTGTGGCCAGCTTTATCGGCAGTCCCGCGATGAACCTTTTGCCCATAACGCGGGGCGAGGACGGTTCGATTTTGCTGGAGTCAGGCGAACAGATGATCTGGCCCGGCGGCAAGATTGACGGGCCGCCGGGACGGGCTTTAACCTTGGGGCTGCGTCCGGATCGTTTGTCGCTGGTCGGGTCAGATCAAGGGCAGATCAGCGGCACCGTGCATCTTGCAGAGCATCTGGGCGATGAGACGATCTTGCACGTGCAAACCGCCGCAGGCAGAGCGCTGACGCTGAAATGCGATGGCGATGCGCCCGCGCGTTTGGGCGATCTTGTGCAGATCGGGCTTGATCTGACGGGGGCCTGTCTGTTCGACCCTGACGGTCGGCGGGTTCAATAACCCTTGCCGACGGGCGGGGCCGGAACATGCGCCCCAGACTAATAGATTTCAAATAGTCCTGCCGCGCCAGCCCCGCCGCCGATGCACATCGTCACAACGCCCAATCTTGCCTTTCTGCGGCGGCCTTCCAGCAGAAGGTGGCCCGTCATCCGGGCACCTGTCATCCCGAAGGGGTGACCCAAGGCAATCGCCCCGCCATTCACATTCAAACGATCATTGTCGATGCCCAGCCGGTCCCGGCAGTACAAGGCTTGCGAGGCAAAAGCCTCGTTCAATTCCCACAGGTCAATATCCGCAACGGTAAGACCATGCCGCATCAAAAGCCGTGGTACTGCAAAAACCGGACCAATGCCCATTTCGTCCGGCTCGCATCCGGCGACGGCAAAGCCGAGAAAACGGCCAAGGGGGGCAATTCCCTGACGGGCGGCTTCGTCTTCGTGCATCATCACCAAAGAGGCCGCGCCATCGGACAGTTGGCTTGCATTTCCGGCCGTCACGAACTGTCCGGTGCCGCGGACAGGTTCCAACTTTTGCAAGGATTGCA
Source organism: Paracoccaceae bacterium (assembly GCA_947461435.1). Classification (GTDB taxonomy): domain Bacteria; phylum Pseudomonadota; class Alphaproteobacteria; order Rhodobacterales; family Rhodobacteraceae; genus CAIYZT01. The sequence continues at coordinate 2,949 of CANHLE010000119.1, read as the reverse complement.
AGGTTGTGCCCGGACGGTTGCATTCGTCGCGTTCCACCATGACAGTTTGCGTGGAAGTCTGACCCGTCGCTTTGTCGACGATCCGTTGTTCGACGCTGATTGGTACGATTTCGGCATCAAGGCGGCCCGCAGCCTGCGCGGCGGCGGTCCGCGCCTGCGATTGCACCGCCAATTCATCTTGCGCTTCGCGGGACACGCCATAGCGTTTGGCCACGATATCTGCGGTCTCGATCATGGGCATGTAGAGGTCGGGTTTATGCGCGGTGATCCAAGCATCGGCCTCTGGGCGCGGCGGGGGTTGCACCAAGGAAATGCTTTCGATGCCGCCGACCAAGATGGCCCGCGCGCCATCGCCGCTGATCATCTGACCGCCCATGGCAATGGCCTGCAGGCCCGAAGCGCAAAACCGATTGACGGTGGTTCCCGAAATGGTGACGGGCAAACCGGCGCGGATGACGGCCTGCCGCGCGAGGTTGCGCCCCGTTACATATTCCGGATACCCACAGCCCCAGATCGAATCTTCGATTGTTGCGGGGTCTATCCCCGCGCGGTCAACGGCGGTGCGGGCGACGTGCCCGGCCATCGTCACACCATGGGTCATGTTGAATACGCCGCGCCCGGCCTTGCCGATGGCGGTGCGCGCGGTTGATACGATAACTGCCTTGGTCATGGTGCGTCCTTAGCCGTTCAGGCTTGCAAAAAGGGAATTCTCGGCCACCAACCGTTCCAGCAGCGGGGCGGGGGCCCAGAAAAACGGATCGTGCTGAGCCCAATCGTTGATATCCTGCAACAGCCCCGAAAGCCCGACGCTATCGGCCCAGTGCAAGGGGCCGCCATGATGTCTTGGGAAACCATAGCCGAACAGCAGTGTTGCATCGATATCCAACGGCCGTGCCGCGATGCCATCGTGAAGCACCTTGGCTGCCTCGTTCACCATCGCTGCCAGATAGCGGCGCTGGATTTGCGCATCGGTAAAGGCCTGCGCTGGTGGGCTGGTGACGGGTCTGTATTTGGCAATCAGCGCATCGGTCTGCGGATCGGGCAGTCCGGTGCGGCTGCCAGCGGGGTAACGGTAGTATCCGCTGCCGGTCTTTTGCCCCAGTCGGCCCAAATGAACCAGCTCATCCGCCCAGCCCGGGACGATATCTCGCGGATCGCGAGAGGCTTCTTTGCGCTGCCGCGTCAGGAAACCGATATCGAGACCGGCCAGATCAGCCACGGCATAGGGGCCCATGGCAAAGCCGAAATCCACCAAGGCCGTGTCAATTTGAAATGGGCTGGCCCCTTGCAAGATCATGCGGTCAGCGGCCCCGCGGTAGGCCGCAAGGATGCGATTTCCGATAAATCCATCGCAGACGCCCGATTTGACACAGACCTTGCCCAAAGACTTGCCCAGCGCGAAAGCGGTTGCGATCACGTCCGGGGCGGTCGACGAGGCCACGACGATTTCCAGCAATTTCATGACATGGGCCGGAGAGAAGAAGTGCAATCCGATCACATCCTGTGGCCGCGAGGTGGCGGCGGCCAGACGGTTGACGTCGAGATACGAGGTATTGGTTGCCAACATGGCCCCGGGTTTGAGGACGGCATCCAACTGAGCGAAGACGGCCGTCTTGACGTCAAAGGATTCAAACACCGCTTCTATCGCCAGATCAGCGTTTGACAGGGCCGCGTAGTCTGTGACGCAGGCCAAAGCATCGGTCAGGATCGCGGCACGGGCAGCTTGGGTCAACTTCCCGCGCGTCACGGCGGCGGCAAGATTGGCGGCAATTGTGGTGCGCGCCGTGTTGGCCGCCTTTTCATCCCGTTCAACCAATGTGACCGGGTAGCCCGCAAGCAGGGCCGAGGTGGCAATTCCGGCGCCCATGGTGCCGCCGCCCACAACGCCAATCTGGCGTAAAGGACGCGCAACGACGCCCTCTAGAGCCGGCAAGGCCGCGACCTTGCGTTCTACAAAGAAGGCATGGATCAGTCCGGCCCGTTGCGGCGTTTGCATCATTTCCAGAAAAAGGCGGCGCTCTTCGGCCAAGCCATCTGTCAGATCCATGTCGCATGCGGCTTGGAGCGCTTTTACAATGGCAAAGGGTGAGGCCAATCCGCGTGCCGTTTTGGCAAGTTTGGCCTGCATCGCGGCAAAGGCCGCCGGATTTGGGGCAGGTCGCGGCAGATCGCCCACCCGGCGGGGGCCTGCACTGCGGTCGAGCAAGTCTTGTGCGAAAGCAAGGGCGCTGCCGCGCAGATCCGACGTGCCCAGCCGGTCAATCACGCCCTTCGGCAGGGCCGTCTCGGCGGTGATGGGCGTGCCAGACAGGATGAATTCCAGTGCGGATTCAACCCCTGTCAAGCGCGGCAAACGCTGCGTGCCCCCCGCCCCGGGCAAGAGGCCCAACGTCACCTCGGGCAGGCCCAGCTTGCAGCCGGGCATGGCCAGCCGATAGTGGCACCCCAGAGCGAGTTCCAACCCTCCACCCAAGGCATTGCCATGCATCGCGGCCACGATGGGCTTGGCACAAGATTCGATGTGGGCGATGACGCTGGGAAGGTCTGGCGCAACCGGCGGCTTTCCGAATTCCTTGATGTCGGCGCCGCCCACGAACATGCGCCCCGCGCCCATAAGGACGGCAATTTCAGCGTCATCCTGCACGAACGTGTCAACGGCTTGGACCAATGCACGGCGCAGGTTCTGACCCAAAGCGTTGACTGGCCCATTGTCAATGACAATGACCGCTATGGCACCCACGCGGTCGTAATGCACGGGGCTTGGGTTTGGGTCGCCTTGTTCGGTCATCGAGGGGTTCCGGTTCTAGGGGCAGCGTTTGGATCATCTTGCGCGACCCGCGAGGCGGCGGTCGCACGCCGTTCGCAGATCCGTTCCACGAAATCGAAAACACTTTCAATATCTATCGACAACTGGGCCGACAATTCTGCGTCTTGCCGGCGATTTGGATT
>CANHLE010000118.1 GCA_947461435.1 Paracoccaceae bacterium | reverse complement strand
GCGCGGGCCAGAACCCAAGCCCCCGCGTCAATTCCGCCAACCGCGGCAAAGCTGGGGGCGATGCGCGACAGGTCCCGGATCAGCGCGGGGGTGGCCCCTTTCCACTGCTGAAAGCCGGAGATGACGACCAAGGCGTCGGCCCCCTTGGCGGCAGACAAGGGGCCGTTGGACGGCAGTTCGATGCCGCAGGTCAGCGGCACAGGGGCCCCGCCCACGGAAACGACCCGCCAGCGATAGGTGTCAGACCCCAGATGACGATTGGCCGCGCGCAGCGGATCAAGGGTCGAGGCGACCTCGAGGATCGAGGATTGCGGCAGGACCAAAAGGGCCAAGGTCAGCGGTTGCTGCGATGCGGCGAAGATTGTTTCGTTTTTTGCCATGTTTGCTTCGTAATAGGCCATTCCGCCCGGCACAAGGGCGCTATGGTGTGCCAAGCCCATTCAGGAGGATTCTCATGCCCTTGGCCATGAACCGCGACGTTTTCATCACCTGCGCCGTGACCGGATCTGGCGGCACGCAGGACCGCAGCCCCCATGTTCCGCGCAGCCCCGAGCAGATTGCCAAATCGGCGATTGATGCGGCCAAGGCCGGCGCGGCGGTGGTGCATTGCCATGTGCGCGATCCCGAAACCGGCAAGCCCAGCCGGGATGGCGCGCTGTACCGCGAGGTGACAGAGCGGATTCGCGACAGCGGGACAGATGTCGTTTTGAACCTGACCGCAGGGATGGGCGGCGATATCTATTTCGAAGGCTCTGAGGCGATGGACCGGATGGGGCCGCGCAGCGATATGGCGGGCGCCACGGAACGGGTGGCCCATGTGGTGGAGTGTCGCCCGGAAATCTGCACGCTGGATTGCGGCACGATGAATTTCAACGAAGCCGACTATGTCATGGTGAACACACCCGGCCTTTTGCGCGACATGGCGCGGCGCATGACGGCGGCTGGCGTGCGGATCGAGATTGAGGCCTTTGACACGGGGCATTTGTGGCTGGCCAAGGAATTGGTCAAGGAAGGCAATATTCCGGCGCCGGTTCTGGTGCAGCTGTGCATGGGCGTGCCATGGGGCGCGCCGGATGATCTGAACACCTTCATGGCGATGGTCAATAATGTGCCAGCCGATTGGAACTGGAGCGCCTTTGCGCTGGGCCGCAACCAGATGGCCTATGTCGCCGCATCGGTTTTGGCGGGGGGCAATGTGCGCGTGGGACTGGAAGACAATCTGTGGCTGGACAAGGGCGTGCTGGCCACCAATGCGCAATTGGTCGAACGGGCGGTCACGATCATTTCCAATATGGGCGCACGGGTGATCACCCCTGCGGAAGTGCGCGCCAAGCTGAAGCTTGAAAAGCGCGCGCCTGTGCCGAAATGACAGGCATCGCGCGCCTTGGGCTTTTGGTCGCGGTGCTTGTGACCCCCTTGGTCGCCGGGGCGCAGGTGCGCGATCAAGGCGTGCCGCTGTCGGTGGTCACCTCTGTCGATCTGAACCAGTATTTGGGCCAATGGTATGAAATTGCCCGGTTTCCCAATCGGTTCGAGCGCGGTTGCCAGAATGTGACGGCCACCTATGGGCTGCGGGACGATGGGCGTGTTTCTGTCTTGAACAGCTGCGGCAAGGATGGCGCGGATGAAACGATTGAAGGGCAAGCTTGGGTGGTCAGCCCCGGCAAGCTGAAAGTCACGTTTGTGCCGTGGCTGGGGTCTATCGCCGCCGGGGATTATTGGGTTTTGCATCTGGAACCAGACTATTCGATGGCTGTCGTCGGCGCACCGACGGGCGATTTCGGCTGGATCTTGTCGCGCAAGCCCAAACTGCCCAAGGCCAAGATGGCGCGGGCTTTGGCGGCTTTGACGGCCAATGGCTATGATGTGGAACAGTTGGAATTCGTGGTTCAAGACAAATAGCGAATCATGAAACAGGGGGGCGTCACCAAAGCCCCGGGAAGAAAGGGCGAAAAATGGCACGGAAAGCGGCAATTATTGGCGGTGGGGTGATTGGTGGCGGCTGGACGGCCCGGTTCTTGCTGAATGGCTGGGACGTGGGTGTGTTTGATCCCGATCCACAGGCCGAACGCAAGATTGCCGCCGTGATGCACAATGCCCGTCTGGCGCTTCCGGCGCTGTCGGATGTGCCCATGCCGATCGAAGGCACGCTGACCTTTCACGGCACCATTGGCGAGGCGGTTGAAGGGGCGGAATATGTGCAGGAATCCGTTTCAGAACGCATCGATCTGAAACACAAGGTCTATGCCCAGTTGCAGCAGGCCAATCCGGGGGTTCTGATCGGCTCTTCGACCAGCGGATTCAAGGCAAGCGATCTGCAACAGGGCAGCCCGGCGCCGGAGAACATCATCGTCGCGCATCCGTTCAACCCGGTCTATTTGCTGCCGCTGTCAGAAATTTCGGGATCCGAGAAAAACTCGGAGGCGACCGTGGAAAAGACGGTGCAGATCATGAAGGACATCGGGATGTTCCCGCTGGTGATCCGCAAAGAGATCGACGCCTTCATCGGAAACCGTTTCCTTGAAGCGGTTTGGCGCGAGGCGCTGTGGATGCTGAAAGACGGCATCGCGACGACATCTGAAATCGATGACGCGATCCGCATGGGCTTTGGGCTGCGCTGGGGGCAGATGGGCCTGTTTGAAACCTACCGCGTGGCGGGGGGCGAGGCGGGCATGCGGCATTTCATGGCGCAGTTCGGCCCGGCGTTGAAATGGCCTTGGACCAAGCTGATGGATGTGCCCGAATTCAACGACGCCTTGGTTGATCTGGTTGCAAACCAATCTGATGCGCAATCGGGGGCCTACAGCATCCGCGAGTTGGAGCGGATCAGGGACCAGAACCTTGTGGGGTTCTTGCGCGCCCTGAAAGAGCGCAACTGGGGGGCGGGCAAGGTTTTGCGCGCCCATGACGAAGCGCGGGCGGCGGTGTTTCATGAACAGACCGACAAGGGGCCGAAGGGCGAACCCTTGGTCATGGCGCATATGCAGGTTCTGCCCGGCTGGATCGACTATAACGGTCACATGACCGAAAGCCGCTATTACTTTGCCAATTCCGAAACGATTGACGCCTTTTTGCGCCTGATCGGGGCCGGAATGGACTATGTGGCGGCGGGCCATTCCTATTATTCGGCCGAAACCCATATTCGCCATCTGGGCGAGGCGAAGCTGGGTGATCGTTTGACGGGCACGTTGCAGATCCTGAGCGCCGACGAAAAACGCTTTCGGTCCTTTGTGCGGATCATGAAGGGCGATAGCTGCGTGGCGACGATTGAACAATTGTGCCTGCATGTGAAGATGGACGAGGGTAAATCGGCCCCTGCCGCGCCGCAGGTCTGGGCCAATCTGAAGGCCATCGCAGATGCCCATTCCGGTTTGCCCCTGCCCGAAGGGGCGGGCCGCGCGGTGGGCCAGAAGAAGTGAGCCGAGTTCTGATCACGGCGGGGGCAAACGGGATTGGGCTGGTGACGGCCCATGCCTTTGTCGCCGCCGGATATCGCGTTTGGGTGACGGATGTGGATGCGGCGGCGCTTGCGGCCGTGCCCGCATCGATGCGCGCCTCGCGGTGCGATGCCGCCGACGAAGGCGCCATGGCGGCCTTGTTCGCCGAGATTTCTGCCGAATGGGGCGGGCTGGACGTTCTATGCGCCAATGCCGGGATCAAGGGCCCCACGGCGGGCATTGCCGATATGCCGCTGGACGAATGGCACGCGTGTATTCGCGTCAATCTGGACGGGGCCATGTTGGCGGCGAAATATGCCGCGCCCCTGATGACGGCCGCCAAATCGGGCTGCATGATCTTCACCTCGTCGACGTCGGGCCTTTATGGCACGCCGTTTCGCGGCCCCTATGTGGCGGCCAAATGGGGCGTGATCGGGCTGATGAAAACCGTGGCGATGGAATTGGGCGGCTTTGGCATTCGGGCCAATGCCATTTGCCCCGGATCCGTCACCGGGCCCCGCATTGACCGCGTGATCGAGGCCGAAGCCGCCGCCAAGGGCATGACAGCGCAGGCGGTGCGCGACGGCTATGCGTCCGGGACCGCGCTGAAGCGGCTGACCGACCCGGAAGATGTTGCTGCCTTGTGTGTTTTTCTGGCCTCGGACGGCGCGCGCATGATTTCGGGTCAGGCGCTGACGGTCGACGGCTTTACCATCAACCCTGACCCCTGAGGCCCCCCATGCATTTCGGACTGTCCGAAGAACAACAGATGATCGTTGACGCAACCCGCGCCTTCGTGGAGAGCGAGCTTTATCCCCATGAGGCCGAGGTCGAGCGCACGGGCGTGCTGCGCGAGGATCTGCGCAAGCAGATCGCCGCAAAAGCCATTGCTGCGGGCCTTTATGCCGCCAATATGCCTGAAGAGGTGGGCGGGGCCGGTCTGGATACGATGACCTGGCTTTTGTACGAAAAGGAACTGGGCCGCGCGAATTATGCGCTGCATTGGAACTGCGTGAGCCGCCCGTCAAACATTCTTTTGGCCTGCGAAGGCGACCAGCGGGATCAGTATTTGCTGCCCTGCGTGCGCGGCGAAAAGCATGACTGCCAAGCCATGACCGAACCGGGTGCCGGATCTGACTTGCGGGGGATGAAGGCATTTGCCCGGGCTGAGCGGGATGATTTCGTTCTGAACGGCACGAAACATTTCATCAGCCACGCCGATGTGGCCGATTTTGCCATCGTCTGGGTGGCGACGGGGGAAGAAGAAACCCACCGGGGAAAAAAGAAACTGATCACGGCCTTCCTTGTCGACAAAGGCACGCCCGGTTTCACGGTGCGCGACGGCTACCGCAACGTCTCGCACCGCGGATACAACAACATGATCCTTGAGTTTGACGATTGCCGCCTGAACAAGCGGCAGGTTCTGGGCGAGGTGCACAAGGGCTTTGACGTGGCGGGCAAATGGCTGGGTGCAACGCGGCTTCAAGTCGCCTCGACCTGCCTTGGCCGGGCCGAGCGTGCCTTGTCGCACGCCATCAGCTTTGCCGCCGAACGCAAACAGTTTGGCCAGCAGATCGGAAAGTTTCAGGGCATTTCCTTCAAACTGGCGGATATGGCCATGGAATTGAAGGCAGCCGAACTTTTGACGCGCGAAGCGGCGTGGAAATACGATCAAGGCACCGTCACCGAGGCCGATATGTCGATGGCCAAGTTGAAGGCGACCGAAGTGTTGGCCATGATTGCGGACGAGGCCATTCAGATTCATGGCGGCATGGGTTTGATGGATGAATTGCCGCTGGAGCGGATCTGGCGCGACGCCAGAGTGGAGCGGATCTGGGAGGGCACCTCGGAGATCCAGCGTCACATCATCAGCCGCGAATTGCTGCGGCCGCACGGGGCCTGAGCCGCGCAAGACAGGATCACCCCTGATAAAATTGGGGTCAGACACCGGAAATGAAATGTTGAACATGACGCGTCAAAGCTTAAACGCCGACCCTTTGGGGCCCCCCAAAGCCGCGGCGGGCCAATCCCTGCCTTGGGCTTTCGGGCCCCGAATGTTGCAAGGACGCGGCGCATTGGCCCAAATCGGCGGAGGTTACCCATGAAAGATTTGAACCGTTTGCTGCGCCCCAAGTCGATTGCTGTCTTGGGTGCAGGCTGGGCGCTGAATGTGATCGAACAATGCCGAAAGATGGGGTTTGAAGGCCCGGTCTGGCCGGTGCATCCGACCAAGGCCGAGGTGGGCGGACTGAAGGCCTATGCCCGTCTTGCAGACCTGCCATCGGCCCCGGATGCCACATTTGTCGGGGTCAATCGGCATGCCACGGTCGATGTTATCGGCGAGTTGGCGGCCATGGGCGCGGGTGGGGCCATCTGTTTTGCCTCGGGGTGGACAGAGGCCGGCGAGCCGGAACTTCAACAGCGGCTGATCGAAGCGGCGGGGCAGATGCCCATTTTGGGGCCGAACTGTTATGGCGTGATCAATTACCTTGATGGGGCGCTGCTGTGGCCCGATCAGCATGGCGGTATACGCGTCGACACAGGCGTGGCTTTGGTCAGCCAATCGTCGAACATCGTGATCAATCTGGGTATGCAAAAGCGGGGCCTGCCCGTGGCCTATGTGGCCTGCCTTGGCAATGCGGCGGTGGTTGGGCTGGCCGATCTGGCCGGGGCCTTGCTGGATGATCCGCGCGTGACGGCTTTGGGGATGTATATCGAAGGGATCGATGACGCCCCGGCCTTTGCGGCCCTTGCCCAAAAGGCGCGGGCGGCGGGAAAGGGCGTTGTGTGCATCAAGTCCGGCAAAACGGAATTGAGCCGGACGGCGGCGGCCAGCCATACGGCGTCCTTGGCGGGGGGCGGGGCGGCCTCATCGGCGTTTTTGCGGCAGATCGGCGTGGCGGAAGTGAACACCCCCTCTGAACTGATCGAGACATTGAAGATATTCCACACGCATGGCCCGCAGATTGGCACGCGGCTGTGTTCGCTGTCTTGTTCTGGCGGTGAGGCCGGGTTGGTGGCCGATTTGGCCGCGCCCTTCGGGATAGATTTTCCCCCGGTGCCCGAGGCGACCCGGGCGCGGTTGGGCGAGATTTTGGGGCCTATCGTGACGATCGCGAACCCTTTGGATTATCACACCTTCATCTGGGGGGACGGGCCGCGGACGACCGATGTTTTCACCAGCATGCTGCAGGCCTATGATGCGGGGATATACATCATTGATCCGCCGCGGGGCGACCGCTGTGATCCTTCTGGGTATCAACCCGCTTTGGACGCGATTGTTGCCGCGCAGCGAGCGACGGGCAAGATTGCCTTGCCGGTTGCATCGATGGCGGAAAACTTTGATGAATCCTATGCCATCCGCCTGATGGATGAGGGGGTCTGCACCTTGATGGGGCTGGAAACGGCGCTTGCCGCGGTCAAGGCGGCGCAGGTGGCGCCCGGGGTTCCCGGATGGCGCCCGGCTGCGGCCTTGCCCCCCCGTGAGGCCCCGATGCTAAGCGAGGCCGAAGGCAAGCAGATCTTGGCGGCTTTGGGCGTGCCGGTGCCGCGATCGGTGATCGCAGCAAGCCTGACAGAATTGGCCGAAAAATCTGCCGGCCTGACCGCGCCCCTTGCGCTGAAGGGTCTTGGCTTTGCGCATAAGACAGAGGCGGGGGCTGTACGATTGGGTTTGGCGCATCTTGGGGGCCAAGCCGAGATGCCCGGTGCCAGCGGTTATCTGGCCGAAGAAATGGTGACGGGGGCCGTCGCCGAGATTTTGCTGGGTCTGCGGCGCGATCCTGTTTACGGGCTTAGTCTGACCCTTGGGATGGGCGGCGTGACGGCAGAGGTTCTGGCCGATACCGTCACCGTGATCTTGCCGGCCACGCAAGACGAGATTCTGGCCGCCCTGCGCCGATTGCGGCTGTGGCCGCTGCTGGATGGATATCGCGGCCGGACCAAGGCCGACATGGGCGCGGTCGCACAGATTGCCGGGCGGCTTGGTGCGGCGATGCTGGCTGACCAAAGCCTTGAAGAGATAGAGATAAACCCGATCCTCGTGCGGCCCGAAGGGGCGGTTGCGGTGGATGCGCTGATACGAAAGGTGTGAAGATGGACATGCAGATGTTGACGGAGGGGCCGATTCTGACGCGGCGCGAGGGGGCGGTTTTGGAAGTGACCCTGTCGCGCGGCAAGGCCAATGCCATTGATCTTGTCACCAGCCGGATCATGGGGCTGACCTTTCGGGCCTTTCGCGACGATGACAGCCTGCGGGTGTGTATTCTGCGGGCCGAGGGCGAGAAGTTTTTCTGTCCCGGATGGGATCTGAAGGCGGCGGCAGGCGGGGATGCGGTGGACGGGGATTACGGCGTGGGCGGCTTTGGCGGCTTGCAAGAATTGCCCAACCTGAACAAGCCCGTGATTGCAGCGGTCAATGGCATTTGCTGCGGCGGCGGTTTGGAGCTGGCGCTGTCGGCCGATCTGATCTTGTGTTCGGACACTGCCACCTTTGCGCTGCCCGAAATCCGCTCGGGCACGGTGGCGGATGCGGCCAGCATCAAACTGCCCAAACGGATCCCCTATCATGTGGCGATGGATCTGCTGCTGACCGGCCGCTGGTTTGACGCGCACGAAGCCCACCGTTGGGGGATCGTCAAGGAAATCACCACGCAAGGTGATTTGCTGGCCAAGGCATGGGATCTGGCACGCCTTTTGGAATCGGGGCCGCCTTTGGTCTATGCCGCGATCAAGGAAGTGGTCCGCGAGGCCGAAGATATGCGCTTTCAAGACGCGCTGAACCGGGTGACCAAGCGGCAATTGCCGACGGTGGACAGGTTGTATTCCAGCGACGATCAGCTTGAAGGGGCCCGCGCCTTTGCGGAAAAGCGCGATCCTGTCTGGAAGGGAAAGTAAGGGTCAGCGCGCGGCGACGGGACGTGACAGATTTGCGACAAAACCTGTCGGAGATGGCCAAGGCAAGGGGTTGATCGAGCGATAGGAGTGATCGGCACGCGTCCGGAGGCCCCCATGCACGACACCGACTATATCATCGTGGGATCCGGCTCTGCCGGTTCGGTGGTGGCAAACCGTCTGACGGAATCGGGCAAACACAAGGTTGTGCTGCTGGAAGCGGGCGGCACCGACCGGCGGTTCTATGTGCATCTGCCTTTGGGCTATGGCAAACTGTTTTACGATCCGGCTGTGAACTGGATGTACAAGACAGAGCCGGATCCGGGGTTGGCGGGCCAGCGGGACCATTGGCCGAGGGGCAAGATCCTTGGGGGGTCATCCAGCATCAACGCAATGGTCTGGATCCGCGGTCACAGGGCCGATTATGACGAATGGGGCGCAGAAAACCCGGGCTGGGGCTGGGACGATTGTTTGAGCGCCTATCGGTCAATCGAAGATACCGAGGCGGGGGGCGATGCCTATCGCGGCAAGGGCGGGCCCTTGTTCATTTCCGAAAACCGCAAGGGTCTGCATCCTTTGGTGCAAGATTACATCGCCGCCTGTGGGCAGGCGGGCCTGCCCCATAACGCCGATTTCAATGGTGCCGAGCAGGAAGGCGCGGGCACCTATCAGATGTCGATCAAGGGCGCGCGGCGCAATTCCGCGGCGCGGGCGTTTTTGCGCCCTGCGATGAAGCGATCCAACCTGAAGGTGATCACACGGGCGCAGGTGACGCGGGTGATCATGGAAGGCCGCCGGGCGGTGGGGGTGGAATATGTTCAAAACGGACAGAAGATAGAGCTGCGCTGCAATGCCGAGGTGATCTTGTCGGGCGGCGCGATCAATTCGCCGCAGCTGCTGCAACTGTCGGGTATCGGGCCGGGGGCGGCTTTGCAGTATCTGGGTTTGCCGGTGGTTTTGGACAACGCCAATGTGGGCGATAATCTGAACGACCATCAGGGCGTCAACTATACCTGGCGGATGAAGGTTCCCACCTATAACGACATTTTGCGTCCGTGGTGGGGCAAGCTGTTTGTCGGGTTGCAATATGTCATGACGGGCGGCGGACCTTTGGCCAAGTCGATCAACCATGGTGGCGGGTTCTTTCGCACAAGGCCGGATCTGGACCGGCCCAATATGCAATTGTATTTTCAGGCCTTTTCAACCTTGCTTCCCAAAGCGGGCGAGCGGCCTTTGCTGACCCCCGATCCCTATTCGGGCCTGTCGATCGGCCTGTCAAATTGCCGGCCCACGTCGCGCGGAACGATCCGGCTGCGCAGTGCAGATCCCTTTATGCATCCGGTCATCACCGCCAATGCCT
>CANHLE010000117.1 GCA_947461435.1 Paracoccaceae bacterium | reverse complement strand
CGCTCATCTGCATAAGGCGGGAATGGCCGTTTGATCCGCCCCGTTCATAGGTCACCCAATAGGGCCGCAGATACCCCTCTTCAAAGACATGAACGGTAATGCCGCGTGCTTTGGCCAGATCAACGGCTGCGACATGAATGGGCCGCGTGTCGCCGTACAGCACCAGATCGGTGATCGCCAAATCTGTCAGGAGGGCGGCAAGTGCCGATGGCCAATCTTCGGGCTTGCCCTTGTAGGGGATATAGCTGCTGTTGTGGGGCCAAAAGGCCCGGTCGCCGCGGTTGAAACCCACCCGCCAGACGCGCGCGCCCGATTGGCCCAGCATCTTGCCCAAGCGATTGAAAAAAGGGCCGTGCGGGCCCTGCAAGAACAAGAAATGTCGCTGCCTGTTCGCCACCAAAACCACCAAATTCCACAAGCCGCGAAAATGCGCGGCCCCGCTTGTGTACAGGATAAGTGTTAAGATGGGCAAATTTGCGGCGCTGGGGATTGCGGACGCGGCAGACTTGCGGTGTTCTGTGAACAAAAGGAACGCGCGAGGTGGCAAGATGATTGGGCACAATGGCGGACCACAGATGAGCGGCCTTGGCTGGCGCAGCCATTGTTGGCGGGCCGCGCGCGAGCGGTTGTTGCCCGTCCTGCCGATTGAGGTGGTGCGCACGCGGGTGCGGCGCGCCAAGGAATTGGGTCTGGATTACAAGACCTATGCCGGGGTGCGGGCCACGACCGGGCATGATCTGGTGGCGTTCTTGTTTTCGTCCAATGCCTTGCGCCTTGACCCCGAGGCGGGGATCGCAGAACGCGAGCGGGCGAAACTGCATGGTCTGATCAATTGCGGACGGATCGGGTTGGCACAAGGGCGCGCGCCGGAGCGTTTGCTGGCGGCCAATCTTGGCAGTTTGACAGCGGCGTTTGTCGCGCCCTTGCCCTATGCGCGGTTTCGCGATCAGGTTGACGGGCTGCGCACGGCTTTGGGCAAGATTCCGGGCGACCGGGTTCTTTTGGTGGCAGATGCGCCGTGGGAAGGGGAATGGGGGGCCGCAGGGCGCTTGGCCGGGGTTTTGCCCGCAGCCCGCTATTTCTGTTGAGCGCGCTGCAACAAATAGACCCGGATTGCCGAGGCAAGGCCGATATCGCCCGTCCGTTCGGCATCAATCTCGGCGGCCAAGGCGTTCAAAGTCAGCCCGCGCTGTAGAGCGCAGGCCCGAAACGCCACCCAAAAAGCCTCTTCCATCGACACAGACGTGCGATGACCGCGCAGGGTGAGGCTGTGTTTGACAGGGCGGGCAGACATGGTTGCAGGGTGGCCCATCGCCGGGCGCTGATCAAGGGCCTGAGGGCGGCATCAAGGTTTATCGCGCTCTTTGCCATCCAGTTCGGTGCGCGCGCGCGCCAAATCCAACGCTTCACGCGATTTTTGGATTTTCGTCCGGCCGAATTTGGCGGCGTTTTCATCTGCCTTCGCACGGGCCTTGTCCCGGTCTTTGGCTTTGCGGGCCGCGCGAAGGTTGACGATTTCAGCCATGTCAGCCTTTGGGGCTGATCATGTCTTCGGGACGCACGACGCGGTCGAAGGTTTCGCCGTCGACAAATCCCAAGGCGATCGCCTCTTCGCGCAAAGTGGTGCCATTCTTGTGGGCGGTCTTTGCGACTTTGGTGGCATTGTCATATCCGATGGTGGGGGCCAGGGCGGTGACCAGCATCAAGGATTCCTTCATCAACTTTTCAATGCGTTCCACGTTCGCCTTCGTTCCGACAACCATGTTGTCGGTGAAGGATCCCGCGGCGTCGCCCAAAAGCTGCATGCTTTGCAAGACGTTATAGGCCATCATCGGGTTATAGACGTTCAATTCGAAATGACCTTGCGATCCGGCAAAGCCGACAGCGGCATCATTGCCCATCACATGAGCGCAGACCATGGTCAGCGCCTCGGCCTGGGTGGGGTTGACCTTGCCCGGCATGATCGATGAGCCGGGTTCGTTTTCCGGCAAGATCAGTTCGCCCAACCCCGAGCGTGGCCCAGACCCCAGAAGGCGCAGGTCATTGGCGATCTTGAACAACGAGGCGGCGACGGTTTTCAAAGCACCCGAAAACATCACCATCGCATCATGGGCGGCCAAAGCTTCGAATTTGTTGGGGGCGGTGACGAAGGGCAGGTCGGTGATGGCCGCAATCTGTGCGGCAACGCGGCTGTCCCAACCCATGCGGGTGTTCAAACCGGTTCCGACAGCGGTGCCCCCTTGCGCCAGTTCGTAGATATCGGGCAGGCACATCTTGACCCGTGCAATGCCCTTTTCAACCTGTTTGGCATAGCCGCCAAATTCCTGACCCAAGGTCAGCGGCGTGGCATCTTGGGTGTGGGTGCGGCCGATCTTGATGATATCCTTGAATTCCTCAGATTTTGCGGCCAGCGCAAGATGCAGCTTTTCCAGCCCCGGCAACAAGACATCGCGCGCCATCATGCCGATGGCCACATGCATTGCGGTGGGAAAAGTGTCGTTGGACGACTGGCCCATATTGACATGATCATTCGGGTGCACTGGCTTTTTACTGCCCATCACGCCGCCCAGCATCTGGATCGCGCGGTTCGAGATGACCTCGTTCGCGTTCATGTTCGACTGGGTGCCGGACCCGGTTTGCCAGACCACGAGGGGAAAGTTGTCGTCAAATTTGCCGTCAATCACTTCGGTCGCGGCGGCGGCGATGGTTTTGCCCAGATCCGCATCGATATCGCCTTGGGCGATATTGACCAGCGCGCAGGCCTTTTTGATCACGCCCAAGGCACGGATGATGGCAACGGGCTGACGTTCCCAACCGATGGGAAAGTTGATGATCGATCGCTGGGTCTGGGCACCCCAGAATTTATCAGCGGGAACGTCCAGCGGGCCAAAGCTGTCGGTTTCGGTGCGATAGGCGGTCATGGGCATGCTCCTTCAAACTTTGCGGTCTTTTAAGGGGCCTGCATGAAGATTTCAATCGGCATGCCGTTGCATACCAACGGTCTTACCCTTCGGTTGCGCGGGAATAATACAGAACGCGCGCGGGCGGCAGGTTGGCCCAGATTTTCTTGCCCTTGGTGACCTTCAGCCCCAGCGCCGCAAGTTGTGCGTCGTCCAGCGCCGGGTTTTGGCCGTAAGTGAACTGCACATAAACCCCGCCGGGAGCCAGAATCTTGAAGGCCGCGCCAACGATGGCTTGACGCACGGCGCGCGGCATTGACAACAACGGCAGGCCCGAGACAACACGGGCAACGCCCGGCGCCACATGGTCAGGGGCGGTGTCTGCCCCGGCTTGGATCACGGTGACGCCAGAAAGGCGGTCTTTCAGATGGCGGGCAAAGATCGGATCCAATTCGATCAGGGTCAGGTTTTCGCGGGGAAGCCCTGTCGCCAAGATGCCATCGGTCAGTTTGCCGGTGCCCGGACCAAATTCGACAACACGGCCCGTTGTGGGCGTGATCCCTTCGGCCATCGCCCGCGCCAGAAAGACCGAGGAAGGCGCAATCGCCGAGACCTGCAGCGGGTTGTTGATCAACCGGCGCAGGAACAAAAGCGTGTCAGATGCCATGATTATTGCTTGCGAAACTTGTCGAGCGAGACGACCTGACCTTGGGGTTGGGGTGGTTCAGGATCGTCCTGAGGGGTATCATCATCGTCTTCTTCTTCGGCATCGTCTTCATCCTCGTGGGTTTCAAAACGCAGGCCAAATTCGACCGATGGATCGACAAATGTCCGCAGACTGTCGAACGGAATGATTAAAGGTTCGGGTGCATTGCCGAAATTCAGGGTGATGGAAAACCCTTCGTCGGTCACGACAAGATTTTCGTACCAATGCTGGATCACCACTGTCATGTCTTTGGGATACCGTGCCTTCAGCCAGTCGGCGATGGCGACGCCGGGGGCGTTGGTATCGAAGGTGATGAAGAAATGATGCGCGCCGGGCAGGCCGTTCTTGGCCACATCTTGCAGCACCGATTGGATCAGACTGCGCATCGCACGATGCATCAGGTTACCGTAGTCAATCGAACGCGCCATGCGAAACCCTCTGCTTGGTTGCCTATTCATGGCCGGATTCGCGGTCGAAGGAAAGGGGGAGACAGGGGTTTGTCGCCGCAAATCGGCGCGGGGTTACACCGGCCAGCCAAGGGTTATGGCTGCTGACAGGCCAGCGGCCACCAAAAGCACCAAAATCAGGTTCCAGTGTCGAACCAGCAGCAAATAAGCGCACAAAAGCGCCAGAGCAGCGGCGACGGGGCGCAGGCTTGACAGATCGGGAAGCAGTACCGACAGCGGGCCAAGGGAAAAAAGATCGTGGGCGGCAAACAGCACATGCAGTCCGAACCACAAGGCCAGATGCGCGATCACGCCCACCACGGCGGCGGTGATGCCGTGCAAGGCGCCCGACAACCGCGGCGCTGATGTGAGCCGCGCAATCCACGGGGCGCCAGCGAAAATCCACAAGAAACAGGGGGCAAAGGTCATCCAAAGGGCGATCAGGGCCCCGGCAACGCCCATGGGCCATCCGCCCACGCCATGACCCGCGATATAGCCCACGAACTCCGTGACCAGAATGAGGGGGCCGGGTGTTGTTTCGGCCAGACCCAGCCCGTCCATCATCTGGGTCAGATCCAGCCACCCTTTGACGGCCACAACATCCTGCGCCATCCACGCCAGCACGGCATAGGCCCCGCCAAAGGTAAGAAGCGCCAATTTGGAGAAGAACACCGCGATATCGGCCAACAGGCCGCCGTATAGAACGACAAGGCCCAAGGGAACCAGCCAGACCGCCCCCCAGATTGCCACAGCTTTGGCTGTTTCGGCCCAAGGCGGGGGCGCGGCGGGGGCGCGGTCGGCACTGGCTGAGGTGGAAAGATAGCCCCAAATTCCGGCGGTCAGAATGATCAACGGGAAGGGCAGGCCGAACAGGAACAGGGCGGCAAAGGCCAAAAGGGCCACGACGCGCTGGGCCGGGCCTTTCAGCGCGCGTTTGGCCACGCGCAGCAACGCCTCGATCACCACGGCGATCACGGCGGCCTGAACGCCCGCGAACAGTGCTGCCACGAGAGGCAGTTGGCCGAAGGCGGCATAGACCGCCGACAAGGCCAGAACAATCACCGCACCCGGTAGAACAAACAGCCCCCCCGTGATCAGTCCGCCGATCGTGCCATGGGTGCGCCAACCAATCCAGGTGGCCAATTGCATCGCTTCTGGCCCCGGAAGCAGCATGCAAAACGACAAGGCAGACAGATAATCCTTTTCCGTCACCCATTTCTTGTCGTCCACAATTTCGCGGTGCATCAGAGCGATTTGTGCTGCGGGTCCGCCGAACGACAACACGCCGATGCGTGCAAAGACGCGGGTAAGGTCTGACAAACTGGGGGTCATTTCAGCCTCGTATTGGATGAGGGGAGAGGGGCGACCGGGCCTGCGGACATTATGGTTCGTCTGCTGCGGGTCGCTGCGGACGGGGCGCGGGACGGATCTTGGGGCCCGCGGCGCGGCACGGCGATCAAGCAGGGATCCCGTGCAGGGTGCAGGCCGAACAGGACCGGACGGCGGGCCGTGCCTGCTGAAAGGATGCAGGGTGCGTGGGGGATCTGAACAGATTGGAACATGGCCGCATCCTTGGACGTTTCAGGGATGCGACGCTTGGGCTGGCACCAAAAGGGGCGTTCGCAGACCCCTTTGGTATTTGCTAAGCAAACACAGGCGACGCGTCAATGGGGGGGAAGGTGCAGGTTTCTGTTGCCAGGTACCTGCGAACCCCGCCTTACGCGGCTAAGCGCAAGGACTTAAGTTTCGATGTTCGAACTGCTTACGCAGCCAGAGCCATCGGAGCACGGTTGTCATTTGCAACTGTACATTTGGTCCGATAACGGTGGTGCCTACCGAGCGAAAGCTGGCCTTTTTAGACGTTCGTCGATCCTATTTCGACCCCTTGCCCCCGAAATGCCGGGTGATTGGTGGAGTCGCCGGGTACCGCCCCCGGGTCCGAGCCGCTTATTATAGGTGCATTTATCGCCATAGTCTGGGGTTGCCCCCGAGCAAGGTGGAATATAAGCCCCGCCGGGCCTGCGCACAAGACGGCGATTGGCGCGACGGCCCGGAGCCGACGCAAAAACAGCCTCAGGTGGCGCCAAAGCCGGGAATCGCCGCCGGATGATCCTGATAGGTTTGCATTTTTGCGCGCCAAGGTGCGGCTTTCGCCTTTGCCGGGCGGTCACCTGCGCCTAGTCTGCGCCGCAAAAGAGCGGAGGAATCATGCAGCGCGTTTCACTTAAGGGCGGGGTCAGCCTGTCACGGATGGTTTATGGCACATGGCGGTTGGCCGAGGATGACATTTCGCCGGCCCATATCCGCGCCAAGGTCGAGGCCTGTCTGGCACAAGGCATCACCACGATCGACCACGCTGACATTTACGGCGGTTACCGTGTGGAAGAGATCTTTGGCGCGGCGCTGCGTGGGACGGACCTGATGCGCCAGTTGGAGATCGTTACGAAATGCGGGATCATTTACCCGACGGGGCGCCATGCCGCCAAGATCGGCAAACATTATGATACCTCTGCGGCGCATATTGTCACATCGGTCGACCAATCGTTGCATCTGCTGGGGGCTGAGGTGATTGACCTTTTGCTGATCCATAGGCCCGATCCGTTCATGGATTTCGCTGAAACCGGTGCGGCCTTGGATGGGTTGGTTGCCCTGGGCAAGGTTCGGGCCGTGGGCGTTTCGAATTTCAGGGCTTGGGACGTGGACGCATTGCAAGCCGCGATGCAAACCCCGCTGGCCGCCAACCAGATCGAGATGAGCCTGCACGCCCGCGCGGCCTTGACCGACGGCGATCTGGCGCAAATGCAGCGGCTTGGCATGGTGCCGATGGCTTGGTCGCCGCTGGGCGGGGGCGCGCTGATGTCGGATGGGGGGGCTTTGGGCCAGACGATCGACAGGATTGCGGCGCGCACCGGCGCTGACCGCAGCGCCGTGGCAACGGCCTGGTTGTTGGCGCATCCGGCCGAGATTGTTCCTGTGATGGGCACGAATAATCTGTCGCGGATCAAGGGCTTGTCATCGGCCTTTGATGTGCCGATCAGCCGCGAGGATTGGTTTGAGCTGTATTCTGCGGCCTTGGGGGCAGAGGTGCCATAAAACAGGGCGCCCTTGGGAATTCCCAAAGGCGCCCGATGGACGATCAGGCGATCAGAAACCCGATTTGATCATTTCGAATTCTTCGGTCATGCGGTCGCGCATCGCCGGATCGATTGGCACCTGAGTGAGAAAGATACCATCGACGATATTGGCATTGCCCGCAGCCAGTTCTTCGGGCGAGATCATCGCCATGGCGGCCGCATTGGTATGAGCATAACCGAAATTGTCCAAAAGACCCTTGGCCGAGCCGTGATCAAGCCAGGCATTGATGAAATCATAGGCCTTGTCCTCGCTGCCCGGCGCATCCTTGAAGTTCACGTATCCGCAAAACCAGTTCGCGGCACCTTCCTTGGCGGTGCGATTGAACTTCACCGGGATGTTTTCGGCCTTCATGGCGGCGACGCCATCGTTCCAGGACCAGGAAACCAAAGCCTCGCCGGTTTTCATCAGTTGGGCGTTCTGGGCAGGGTCTGCCCAATAGGTGCGCACATTTGCATGGGCCAAGCGCAGCCACGCGGCGGCGGCCTGAAACTGCTCTTCGGTGATGTTTGACCAGTCAGATACGCCCGTGGCCAGAAGGGCAAGCGAGAAGTTGTCATCGGTATTGTCCGGCAGCGTTGTGCGGCCGGCATATTTTGGATCGGTGAACACATTCAGGGTTGCCACGTCGGCATCAGGGACCAAATCCGGATTATAGGCGATGGCGGTGTAGGCGTAATCGGTCGGGATGAACCACACACCCGTATCATCCGCAAAGACCGGAGAATTTTTGAACTGGGCGCCGATATTCGCATATTCGGGAATGCGGCTGATATCCCACGGTTCGATCAGACCCGCGTCGCGATACTTTTGCACCATCTGCGCGCAGGGGTGGGCGACGTCGGCCTTGAAGCCGGATGACATCTTTTGAAAGGCCTCATCGTCGTCACCGAAAAAGGCATAGGTCGGCATATCGCCGTTCTTGGCGACGTACCCTTCGATCAGAGCTTGATTTTCAAAGCCTGCCCAGTCGAAGACAATCAAATCAGGATCGGCGGCGTGGGCGGATGTGCCCAAGACAAAGGCAGCCGCCGAGGCCGCAAGCAGTGTTTTTATCGTTTTCATTCTGTCTCCTGTCGGTGGAACGGCAGCGGCCTCCCCTTTGGCGCTGCGTGAGTGGTGAATAAAAGCTAGTGATGGCTGACCAAAGGCTCAAGTCAATTCATCATGAATTGGGGCGCAAAAGAGCGCAGAACAGTCATGGCAGGCCTGATGACCTTTCATGAGGCGGGCGCGCTTTGCAATTGAGCAGGGCTGATACGCCAAAGGCCCGCTTGTCAGAGCAGATAAGTTTGGATAGCCAGTTAAGTGATCTGCCTGCCATGGGTGCGCAGGTCTGCCCGCAAAGCGATTTTCGGGCTGGCTGGAAGACCTGCCACGTCCTGACGCGTCCCGAAAGGGCAGCCGATTTTGGACAAAGGATAGACCATCTTTGGGAGGGGCAGATGACCCAACTTGACCTTGATTTCGTGCGCAGCCAGTTCCCGGCGTTTTCCAGCCCGGTTCTTTCGGGCCATGCCTTTTTTGAAAATGCAGGTGGGTCTTACCCCTGCGCTGCGGTTGTTGACCGGCTTCACCGGTTCTACACAGACCGCAAGGTGCAACCCTATGGTCCGTATCCGGGGGCCCAAGCGGGCGGCGCCGAGATGGACGAGGCCCGCTCGCGTTTGGCTGCGATGATGGGGGTCAAGGGGCCGCAGTTGTCTTTCGGACCGTCGACAAGCGCCAATACCTATGTTCTGGCGCAGGCCGTGCGGATCTGGCTGCTCGGACAAAACGCGGCCATCGTGGTGACCAACCAGGACCACGAGGCGAATTCCGGCGTGTGGCGGCGTTTGGCCGATGAAGGGATCGAGGTGCGCGAATGGCAGGTGGATCCCGACACCGGGCATCTGGATCTGGGTGGGTTGAAGGCCTTGTTGGCCGATGGGCGGGTCCGTCTGGTGGCCTTTCCGCATTGTTCCAACGTAGTGGCCGAGATCAACCCCGTGGCCGAGATTGCTGCGATGGCACGGCAGGCCGGGGCGCGCACCGTGGTGGATGGGGTCAGCTATGCGCCGCATGGCTTTCCTGACTTTCCGGCACTGGGCTGTGATGTCTATGTTTTTTCGGCCTACAAGACCTTTGGGCCGCATCAGGGGATCATGCTGATCACCGAAGAATTTGGCGCAGAACTGCCCGCGCAGGGCCATTATTTCAACGCGGCAAGCCTGTACAAAAGGTTTACACCTGCTGGGCCGGACCATGCGCAGATTGCGGCAAGTGCGGGAATGGCCGACTATGTCGATGCCCTGCACACGCATCACTTTGCCCCGCAAAGCGATGCGGCGGCGCGCAACCGGGCCGTTCATGATCTAATGCGAGCGCAAGAAGTTGCGGTGATCGCGCCCTTGCTTGAGTATCTGGCGGCGCGCAATGATCTTCGTCTGATCGGGCCGCGCAAGGCCGAAGGGCGCGCGCCCACAGTGGCCGTGGCGCTGGACCGCGCGGCCGAGCCTGTATCCGAAGCGCTGGGCCAGCGCGGGATTGCCTGCTGGGCTGGGGATTTCTATGCCGTGCGGCCCTTGCAGGCGATGGGGGTAGATCTGGGCCGCGGGGTGCTGCGCATGTCAGCGGCTCATTACACCACCGCGGACGAGGTGACGCGTTTGATCGCGGCATTGGACGAGGTCTTGTAGCCACAGATCACCATGTTCCCGGCGGGGTGTTGCCCTCCCCGGGGGCTGGGACCGCACGGGGCGCTGCTGTGAGTGAAGAAATCACGGCAACGATCTGATCCATTTGCGCTTTTGGCCTGTATAATCGACAAAGAAAGGCGATCGGCGTGAAACCCCCCATCCTTGCCTGGTTCCGCCGCGACCTGCGGTTGATTGACCATCCGATGCTGTGTGCCGCTGTG
>CANHLE010000116.1 GCA_947461435.1 Paracoccaceae bacterium | reverse complement strand
GACACGATCACCGAGGGGGCTGACGCGGGCACAGACACGGTTCAGTCAAGCGCGACCTACACCCTTGGCGCCAATCTTGAAAATCTGACTCTGACAGGTTCAACCGCCATCGACGGTACCGGCAACAGTCAAAACAATTCCCTTATCGGAAACGGGATGGCCAATATCCTGAACGGCGGTCTTGGCATGGACAGGTTGACCGGCGGCGCTGGGAATGACAGCTTCTTGTTCAACGGCGTGACCGAGTCCGGGATTTCGGCAACGTCGTCAGAGGTCATTACCGATTTTGTCAGGGGGCAGGACAAGATCAACCTCAGCGCCATCGACGCCTTTACGGGGTCTGTTCTTAACGACAGCTTTGTCTGGCGGGGAACATCCGCATTCAGCGATGCGGCAAACGGCGAAGTGCGCTTTCAGAAAGTCGACAACGCCGAACAGACGAACGACTACACGATGGTCTGGATCGACAACGATGCAGACGCGGGTGTCGAAATGGCGATCCGCCTTACGGGACTGTACGACCTTGCGCAGACGGACTTCATCTTGTGACTACCCCGCTTTGTCGCCGGGCGGCCGGTTTGGGGGTTTTGGGGCCGCCGCAAATTCGCGGGGCTTCATTCCGCTGAACCGGCGGCTGTCCTTGCCCGGTTAGGCGGCCGATTTTCCGGCGGAACTTAACCCTTTGGTCCCGATTGTTCGCACCCTGAAGGCGCGTTTCCAGCGATATGTCCGCGCCCTTTCGGGGGCAAAGTGGGGACAACGCGCGGTGGCGTTCCATTCAACGAATCGTCGGTTTTCTGATCAAACTGCGCCGGCGAACCCTCCCGAAAATAGGGAGCGGCGCAAGTAGAGTTTTCCCGGCAAGATGCATGAGGAGAGTCAGATGAAGATGACAAGATATACAGAACGCCGGATCTTGCGATCCTGCGACAAGGTCAGGGCGGTATGCCGGTGGCTGAGCTTTGCCACAAGCATGGGATGAGCAACGCCTCGTTTTATAAGTGGCCGGCAAAGTATGGCGGCATGGAAGCGTCCATGGTCGGCCAGATAAAGACGATGGAGGAGGAGAACCGTCGGCTAAACCAGATGTATGCGGACCTGAGCATGCAGGTTCATTTGCTGAAGGAAACCCTTGGAAAAAAGTGACGGGGCCGTCTCAACGCCGCGCGATGGCCGAGAATACAGTGGCACGACGTGGGGCAAACATCGCCCCGGCTTGCCGGGCCTTTGGGGTGAGCGAGACCTATTATCGGTATGGCCCGAATTTGCGCGCCGAGAACAAAGAGATCGCTTATCTGCTGACCGGGCTAACCGACGCCCCCAAGACGAGGGGGTTCGGCCTGTGTTTTCTGCATTTGCGAAATGTGAAGTGGAATCCATGGAACCACAAACGGGTTTATCGGATCTACTGCGAGCTGGAGTTGAACCTGCGAATCAAAATCAGCAAGCGGTTGAAGCGGAACAAGCCTGACGCATTGGCGGTGCCTGAGGCACCAAATGTGACCTGGTCAATGGACTTCATGGCAGATCGCCTTGGGGATGGCAGGGCATTTCGGTTGTTGAACGTGCTGGACGACTTCAACCGTGAAGGCTTGGGCATCGAGGTCGATTTTTCTTTGCCAGCTGAACAGGTCATCCGCAGCTTAAACCCGTCGTCGGGAAAACGGTCCCCCGGACCGTTTTCTGATCCTCCTCCACATCGAATGGCGCGGCAAGCTAGGCACCATTAGGGTCGACAAGAGCCCCGAATTCATCGGCGAAAAGCTGATGAAATGGACGGAGAAACAGGGAGTTACCATCCAGCATGTCCAACTAGGTCAGCCCAAGCAGAACGCCTAGATCGAGCCCTACAACCGCGCCGTCCGGCCCGAATGGCTGGCCAATACATCATCGAAAGCATCGAGGAGGCTCAAGATCACACCACACAAGTGTTATGGACTTACAACACCGACCAATCCGTCATGGGCATAGGCTGCATAACCCCCTTGCAGAAACTGAAAATGGCCGTGTGAGTACTACGACCGCACACCGTCAAAAACGGGGGGATTACCGGCAGCCACCCAACTTTCGAAAAGATTGGGGTCCACGAGCTCCGACCGCAGTTGGAAAAGTTAAATGGGATGGTGGTGACAATAGGCAGGTTATCTTTTAATTCTTGACTTCCAATCGAGATATTGAAAATAACGAAACGCCAGTAAGTGGTTAAGTTATTGTAAATGTCGGCAAATGCGTCGACGGCAAGATGCAGGAACTTTATCATCATCTAACTGATCAGAAATGGCGTAACCTTATGAAATGGTATGAAAATCTTTGTGAAGAGGATCGATACGTAGGTTCCGATTTCAATGCATTTCTTGACCGTTTTAAGTCGATATGCGCTGGGTCAGAGATCAGGGCAGTTACATTTGATTTTTTTGATACAATTGTCTGGCGCCCGTTTCGTAATCCGACGGACTTGTTCTGGGGATTGGGCGAGGAATTGTCTCGCCGTAAAATTTTAACGGAAGAATTCGGTCCGGGAAAATTTATGCAGGCCCGCATTATTGCAGAGCGGCGTGCGCGCGCGCGGAAGGTGCGCCAAGGGATTTTCCATGAAGTTACACTAGCTGAAATATATGATGAATTTGTCGGGCTTAGTCCGGCCGCGCGCAAAAGTGCGGCTGGTGCAGAAGTTGCGCATGAAGCGTCCTTTACCCTTCCCGATCCTACAATTTGCGCAGCGATCGACTTCGCCAGCGCACTTGGCAAAGAGATCCTGATCGTTTCGAACACATATTTCACGCGAGAGCAGTTGGCGCACCTTGTTGAACGAAAGACTAGCTACGCATTTCCGATCGAGAATATTTACGTCTCATCGGAATATGGCATCGACAAGGAACATGGATTGCTGCCGCTTGTGCTGGAGGCACACGGTTTGGGTTTGTCCGAGGTGGTCCATGTTGGGGACAACCGTTGGGGCGACGTGGACGTGCCTATCAGCGCGGGCGTGAAAGCTTTGTTTTACCCGAAGTTTTCGGATGTATACCCCTCTGTTGAGGCGCGCGAGCAAAAAGCGCGATCCTTGATGATAAGTTTGGACGCGCCAGAATATGACCTGTTGCCGCAGATCCGTCGGCTTCGGCTGAACGCGATAGGGCATGAAGCGCCTCTGACCGTCAGCGAACGCTTGGGAGCCTTTGTGGTTGGTCCTGTGCTGGCGGCGTTTGCCCAATGGCTAATGGACGAACTGGATCGTCGGGGCCCGGCGCCAGTCTTATGTTTGACGCGTGAAGGATTGTTTTTAAGCGAAATCTTGCAGGAAGTTGCTGTACAGTCCGGGCGGTCAGACTTTATTTCGGCCCCGTTCCTGTCCTCGCGGTCCATCGTCTTCAGCGCTGCCTTTTTCAACTTCTCGGACGAGGAACTTGAAGCGTTCCTGTTCTCCCGCCGAACGCCGTTCACTATACGCACCTTCTGTGCACTTGTTGAATATAGCCACGCCGGGGAAGATGATTTCGGGGTTTCGGAAGGCAATCTTGATTTTCCGTTGATTGATGGAATGCCCCTGACCAACGTACTGGTCGCGACCATGTCGCGCCATGTTGGTCTAAAAAGCGCGGCTCTGCGCTGGTCTGATTTAAAGCGCGGCGAATTCAAGCGCTATGTCGATGCGTTCTGCGAGCGTCATAAAATCGATGCCAGGAGCGGCATTCTTTATGTGGCCGATGTCGGTTGGTCCGGCAAATCGCAGCGGCTGTTGGAAAAAGTTCTGCGGGAAATCGGCCGTGAGGTTGAATTGCGCGGTCTTTACATGGCAACCGACGCATCTTCTCATATTGAACATATGATGGGTTTAAACGCGACGGGATGGCTGTACGACGGTGGACTGCCGAAACGAAGCGCGTTGATAGGCTTGCAGTCCAAGGAAATCATCGAGCAAGTCTGCTCTTCGCATTTGGGATCAGTTCGGACGTATGATTTGGATGGTGACCCCGTCTTTGGCCGCGAGACGAAAAGCCTTCGCCAGCGCGTTGATCTTCAGCGCTTACGCAATGCTGTTCGGGGCACAGTCTCGGCGCATACTTTGCATCGCGCGATGGTGCGCGACACCGACCTGTCCGTCACTCTGGTAAAGCCCGGCTCGTATCGTGCAGCCTATTCGGGACTGGTGGCCTTTCCCGAGGAGGATGAATACGCGCTGTTTAGCAGTTGGACTCACGAAGAGAATAATTTGTCCGACAATGTTGAATTGCTAGGATCGGCCTATTGGAAGGCATTTGCTAGCTATGCGACGCCGCAGCAGTTTCTTGAATCGAGCGCCTATTGGAAACTTCCTGAGTTCCGTAAGTTCCGCCCCTTACTTGTGAACAGTCTCTTGTTAAAATCGGCGGACCTGCCTTCGCTTCTTGCCGAAGATGCCTACCCGTATTCTGTTGAAAGTTACGACGGACAGAACCGCGAGGACAAGGAAGCTTATTTCTCTTTAGATGGGAGGGCAATCCTTTCCACTGCGAGAGTTTGTGAA
This sequence comes from Paracoccaceae bacterium, assembly GCA_947461435.1. Taxonomy (GTDB): domain Bacteria; phylum Pseudomonadota; class Alphaproteobacteria; order Rhodobacterales; family Rhodobacteraceae; genus CAIYZT01. The sequence continues at coordinate 5,637 of CANHLE010000116.1, read as the reverse complement.
ATTGAATGCACCTTCCGATTTGTAAACAAAGGAAGCCTTAAATTGAAGGTCGACACTGTTTTAATAGTCGCTTACGATAACAAAACGCGGGAACGTATTGAATCTGTATTGATGCCTGATTTCGCAGATCATCCTGAGACACGCGAGAGTTCGCGGTATATCATGGCAGGTGGAGAGTTCCGTGTAAATATTCTTAAGCCAATTCGGACAGTAGCGCCCGTTTCCGCAATTCTTTGCGTTAGCCGAATTCAATGAACAAGGAAATAGCTATGGCACGCATCGTCATCGTCTCACCTTCTCCGATTAATGGCTCTGGCGGAATCAGGACGATTTTGATTTATGCCGCAGGACTTAAGGCCGCTGGCTATCAGGTTACGGTGTCTTTTCTGTCTGATGGGTTGCCTCTCGGCCCCTCTGTCTCGGGAAAGATCGAGCAATACTATGGAATTTCCGGACTAACAGTGACCGAATTTCCGGACGGATTGTCCGATGCGGATCTGGTCGTTGCCACACGTTGGGACACGCCAAAGATGATCCGGAACGTTTATGCGGGCGTAATGGTTCACCTGGTCCAGGACATCGAAGGCTGGTTCAATCCAGTTGGCGACGCTTTTTTGACAGCAGAAAATAATTTCCTCTTTGATTCCAAGTACATCACACTTGGCCATTGGTTGGCCAAGAAACAGCAACATGATTACGGTCAGTCGGCATTCACAATGGATTTCGGCTATAATCCTGAAATTTACTCTTTTAGGACTCCTTATGCTGAACGTCCCAAGCGGCTTTGCTTTATCTATCAGCCTGACAAGCCAAGGCGCTGCACTCAAATTGGGATTGAGGCGCTCGGAATCGTCAAGAGCAAGTTGCCCGAATATGAAATTGTGTTCTTCGGCAGTGATATTCCACCCTATATTTGGTATCCAGTAGTAAATCTTGGTATTGCCCGTCCGGAAGTGCTTGCGCAGCTTTACAACTCATGCATGGTTGGTTTGTGTATAAGCGCGTCGAACCCATCACGTATTCCGTTCGAAATGGTCGCCTGCGGGCTTCCAGTGGTGGACATCTTTCGCGCAAACAATCTGCACGACTATGATGAGCGCTCAGGCATACTATTGGCCCATCAGACCCCAGAATCACTGGCTGCAGCGGTGCTTTCCGTTGTCACAAATGAAGATTTTGGTGCACGGATGTCTCAAGCGGGCCGCAAATTTTCGGAAGGGCGATCGCTGGACAAGGAGACCGGCGAATTTGTGAAATCGATCGGCCGCGTTTTGAATGGCGAGATCCCGAAGTTGCGCGAAGATTTTGCTCCATCCTACCTTGGCAGGCCTTTTATTGCAGAGGCTTACGATAAATCGCGGGCCATTCAATTCTGCAAAAGCGAAGCTCGGAAATTCATCTCGGGCCAGATTCAAGAAAACCTCCAATACCGCAGCCTGAATGATGGACCCAGCAACATTGTGCCGGTTGCCAAGATGCTTCAGGCCGCTAAAACCTCAACGCCGCCAAATGGTGTTGGGTTTGAGACGGTTTCATTTCCCGAGGATTTAATGATTCAAACCCACCCGACAAAAGACATCGCAGTTTCGGCCGTGATCCCGGATGCCATTCCCTCAGATGTTAGTAAAGTGCGGGCTGTCGTACGTACAAACCATCCTAATGCGGCTGCCTTTCAATATGCGATGGCGCTCGTGCCGACCCGTGATGACCCTGATATTCTGGTTATTCCCGACGTGGCCCTGTGGGAATCGCAATTGGGTTCGGGCTGGATTACCGTCGAGCCAGATGCTGACACGGAGTTGACGATTGATCTTGCGGAACCCACATCGGGATCCATGGACATTCATGTCTCGGTGCGCGTACCGGCGGGTTTGACTGAGGACTTTGCTTGGTGCCAGTGGCGGATGTTCAGTTTCGTAGGCGCGAAAATGACGAGTATTCAAATATGAACCGGCTTGTTGTTTGTCGCCAAGGGCGCCGAGTATTTGGGTGGTCCTACGTACCGGGGGGCGGTGCGCCTCAAACAGTTGAATTGATCCGGGGTGATGAGGTGCTTGGCCGCCGTCTGGCCAACTTGACCTTAGCGAACAAGAATAACTTCTTGTCGAATGCCGAACAAAGCCGCCTTGCATTCGAGTTTCTCGTGCGACCAGACGATTTGCGTCTTGGCGGTTCTCAGCTGTCGATAAGGGTAGTCGAAAATGGGGAAACACGACCGGTTCCGGTACCAAAGAATCCCCACCTCGGCACGATCCAAGAATTCCACGTCGACTTTGTCGACCTCAATACCTTCGGCGGCTGGAGCTGGGATCCTGAAACTCCGGACGTTCCCACAAATGTGAACCTGATTGTACCGTCCACCGGAGGGGATCGGACAACCTACTCTATTCTAATTGTTGCAAATTATTTCCGCGCCGACCAGGCCGGAAATGGGTTTGCGAACGGAAATTGCGGTTTTCACTTACATTGGCCTACAACGCTGCCAATCGCGGCTCGTTCCAAGGCGATCCTTCGGTGTGGCGCTATCCAGCATGATCTTGGGAAAAAATATAGAACCCTGACACTAGCCGCTGGGATATCGCTGCCGAGAAGTATAGTCAGCCTATGAAGATTTTGATCGCATAATCCCCACCTGTCTCGATCTTTCTACTAAAATTAGCCTGAGAGATTGGCTACACATCTCGGAAGGTGATGGAGTTGCGTTCTTGGACAACGATGGTGACGTTGCCTCCTCCCCCTAATTCAGTTTGAGTTAGGCTCTGGCCCAACTAAAACGACTAGAGATGAGTCGTAGAAGGCCCACCGAATACCAGATCAGCGTAATATTGAAGGAGCCTTGACCCGATGAGCCCGAGCTTTCTGTTCCAAAGTTAGGCCGCTTGCTCCAAATCAATCGACGACTGACATGTGGTTTCTGTCGTCTGGGCGTAATGCTTGCGTACTTTTTCAGCGACCTGCTATAAAGCGTCTGGAAAACCGGACCTTGTTAAAATAGAGTCCTTGCAACTGGGCGCTCGCGCGGTATTAATCATTTCCAATGGAGAGAACATTGCAAGCCAAAGTCGTTATCCACGTCGGATCACGTAAAGCTGGTAGTTCGGCGTTGCAAGAACTTCTTGCGGATCAGACAGACCTTCTTCACAGCCTTAATATTGATTACCCTGACCGGTTGAGCGAGTTTCCAGCACATCAGGAATTGGCAAATAGCTTAATGGTACCTCGGCCAGAATACTTTAGAAGTCAACTGTCGCGTGATGAGATCTACAATCATTTTTGTTCGGTTATTGATAGAAATATTGAGGTAAATCGCACCACTTTACTCTCTTCCGAGGATTTGTCACTTTTGACTTTTGATTTTAATGCCATGGAGTATATAAAATGCCGATTTGGAAAGTACCAGCCGAAAATTGTCTTTTTTGAGCGTGATCCTCTGGACTATCACATATCAAACTACAAGCATTCTGTTATGTTTGGACGAGAAGTAAGAACTTTCTCTGAATATTTGTTTAACATCGAAAACCTGTTATACGCTCATTCATTGCCTATAATCAAGGTTTGGCAAAGTGTCTTTGGTCTCGAGTCCGTTGTCCGCATCAAATACAATATGGAGAGATTTTCAAGAGAAAGTATTCTTTATTGCTTTCTCAATGATGTATTCAACGTGCAGATTTTAGACACTTTTCTGGAATTTAAAAGAAATGTTGGTTTCCCGACTTCAGCATTGAACCTTGTGCTTCAGCTAAATCGGTCTACGTTGGACCGTGAATTGATTGAACGTGTCAAAGGTGTGATAAATAGTCAGATCTCTAGTGCGAACGAAGAAAAATTCCTAGAAACTTTTCTAACGGAATTTGAGTTAGATTTGATTCGACGCATATATTTTAGCTAGTTCATTGGCATGTTGGTTTTCACCCAAAACTGAGCCGGTTTTTTCACTGAGAAGTGAGCCACCTCTGATTATGGGTTTCGGTTTATGCTGGGGTCAAGCTGTGTGTTGTCTCGTTCTTTTTCTTGGCGGCAGATGCGGCAGCTATGCTTGTTTTGAAGCGGAAGCCGTCGTTTAGTGTTTCGAGGTTGTGGCCGCGGTGGGTGAGGCGGTCAAGCAATGCTGTGGTTATCTTAGCGTCCGTTGCCCGGCAACGGTTTGCTTGCAAACTGTGAGAGGAGCCCAAGACCGTGGCCCATTCGCTGAACCTAACGTTGGTGGCGATCACCACGCTGGTGCGCTCGAAGTTGATCAGACCCCCTCTCGGCGATGCATGCATCGCCTGCCAGGCAACGGGTCGGTTAGACGCGCTTGCACAACGCGATGAAGCCGTCAAAAGCGACGGGCAACGGCATCAGCGCGGCCTGTTCCTCGGCCCAGACATCGGCGATCGTGCTTGGCTGTTTGCCATGCGGGGTCTGCCGCCACAGCCCGGGGCATCGCGCTTCCAGCCAGGTATTCAGCGCGGCAAGGTCTGGGAAGTCCGGCATGCCTTGCAGCATCTGGTGGCGGGAATCCCGGACTTTCTTCTCGACCTGACCCCTCGCCAGCGGTCTCGAACCGATGGCGACTCGCTGGCTCGACCCAGCCAGCTGCCGGATTACAGAACTCCGGCTCATAAACATAGTGGTTCGTCATGGCGAGAAAGCGCCTATTGATCTGCCGCTCCTTGCCACGGCCGACACGATCCACCGCCGTGCGCATATTGTCGTAAATCCCCCGCGCAGGCACGCCACCGAAGACCCGGAATGCATGCCGATGGGCATCAAACAGCATCTCGTGGGTCTGTAACGGATAAGCCGGCAGCAAAAAGGCACGGCTGTGCGACACCTTGATATGCGCCATTTGCAACTTGGTGCGCTCACCGCCCAGAACCGCAAGGTCCTCGCTCCAGTCGAACTGGAAGGCATCACAGGGGGCAAAATGGAGCGGCACAAAGGTCCCGCGCCCCGACGTCTGCTGTTCACGCTGGCGGCCCGCCTTCCCAATCGCCGGGAAAACGATCTCCCAGATCGTTTTCTGGCCCGGCTCATACGCGCAAAGGCTGCCACCCGGGCGTAAGAACCGGTAAAGCCAACCACCACCAGACCGGCATGCAACTGCTTCACTGTGCGTCGCTCCTTGCGCGACTTCCCGGCCTCGGTCTTGAGCCAACCCGCCAGCTGCTCGGCGAAAGAGTCAATCTTGCTTTGCCGCTCCGGCGTCGCGAATTTTGGCTCGATCGTGTTAGCCGCCAGATGCTTTGTCACGGTATTACGCGACACGCCGGTCAGCCGCGCGCTCTCGCGGATCGACAGCTTCTGCCGCAAATGCATCCGTCAGATAGTGTTCAATAGTCCCATGTGGATCACTCCGTTGCCCCCGCCGCTCACCGCTTCGGGGAAAGGTTCACATGGCTCAGTTCTCAGTGAGAATTCCGCGCCTAACCGGCTCAGTTCTGGGTGAAAATAAACACAAATGGCGAAAACGCCGGTCAACAGCAGGTTTCCCTAATTTTAAAAAAAGATGAGCGTTGCCAGTGGGTTACGTTTAAGCGCTCTGGCCGCAATGTTGCAAAGATGTTGCAAAACACCCCGAAAACGCGAAGGCCGCTCATCTGAGCGGCCCGCTAACGTCTTGTAGCTATTCGAGATTTTGGCTCCGGCGGTAGG
>CANHLE010000115.1 GCA_947461435.1 Paracoccaceae bacterium | reverse complement strand
TCAATCGTGTAAAGGCAGGTTTTTTTGCCAACGAATATGAGCTTATTGTTTTAAGTGTGAACCCAAAAACTAAAGTAAAATCATTGGCGCGAAGCCTTGGGATCAGTGCATGGCTAAAGTGACCGCTCAACTGGGCAGGCGGTTGTGGAATTAGGATGTTCAATACAGCTATGGTAGTCCCGACCAAAAGTAGGGGTCTGCATAGGTGGAATTTTCTTCGTATGATGAACGCCGAGATTTTCAATGAAGACAAGAAGATACAGTTAAGCGCATATCATCGCGATCCTATAACACAGTACCTGCAGCTTGGCGCAGGATCGAAAGGATCTAGGATGCGGTATATCTCGTCATCTTCATCTTAATTTTGTCATTGATTTTCCACGCAATTTCGACTTCTACATCCCCCTATTTTCGGGGTTGCTACGCCCGTAAATCGAACAGTGATGGAAGCCAAGATCTGGTTTAACTTGAGCAGTTCTGCTTGAGCCTTAATTAGGAACTGAGTTTGTCGTTCGAACCCAGCCGTCCAAGCCAAATCCTTCCTATCCGAATCAGTGATTTGGGTAGAAGTAATCCGCTGCTGACCAGACAATTATTGATAGCAAGTGGTGGACCACTTCACGTGGAGAGGTCCTTCAAAGATTGAATTATGGAGTGCTTTTGGCGCCACGTTACACTTGACTAACGGGTTCGGGAGCGCAAATAAAACAGCGAATCTTTTGGGTAGTAATGCACATGCGTCGAAATCTTTCACGGGCCCACAAATATATTCGGAAGTATATTAATCCCACTTTCCACGCATATACTGATGATAACTTTACCAGGGAAATAAAAGAAATCCGGGATTCTTTTGACACTGGATACTACTTGTCCAAGAATCCTGAAGTGGCTGCAGCGGGGGTGGATCCGGTCGAGCACTTCGTTCGATACGGTTGGAAAGAGGGGCGCGATCCGAACGATGAGTTTTCGACCCGGGGCTACCTCAAAAACAACCCAGATATTGCGGCCACAGGCCAAAACCCTTTCTGGCACTTCGTCGTAACCGGAAAAGAAGAGGGACGAGTTTCCACAATCTCCTTCGAAAGCGAGGCTTCTGAGTGCGATGGTCCAGAAGCACAAGAGATTGCGGCAATTCGAGATTCTTTTGATACTGGATACTACTTGTCCAAGAATCCTGAAGTGGCCGCAGCGGGGGTGGATCCGGTCGAGCACTACGTTCGATACGGTTGGAAGGAGGGGCGCGATCCGAATAATGAATTTTCTACCCGGGGCTACCTCAAAAACAATCCAGATATTGCCGCCGCAGGCCTGAACCCTTTCTGGCACTTCGTCGTCGTAGGCAAAGCAGAGGGGCGGATTTCCAAACCGAAGGTGACCGGTGCGAATGCGTCGGCCGACCCAGACGATCTGATTTCGTATGATAATCATTTTTTCGGAGTCGACACTACGCTGATGATTTCCGATGTCGGCGTGTTCGTTAAGGGCTGGAGCCTTGGGCTGGGGAACGGCCGGCGCGACCTGCTGGTCGTGGTGAATGACGTGCTTCAAGGCGATATCCTAGGCACGGCGTTCCGCTTTCCGCGCCCCGATTTGGCTATGGCATTTGGCGCGAAATTTGCGGACAATGTGGAGGAGGCCGGCTTTGCCGCGTTCTTGCCCCTCGACGGAATGGAGTTTTCACCCGGCAAAATGCGGCTGGAAGCGCTTTACGACGGCCTGATGACCCATCACACCACGCCAACCACAACCGCGCTGCCTTCAAGCCGGGCGGCGGCGGTCGAATTGCTGAAGTTCCCCTTTGTCGAGAGGAAGGGCATGATGGCCTATCTGGCCAATCATCTAGCCCCCGCAATTTCGCGCATTTCCTATACCCGCAGCGTAGAGATCACCGCGGAGGAGGTCAGTTACGGCACCCAGCCAGAAACCCCGCGCCTGAGCATCGTGGTGCCGCTGTATGGCCGGTTCGACTTCATGGAAACACAGTTGGCGCTGTTTGCGGATGACTCGGATTTCATGACCGATATCGAACTGATCTATGTTGTCGACGACCCCCGGATGGAACGCGCCATCCGGATGTCGGCGGTGATGTATGAGCAGTTTTTCGGCGTACCTTTCAAGGTTCTCTATTACGACAAGAACCTGGGCTATGCGGGGGCCAACAATGTCGGCGCGCGCGCGGCCCGTGCCGAACACATGCTGCTCCTGAATTCGGATGTCTTTCCCTCCGCCCCTGGGTGGTGCAGCCGCATGCTGGAACGTTTCGCAAGCCTGCCCGATTGCGGTGCCCTTGGCACAAGGCTGCTCTTTGCCGACGGATCGCTGCAACACGACGGGATGCAGCATATCCAGGCCGGCTTTCTCGAAGGTCTTTACATCTGCGACCACCCCGGCAAGGGCGGCCCGGCGATGCCGGTGACCGGGATGACAAGCAGCGCCGAAGTGCCTTGCGCCACCGGGGCCTGCTTGATGGTACGGCGCGACGATTACGAGGCGGTCGGCGGTTTCGACGAAGGGTTCCTGATCGGCGATTTCGAGGATTCAGACCTGTGTCTGGCGCTGGTTGAAAAGGGACGCAAGATCTATGTCGCACGGGACATCGAACTTTATCACCTCGAACGGCAATCGCAGTCCATCTTGTCGGACACCACCGGCTGGAAACATCAGCTGACAATCTACAATTGTTGGCGCCACCAGAACAAATGGAACCATGTGTTGTCGCAAACCAAAGAATGGATCTGATTAGATGCGCACCTTGATCATATCCCACGGCCACCCCGAATTCAGTCGTGGCGGAGGTGAAATCGCGGCATATCAGCAGTTTAGCGAAATGCGGAAACGCGGCTATGAGACGACATTCATGGGCGCCCACCATGAGAATTTGCTGGAACATGAAGGCACACCGTTTTCGATGCTGCGTCCCAACGAGGTGCTATGGCGCACGCGGATGGAGGATTTCTTTTTTCTCAAGAACACCGATCTGCGGACCTATACCAATGGTTTCCACACACTGCTGATGCAGCTCAAGCCCGACATCATCCATTTCCACCATGTCATACATATCGGCATCCACGCGCTGCGCGCTGCGCACCGCTACCGCAAGCTTGCGGGCAAGCCGGTCCGGATCGTGTTCACCCTGCATGAATACATATTCATCTGCGCCAACAACGGCCAGATGATCACAGCCGACCGAAACGCCCTGTGTTCCGAGGCGAACCCCGCCAAATGCTCAAGCTGCGTCAAGCGCACGCCGGAGGATCTATACATGCGCGAAGCGGCTTTCCGGTCCTGTCTGGGGCTGGTGGATCACTTCATCTCGCCCAGCCATTTTCTGAAAAAGCGCTTCGTCGATTGGGGCCTGAACCGCCCGATCACGGTGATCGAAAACGGTCAGGAAGCGGTGAAAAAGCTCGCGCCGCGCGCCCTTGAAAACGGCGAGGCCCGGCGAAACTTTACCTATATAGGTCAGATCAACCAGTTCAAAGGCCTCCACATCCTGCTGCAGGCAGTCGCCAATATGCCGACGGAACTGCGCGAGCAATGCGTGATCAACGTGCATGGTTCTGGGTTGGAAGATCAGGACAAAGGGTTCCGCGACAAAGTCAGCCATTTCTTTAACCTGCTCGACAACGTCACCTTCCATGGCCGCTATTCCGGCGAAGAACTACCCGGCATCCTAAAGAATGCCGACACGGTTGTCGTACCGTCGATCTGGTGGGAAAACTCGCCTTTGGTCATTCAGGAATCATTCAAATACGGGCGCCCGATAATCGTGTCCGATATTGGCGGCATGGCTGAAAAGGTCCGTGACCGGGTCGACGGGTTGCATTTCGTGCGCGGCTCCAGCCTGGATCTGACGCAGCAGATGAAACAAATGATGGATGTCCAATTCTGGCAGTCCTGCTATGACGCCCTGCCAACGCCTCCTGTCATCGAGGACACGGTCGATCAGGTGATCGGCCTTTACAAATCCTTGGAGGACGCTGATGCGCCCGCACAACCAAGTTCGGGCAGATCGCATCGCAAGGTGCGGCGAATGCCAAACAACTGATTTTGATCGTCAAGGATCCGGAAAGTGGCCTTACTGCCGATACCAGCCCACTCTGAGGGTTCCGGCCATGGCTCAAGCCAACCTAGATGCATAGATCAAGACCCTAAATGCAGAGATCACCCGTAGGGCCAAAGAGAGTGAATAGGCCCGGCGTCTCATGGTGGTGCCGAGTATGGGGCCGTTGATCGCCATGGCTATCGTGGCCAAAGCGAGCACGGATCCCTCGTCCCAGTAAGCGGCAAAAGGTGCGGTTTGCCCCCCCAACTGGTCGTCTACCTCCGCCGCCAAAGCGCTATCGAAACCGAGATTGGCCACATGAAAACCGACGGCCGCCTGTCGTGATGCCCGTAGGAAGGCAACATCAGGAACGCCCTCTTTGTCGCGCTCTAGGCCTGTCGCCACAACATCTCCAAGATCTTTGCCGACCTCAAGGCTTTGCTTTACAGGATTGTCTCCGCCATTCTGAAACCGGTATACCATCGAGGTCGCCAGTATCAGCCTGTTACGTAAGCCTAAAAGGATTATGCTAGGCCAACCACTTGACCTTGTCGTCCGATCAGGCGACAAAAATGTCAGAACGCTACCGAAAAATCTTAACCACTTTCTAGATACAACCCTTGGTCCTTTACCGAAAGCCAAGCTGTTGAAAGAGGTAAGCAGAAGTGTGAAAATGTTGTTCTTCGGCGATGTAAACGCAGTAGGGGGTTCGATGCTTTAGTTCAATCAGGAAAGGTTATGGGGTCTTGGTAAAGCTGATCGTTCACATTGGCAATGGAAAGACGGGATCCTCCTCGATCCAGAAAACCCTGCTTAAAGCCCACGCTCGGCTCGCAGCACAAAACGTGACCTATCTTGGGATAATGCTGGAACATGCGCGTAATGTCGTTCGTCCGGCGTGGCAGCTGGTGTCGGGCTCGAAACGCTTCTTCCACGAAACCCCAAGCGAGACAGCTATCGCTCAACTGACCGACCTGCTGGACCAAGAATTGCAGAAGCTCGCCAGTGAGGGGGTCACGAAGGCGATCTGGAGCAATGAATGGATATTGACGCGCCCTCAGGCAATCCTGCCGTGCCTGCAGGAACTGCAGCGCCGCGGCGTTCCGGTCGAAATCCAGTGCTATGTGCGTCGACATGACAAATGGGCCCAGAGTGCCTATGCGCAGTGGGGCTTGAAGGACAAACAATACCCCGGCCCGATCCGAGATTTCGCCTCATGGTCGGCCATATTCGGGGACCGCGATTTTCGTTTCGCTCCTTCGCTTGAGGTCTGGGAGGGCACATTCGGCGCTGATCTGCGGGTGTTCAACTTCGACAGGGCGGGGGATGTCGTCCAACACTTTCTGGCGGCCAACGGAGTGATGGACATTCCGACCATTAACGATAACATATCCCCCGATCCGGTCGTCACCGCGGCGCAGGCCGTTTTCAATTCACGAGCGCGCGCGGCGGTCTTGCCGGCAGCGTTTGACAGGCTCCGGGCGCTCGCAGAGAAATCCGATGAAAACGCCGTTTATTTGCCGATGCTGGATCAACTTGCGCCATCCGCTGCGACCCTAGGAGACATCGTAAGGGACCGTTCCGAGGACATCGCCCGGATTGACGCACTGTTGCAGCGCAGTGGTGAGCCGGTGCTGTCCTTTGACCCTGCGCCCCAACCTTTAGGGCATCCCTCGTCTTGGGACATGGATCAGTTGATCCTGAAATTCATCTTCGGTCTCTCAGAAGAAGTTGCACAGTTGCGCAAGCAGGTGGCAGATTTGCAATCAAAAGTCGCGGCGGATCCGCCAAAAAGTGGGCAGTGATGGCAACGGACACAGGCTATTTTGCGCAAATCAGCTGACGGCCGGGCTTACCCTTAGCCTGGAGAAACTTACCCCTTGTCCGTCGTCGAATGATTTGGAACATCCGCGCTGATTTTCTAGCGGACGGTTTGGGCTCTCCGGGTTCAAGCTATGGTGCGTGACGCTGATGGTTCAAGCGGCGGTTTTGGACGGTTTGGTGTTTGATGCGCCTCCTTTGGGCGAGGATGTGTTTATTCTCATCCAGAATTGAACCGGTTTTTTCACCAAAAAGTGCCCCACCTCTGAATACACATTTCGGTCCATGCTGGGGTAAAGCTGTGAGTGGCCTCCTTCTTTTTTCAGGGCTGCCACGGCTGAGTTGGCCTTGATGCAGAAGCTCTCGTTTGCGGTCTCAAGGAGGTGACAGCGGTGGGTGAAGGGTAATAACGCATGTCGTGAGTTGGTGCTACTCAAGTAAACCAACCATCTTCGAACCAAGGGGCGACAGCCGTGGGTCGACCAGCAAACCTGTTCGCTGTGTTCAACACAGCAAACCTGAAAACTGCGCCCAACACAGCAAACGAGTCGGCAGAGCAGCTGAAACGGCGCAGGAGTTCACATAGAACTGCTCGAGGACTGTGCGACGCGCGAACTCTGAAGTGTGCTATCTACAAGTGTTTGAATTTGTTGTGTAAAGGGATGCCAAGGGGCGGAATTAAACCGCCGACAGGCGGATTTCACATGATGCCTAATGTTTCGCGCTGTTTGCGCGCCCATGTTTGTATGATGTGATCGACCGCAAGCCCCATGAAGGCCACGCAAAGGCCCAGCATCAACCCATTTCCGATGCCGTTCTTATCCGACAGGGCCTTTAGGATATACTGACCCAAATCATCGGTCCCGATCATGGCGCCGATAATCACCATGAACAGCGCAAAGATCACGGTTTGGTTGATGCCCAGCAGGATATGCGGCAGCGCGAGGGGCAGTTCGATGTTGAAAAAACTCTGAACCCTATTTGCGCCTGACATCATGCCCAAATCCTGCAAGGGCGGCGGAACAGCGCGCAGCCCCTCGATCGTGTAGCGCGCGGCGGGGATGGTGGCATAGATGATCACTGCAATCAGAACCGAGGTATCGGTGACGCCAAACAGCATGATGACCGGGATCAGATAGATGAAAGACGGGAAAGTTTGCAGCGTGTCGCAGACCAAAAGCACGATCTTGCTGGCCCTGTCGCTGCGCGCTGACAAGACACCAATGCCGAAACCGATGATCACCGAAACGATCACTGCAAAGGTCGCCATATAGGCGGTTATCAGGGCCCTGTCCCACCAGTCGGTCAGGGCGATGAACAGCAAGAACATCCCCACGATGGCCATCGACCGCTTGCCACCCACGATGAAGCCAATCCCCATTGTCAGCACAAATGTCGCAATCACCGGCATGCCCAAAAAGGCCGTTTTCATCGGAATCAGCACTTGCGTGATCAGCCAGCGGTTAAAGCCTTGCAGACCTTGATACCAATTCTCCACCATCCAATCGACGCCCGACTGCCAGAAGTTTTCGGTTGTGATCCCCTCGTTATGCGGGATCATATAAAAGTAATTGATGCCATCGGCAAAAACGAACCGGCCAAGATAGGCCAACGCGATGCACGCCAGAACGATCGCTGCAAAGATCAAAGAATACCTATGGCGCACCGCAAAGCTTTGGTCGGCAAAGTAGTCCGTCCCCTTGTTGGCCCAAGCCAAGGATAAACGATCAAGCACCACCGCAATCAATACGATGCAAATGCCAAGTTCCAACGCCTGACCGATCCGCAATTGGTTCAGCGCCAAAAGCAGATTGAACCCCAATCCCTTTGCCCCGATGAACGAGGCGATCACCGCAAGAGCCAAGCACTGCATGATCATTTGGTTGACGCCGATCAAGATATCGCGCCGCGCCGCAGGGATCATCACTTTCAGCATCAGTTGGCGGTCGGTGCAGCCGTTCATCACAGCGGCTTCAACCACTTCGACCGGCACTTTCTTTAGGCCCAATATCGTCAAGCGCACCATGGGTGGGGTAGCGAAGACAATGGTCGCAATCGCCCCTGCATGGTCGCCCACACCGAACATAACCATGACAGGCACCAGATAGGAAAAATGCGGCATGGTTTGGGCGACGTTCAAAAGCGGGGTCAGGATCATTTCGACAGTGCGCGACTTAAAGGCCCAAACCCCCAGCAACAGCCCAAGCGCAAAGGCAATCGGGGCGGCGATCAAGACCAGCGACAGGGTTTCCATCGCGGGTTCCCATTGGCCGAATACCGCAATGTAAAGCGTTGCAAAAGCCGCCAGCGCTGCCAGTGACGATCCTTTTAACGCATATCCCAGCAAAGCAGAGCCTGCGGCCACGATGGTCCACGGTAGTGCGGGCCAAACAAGGTCGGGATGCGCGCGCGCATAATCCCAGCCAACAAAGGCAGCCAAGGTCTTTGCCCCACCCAACAAGAACTCGCGCAGAAGATCTATGCAGAACAAAATCGCCGTCGAAAAGGCGCGCGTCACCTCTTTTATCAGGGGCGATGCTTCGTATTCTTCAATTTCCGGATCATAGATGTCGATCGGCCACCAATCGTACATCAGGAACCGGACGAATGTGTTGATCTGCTCGGGCCAACCTGAGATCAGATGTGGCAGGCGCCACAGGTAATTGCCCTCGACCGCTGGAATGACAAAATAGAGCACCAGAAAAACCGCGATCAGCAGGCCAAACTTTGCAAAGCCAGAGCGGAGAAGGTCTGCACGCATCTTGCCCACCTATCCCACCAAGCCTTGAGGGCCACGCGCGCCGAACAAGACGTGCAAGACGGTTTTGCGGTTCAAAAGTCCCACGGGTTTGCCCGCATCATCCACCACCTGCACCGGATGGCTCTCGCTCAAGACTGCCTCGGCCACTGTGGCGATCAGGCCGTCTTTATGCACCGTCATTGAACTTACCTGATCAGCACCTATCGGTTCCATCAGATTGGCGCAGCTTAAAACCTTTTCGCGCGGCACATCGCGGGTGAACTTGGCCACATATTCTGTTGCAGGGTGCAAAACGATGTTGGCCGGCGTATCCAACTGTTCGATCACACCGTCTTTCATGATGGCAATCCGGTCCGCAAGGCGCAGGGCTTCGTCGAAGTCATGGGTCACAAAGAGGATGGTCTTTTGCAGCAAACCTTGAAGCCGCAGGAATTCGTCCTGCATTTCCTTGCGGATCAAAGGATCAAGTGCTGAAAACGGTTCATCCAGAAGCCAGATTTCCGGCTCGACCGCCAAGGATCGGGCGATGCCCACGCGCTGCTGTTGGCCGCCTGACAATTGGCGGGGGTAGTAATTCTCGCGCCCACTCAGGCTGACCAATTCCACCATTTCCATCGCGCGTTTGATTGCGGCTGTTGTGGATTGGCCTTTGATCAGCAGCGGAAAGGCGATGTTTTCCAAAACGGTCTTGTGCGGCAATAGGGCAAAGCTTTGAAATACCATGCCCATTTTGTTGCGGCGCAGTTCGACCAGTTGCTTGCCTGACATGGCGGTTAAATCTTCGCCGTCGATGAAAATCTTGCCCGCAGTGGGTTCAGTCAACCGCGATATGCAGCGCAAAAGCGTTGATTTGCCTGATCCTGACAGACCCATGACAATAAGCAGCTCACCCTTTTGCACCTCAAATGTGGCCTTGTTAACGCCCACAATACAGCCGGCGGCCTGAAAGGCCGCAGCTTCGACCACGCCATTTGATCTGCGCATCATGGAGGCAGCATTATCGCCAAATATTTTGTAAACCGCCTCGCATCTGATGACAGGTTCAGATGAGGCAACGCGGTCAGTAAGGGCCATGGCGTCTTTCCCGAAAATGTCTGGTCAGGGGGATGGATGCCCCTTGTCAAAGTCTTACCCCCCGGTGCTGTGCACGGGGGGTAAGGTTTAGGGAACAAGGCCCACTTGCGCGGGCCCAAGGTTTACTTGGTCCAAGGCATCCAAACGGCCTCGTTGTCGGCCAGCCACTTTTTGGCGGCATCTTCGTGGCTCATTTTGTCGATATCAACCAAGGCCGCCATTTGCCCGATTTGGGCGGTGGTGAACGAAATCTTGGTGAAGATCGTATAGGCTTTCGGGTGGGTCTTCGGGAACTTGTAGTTCGCCGCTTTCTTCAACCAGCCAATCGGCGAGCCACAGCTGCCATCCCCGCCATCCGCCTTGCGGCAGCCATCGGTGTACGCGGGGAACTTGATGAAGTCGAAGCCTTCAGCATCGGTGAAGTTCGGGGTCCAGTTGAACGTGATGATCCCACGCCCTTCTTTCTTGGCGGATTCCAGTTC
>CANHLE010000114.1 GCA_947461435.1 Paracoccaceae bacterium | reverse complement strand
TAGGTCTTTTCGTCGGGGGCAATCAGGCCGGCGCGGGCGCCGCCTTCGATGGCCATGTTGCAAACCGTCATGCGGCCTTCCATCGACAATTCGCGAATCGCCTGACCGCAATATTCGATGACATAGCCGGTGCCGCCGGCGGTTCCGGTGGCGCCGATGACCGACAGGGTGATGTCTTTGGCGGTGACGCCGGGGCGCAGGCTTCCGGTGATTTCCACCTTCATGTTCTTGCCCTTGCGCTGGATCAGGGTTTGGGTGGCCAGAACATGTTCGACCTCTGACGTGCCGATGCCATGGGCGAGCGCGCCGAAGGCGCCGTGGGTGGCCGTGTGGCTGTCACCGCAGACAACGGTCATTCCGGGCAGGGTCCAGCCTTGTTCGGGGCCCACAATATGCACGATGCCCTGACGGACGTCAGAGACCGGATAATAGTTGATGCCGAAATCCTTGGCGTTCTTGTCAAGCGCGTCGACCTGAATGCGGCTGTCTTCTGTCATCGTCGCGGCATTGGCGCGGTCCAGCGTGGTGGGCACGTTGTGGTCTGGCACCGCGATCGTCTTTTCCGGTGCGCGGACCTTGCGGCCTGTCATGCGCAAACCTTCAAAGGCCTGCGGGCTGGTCACTTCGTGGACCAGATGGCGATCAATATACAGCAGGCAGGTGCCGTCTTCGGCCTGATGGACAACGTGGTCGTCCCAGATCTTGTCATAAAGTGTACGAGCGGTCATGGCTCACTTCCGTGTTTGGCGGGTGGGATGGGAATGAAAAGGCGACGCAAGACCAAAGGATCAGCGTAGGCCTGACAGAACTGACCGCATGAATGCGGTGAAACGCCCGGGCAGGCGGTCATGATCAGTGATGTCGAATACCGGTGTCATGGCGCAGGGTCTTACGCGGTTTTCAGCCGTCTTGCAACGCTGGGCTGGCAGCGGCGCCAAAGTGCCCCACCTATACAGCGGGTGGGCCTGTGTGGTGCGCTGTGGCCTTTCGTTGTACTGCATCACCGCCGGACACGACCCACCATCTTGGGACAACATTTTGAAAGGGCGGATCAGGCCATGGCCAAGACGATGTACAAATCGACAGAGACGCCCGCCTTTGAGGTGGAGCGTTCTGATGGACCCATCCAGATCCGCCGTTATGGCCCCCGAATTGTGGCTGAGGTCAGCGTTGAGGGCAGCCGAAGTGCCGCCATCGGCGTTGGATTTCAGATTCTGGCGGGCTTTATCTTTGGCGGCAATCAAAGCAAGGCCAAGGTTGCGATGACATCGCCCGTCGCGCAACGGCCGCAAACGATTGCCATGACATCGCCCGTCGCGCAAAGTGGGGCCGATGGGGCGTGGATTGTTCAGTTCACCATGCCATCGGACCAAACGCTTGAAACGCTGCCGCGCCCCAATGATGCGCGCATCCGGCTTGTCGCGGTACCGGGCATTCGGCAGGTGGCCGTGCAGTTTTCCGGATTGGCCGGAGCCGAGGCTTTGGCCCGCAACGAAGCGATCCTGCGCGACTGGGCCAAGGCCAACAATGTGACATTGCAAGGGGGCCCCATCTGCCAGTTCTACGATGCCCCCTTTACCTTGCCATGGAATCGCCGAAACGAGATTGCTTTTGACATCGCCCCGTAAGCGGGCAAATCGGCCGCGGCGCGTGTGCGGCAGCATCCAACGGCCAAAAACAGCAGGAAATCGCTAAAAATAGCGACGAAGATGGCCCTTTGGGTCTTTGCCCCTTGCGATGGGTTCAGGCACAGCGTAATCGCGCGCCTTGCTCTGCCGTTGAGATTGTCACGTTGCGATGATAGTCTGTCGGCCAAGCCCGGGCGCCGGGGCCCTAGCGGCGCGCTATTTGGAGGACTTTGTCCTGTCTCACTCTGACCCTGCCACCGGATTGCCCGTTGGCCCGCGTGTGGCGCGCGAAAGCGCCGCCGTAGAATATACATCCGAACAGGTTTTGGCTGCCGTGCTGGAATCGGTGGACGATGACAAGGCCGAGGATGTCGTGCAGATCGATTTGCGTGGGCGCTCTGATGTGGCCGATTACATGGTGATCTGCTCGGGGCGTTCGTCGCGGCAAGTGGCGTCGATCGCCGAAAAGTTGGTGGACAAGCTGAAGCAGGATTTCGGCATGAACGCCAAAATGGAAGGCAAGGAGACGGGCGACTGGGTTTTGATCGATGGGCGCGATGTGATTGTGCACGTCTTCCGGCCAGAAGTTCGCGAATTCTATCAGCTTGAAAAGATGTGGCTTCCGGGAAGCGCGCATCGCGGAGCCTAAGGCTTGCGGGTGCATCTTTGCGCGGTGGGTCGGCTGCGGGCCGGACCCGAGCGAGCCTTGATCGACGATTATCTGATGCGGTTTGATCGAACCGGGCGGCCCTTGGGGCTTGGCCCGGCGGTCGAGCATGAGGTTGAGGACAAGAAGAACCTTGGCATGGGCGCGCAGGCCGAACTTTTGGCCCGCGCGGTTCCGGCAGGGGCGATGCTTGTAAGTCTGGATGAGCGCGGCAAAGTCATGACCTCGGTAGAGTTTGCTGACCAGTTGGCCCGGTGGCGTGACGGCGGGCGGCAGGATGCGGCCTTTGTCATTGGCGGCGCGGACGGGATTGACCCGGGGTTTCGGGCAAAAGCTGATTACTCCATCAGCTTTGGGGCCATGGTGTGGCCGCATATGCTGGTGCGTGTGATGCTGGCCGAACAATTGTACCGCGCGGCCACGATTCTGGGCGGTGGGCCGTATCACAGGGCCTAGGATCCACGTGCCTGCGCAACCCTGACGTTGCCCCTGCCCCGTAGGGACGATAGAAGCAGGTCAGTATTATAAAGGGGCAATCCGATGAACGCGAAAAAACCAGTGGTTTTGTGCATTCTGGATGGGTGGGGATTGGGGCAATACCCCCAATATTCGGCCCCGGCGCAGGCGAATGTGCCGAATTTCAATCGAATTTGGGAAACCTGCCCCCACGCCACTTTGACAACCTTTGGACCGGACGTGGGTCTGCCCACGGGGCAGATGGGCAATTCTGAAGTCGGGCATACCAACATTGGTGCCGGCCGCGTGGTTGCCATGGACCTTGGAGCGATTGATCTTGCCGTTGAAGATGGCAGCTTTGCCCAAAATCCCGAACTTTTGGCGTTTGCGGCCAAGGTAAAGGCCAGCGGCGGGGTGGCCCATCTGATGGGCGTTGTGTCGGACGGCGGGGTGCATGGGCATTTGAACCACGTTCTGGCCGCCTGCCGGGCCATCACGGCGCAAGGCATTGGTGTGGCGTTGCATGCCATCACCGATGGGCGCGATGTGGCCCCGTCTTCGGCGGCCGGGTTTGTGGCGCAATTGATGCTGTCCCTGCCAGCGGGTGCCTTTGTGGCGACGGTTACGGGCCGATATTGGGCCATGGACCGCGACAACCGGTGGGAACGGGTCAGCCGGGCCTATGAGGCGGTGGTGCATGCCCGCGGTGCGCAGGCGGCAGATGCCGCGGCAGCGGTGGCGCAAAGCTATGCCAAGGGGGAGACGGATGAGTTTGTGGCCCCAACGGTAATTGGCACCTATGGCGGGGCAAGGGACGGGGATGGGTTCTTTTGCCTGAACTTCCGGTCTGACCGGGCACGCGAGATCTTGGCGGCTTTGGGGCAGCCCGATTTTGCCAGCTTTGAAACCGGACCGCGCCCCCATTGGGCGGCAATGTTGGGCATGGTGGAATATTCCAGCGATCACAACCAATTCATGGCGACGGCCTTTCCAAAGCGGGTGATTGTGAACTGTCTTGGGGACTGGGTGGCGCAGCAGGGCCTGACACAGTTGCGGCTGGCCGAGACCGAAAAGTACCCGCATGTCACCTTTTTCCTGAATGGTGGGCGCGAGGTGCCCTTTGACGGCGAAGATCGCCATATGGCGCCATCGCCCAAGGTGGCGACCTATGATCTGCAGCCCGAAATGAGTGCGGCCGAGGTCGCCGATCATTTGGTGGCCGGGATTGAAAAGGGCTATGACCTGATTGTCGTCAACTTCGCCAATCCTGATATGGTGGGTCACACGGGCAGCCTTCCGGCCGCGATTGCGGCCTGCGAGGCGGTTGATCTGGGCCTTGGGCGGGCCTTGGCTGCTTTGGACAAGGTTGGCGGGGCGATGATTGTGACAGCGGACCACGGCAATTGCGAATTGATGGTCGACCCTGTGACCTTGCAGCCGCATACGGCCCATACGGTGAACCCTGTTCCTGTCATTCTGGTGGGGGGGGCAAGCGCGGCGCGGTTGCGCACAGGTGGCCGTTTGGCGGATTTGGCCCCAACACTTCTTGAATTGATGGGGCTGCCACTGGCCCCCGAGATGACTGGGAAAAGCCTGATCGCATGATCCGTACCGCGTTCTTGACTGTATGGTTTGCCATCGCCGCACCGGCGGCCTGGGCGGGTGTCGCGGACGAGGCGCAGGCGGCAGCGACGGATTTGCAAAAGGCCGTTGCGGCCTTGGATGCTGCGACAGAGTCAAAGGACCGCGTTTCGGCCCTGACCCAGACCATTCGCGCCTATGAGGCTGGTCAATCGGCGCTGCGCGCAGCCCTGCGGCAGGCCGATCTTCGCGAAAGTGAATTGACCAAACTGTTCGAATCAAAGCGCGATCGGCTGTCGCGTCTGATTGGAACATTGTCGTCGCTTGACCCCGATGCCGGGCCGTTGCTGCTGCTGCACCCCGATGGGCCGCTGGGAACGGTCCGATCTGGGATGATGATGGCGGATGTGACCCCTGCCTTGCAGGCCGAAGTGGATGCCGTCACGGCAGATCTGACCGAACTGCGGCAATTGCGGGATTTGCAGATCGCGGGGGGGCGGACGCTGCAAACCGGGTTGGAACGGGCGACGGCGGCCCGATCGGCGTTGAGCCAAGCCATTTCCGACCGCACGGAATTGCCAAAGCGTTTTACCGAGGATCCGGAGGTGTTGAAGGGCCTGCTGGAAAGCGCGGATACCTTGCAAGCCTTTGCAGAAGGGTTGAATCTGGATGCCAGCCAAACGACCGGGTTCGCGCAAGCGCAGGGAACCTTGGCCCTGCCTGCCTTTGGTAAGATCATTCTTAACCCCGGTGAGACCGACGCGCGCGGTGTGACCCGGCCGGGTTTGACACTGGCCACCCGCCCTGTTGCCTTGGTCACGGCCCCGTGGAGCGGGACGATCCGCTATATCGGGCCGTTGCTGGAGTACGGAAACGTGATGATCCTTGAACCCGGTGATGGCTATCTTCTGATCCTGTCTGGATTAGAACAGCTGTATGGCGAGGTTGGGGACATCGTGGCCAAGGATGACCCCGTGGGTGTGATGGGCGGCGCGGAAGATGACAGCGGCGCAAGCGACTTGGCGCCATCTACAAATGCCTCTGGTGCAAGCCAGACGGAAACGCTTTATTTGGAACTTAGACAGGGCGCCCAAACGGTGGACCCCCGCGACTGGTTCGCGGTGACAGGAGAGTAAGACGAGCATGAAAAAATTTGCGATAGCCGCCCTGGGTGGAACCCTTGCAGGCGCTCTTCTGACCACACAGGTGGCCGGGCCGATGTTGGCGCAAGAACCGTCCTCTGTTTACGAACAGCTGGACCTGTTCGGCGATGTGTTTGAACGGATCCGCGGGCAATATGTGGAAGATGTGGACAGTCAAAAGCTGATTGAAGCGGCCATCAATGGCATGCTGACCTCGCTTGATCCGCATTCAAGCTATATGTCGAGCGATGACTTTGGCGACATGCAGGTTCAAACCAAGGGAGAGTTTGGCGGTTTGGGGATTGAGGTCACGCAAGAAGAAGGCGTGGTCAAGGTCGTCTCGCCGATGGATGGCACGCCAGCGGCCGAGGCCGGAATCATGGCGGGCGATTTTATCACGCAGGTGAACGGCGAAAGTGTGATGGGCCTGACGCTGGATGAAGCCGTGGCGCTGATGCGCGGCCCGATCGGCAGCGAGATTGTCATCACCGTTGTGCGCGAAGGCGTGCCTGACCCCTTCGATGTATCGATCATCCGCGATACGATCAAACTGACTGCGGTGAAAAGCCGTGTGATTGGAACGACCGTTGTCTTGCGCATCACAACCTTCTCGGAACAAACCTATCCCGGTCTGGAGACCGAGTTGAAAAAGGCCGTCGAAGAGGTTGGCGGCATCGACAAGGTTTCTGGTTTTGTCGTGGATCTGCGTAACAATCCGGGCGGGCTTTTGAATCAGGGGATTCTGGTTGCCGATGCCTTCTTGGAAAAAGGCGAAATCGTTTCAACCCGTGGCCGCAATGCGCAGGATGACGAACGGTTTAATGCCGAACCGGGCGATTTGGCGCAGGGCAAGCCGCTGGTGGTTCTGATCAACGGCGGGTCAGCCTCGGCGTCGGAAATTGTGACGGGGGCCTTGCAGGATCATCGCCGGGCCATCGTTGTGGGCACCAAGAGTTTTGGCAAGGGATCGGTTCAGACCCTGATACCGATCCGCGGGGATGGCGCGATGCGTTTGACAACCGCACGGTATTACACGCCATCGGGCCGGTCTATCCAGTCTTTGGGCGTGATGCCGGATATCGTGGTGAACCAACCACTCGTTGACCCTGCCAAAGCCGGAACCGAAGAGGCCGCAGCGGCTGAGGCCGAAAAGCAGCGGTCGGAGGCGGATCTGCGCGGTGCGATCAGCAACGATTCCATGACCGAAGATGAACGCGCCTTGTTGGAAGAAGAACGCGCCCGCACTGAAGAATCGGCAAAACTGCGCGATGAGGATTATCAACTGGCCTATGCTGTGGATATTCTGCGTGGCCTGTCGGTTGTGGCCCCCAAGCCGTGACGCAGCCAAGTGACCTGCCGTATCGTCCCTGCGTGGGCGTGGTCTTGATCAATGCGACTGGCCGGATCTTCGCCGGCCAGCGCAAAGACAGCGATTCGCCTGCCTGGCAAATGCCGCAAGGCGGGATTGATGAAGGCGAGAAGCCGCGTGCGGCCGCCTTGCGGGAATTGTGGGAAGAAACGGGCGTGACGGCCGATCTGGTGGAGTTTGTCGGCAAAACCGATGATTGGGTCACCTATGATTTGCCGCCCGAGCTTTTGGGGAAGGTTTGGGGCGGCAAGTACAAAGGCCAAAGGCAGAAATGGTTCTTGTTTCGGTACAAGGGGCAGGATGATCAGGTCAACATCGACACGGCGCATCCAGAGTTTTCGACTTGGAAATGGATCGGGGCCGAAGAGATGGTCGCCTCGATCGTGCCGTTCAAGCGCGCGGTTTATGAAGAAGTCGTGCGCAGCTTTCGCGGGCATCTGACCCCATAGAATGCCGTCGCATTGCGGTGATGTCGGTTGCAGGGGCGTGCCGTTTGGGTGCGCCCTTTAGCTTGGGCGCGAAATCATACAACCAAAGTCCGTGGTGCGGTGGCCAGTGGATCATTATCGTTTTCGGCGCAAACACATGACGCCGAAACCTTTAAGATGGGCCCTCAAGATGATGTTCGACCAGTTGAAATTCACCAAGCGCGCCTACTTTCCCACGTTGATCTTTCAGATCGACCTGCCGAACCCTGAGGCGTTTAATGCCGAACTTCTGTCAACGATTTATGCGCAGCGGGATCGGGACCAAAGAGGCATTGAGCGTTCCAATATCACGGCCTTGGGCGGGTGGCACAGCAACACCGACCTTCACAAGATGCCTGAATTTGATCAGATCACCCGTTTGGTCTTGGCCGCGGGGGAAAGGGTAAGCGCGGATCAGGGTTTTGACGAAAAATACAAGATCAAGATCGGCACCATGTGGTCGATTATCAATCCGCCGGGCAGCGCCAATCGGGCGCATATCCACCCGGGCTGTTTGCTGAGCGGCGTTTATTACATTCAGGCCCCTGCTGGCGCCGGATGCATCGAATTCATCGACCCGCGTACGGCGCATCTGATGAATCAGCCGAAATACCAGTCCGCGTCCAAGCGGGCGAAAGAGACCTGGTCAAAGGTAAAGCTTGATCCGACGCCGGGTCGGTTGATCATTTTTCCAAGCTGGCTGTATCACGCGGTTGACACCAATTCTTCGGTCGAAGTGGGCGACAAGGCCCATCGGGTGATCATCAGCTTCAATCTGAATCAGGTGAAGGCCTGAGGGGTATCTTGGCTGTTTGGCGCTGTGGGCTGTCCTGTCGGGTTGGAGGCGGCGACGGGGTTGCCAGATCAGTCCTTGGGGCGGTTGTCGATCACACGCAAGGCCTTGCCCTGACTGCGCGGAACCGATCCCGGCGCGCCTATTTGAACATCCACCGTCAGGCCCAAAGACTGCCGAATCCGCTTGGCCAGCGCCGCCGTTAAGGCCGAATGTGCCTGCGTTTCAAGCGTTTCGGCCGTTTCGGTGCGCACCACCATCTTGTCCATGCGCCCGTCGCGGTGCAGGTCTAATTGGAAATGCGGCGAAATCCCGGGTTGGGACAGAAGCTGTTCCTCGATCTGACTGGGAAAGACATTGACCCCGCGCAAGATGATCATGTCGTCCGACCGGCCGCGAATTTTTTCGATCCGCCGCATCGACCGCGCAGTGCCGGGCAAAAGACGCGTCAGATCCCGCGTGCGGTACCGGATGATCGGCATCGCCTCTTTGGTGAGAGAGGTCAGAACCAATTCGCCCATCTGGCCATCGGGCAAAACGGCGCCCGTTTCGGGATCGATGATTTCTGCCAGAAAGTGATCTTCCCATAGATGCAGGCCATCTTTGGTTTCCACACATTCAATGCCAACGCCCGGTCCCATCATCTCGGACAGTCCATAGCAATCAAGCGCATGCATATTGAAGGCGGTTTCGATTTCGGCCCGCATGGCATTGGTCCAAGGCTCGCCGCCGAAGACGCCGATGCGCAGGCTGCTTTTGGCCGGGTCGCGGCCCTGCGCGCGATATTCATCCAATATCGCCAGCATATACGAGGGCGTGGAGCCGATCACTGTTGCACCGAAATCTTCTATCATGGTGACCTGGCGGGCGGTCATCCCTGCCGAGGCGGGAACGACCATACACCCCAGTTTTTCGGCGCCATAGTGAAAGCCAAGCCCCCCCGTAAACAGGCCGTATCCGTAGGAAAGGTGGACGATGTCCGAGGATACGACCCCGGTGGCCCGCAAAGACCGGGCCATCAGGTGCGACCAGACATCCAGATCGGCCTGCGAATAGCCAACAACCGTTGATTTGCCCGTTGTGCCCGAGGAGGCATGGATGCGTACAATCTGATCCCGGGGTACGGCGAAAAGGCCAAAGGGATAGGTCGCGCGAAGATCGCCTTTGGTGGTAAAGGGCAGGCTTGCCAGATCGGTCAGCGCGGCAAGATCCCGCGGGTGGAATCCCAGTTTGTCAAAGGCGGCGCGGTAGTGCGGCGTGGTATAGGCGCGCGTAAGCGAGACTTTCAGGCGCGATAACTGAAGCGCCGCAATCTCATCTCGCGAAGCGAATTCGATGGGGTCATAGCCAATTTTGGTCGCCGTCACGTTGTTCACCGTCAACTCGCCTTCGCAGATTCGTTGCGAAAGTCGAACGAAATAATGGCGTCAGCATGGCATAGCTGAAACCTTGGGTTGAAAAACGCAAGGACCTTTGATTACGAGGCGCGGCGATGGGCCAGAATATCGCGCGCCATGGGGATTACGCTTTGCCCATAAAGCTGAATGGAGCCCATGATCTGGGACTTTGTCATCGGCCCCGTCGCCATTTTAAGGTTGAACCGTTGGATCCCCAGATCCCCGACGGTGGCGGCCAACTTTCGTGCGACTGTGGTTGGTGAGCCGACATAAAGTGAGCCGTGCTGTACCTCTTGCAGATACCGATCCTTGGTGGTGGGGGGCCAGCCCCGTTCGCGGCCAATGCGGCCAAACATCGCTTGGTAATGGGGCCAAAGCTCTTCGATGGCTTGCTCGTCCGTGCCGGCAATATGGCCGGGCGAATGCACGCCCACGGGACGACGCGGGGTGCCCATCTGATCGCAGGCCCGCGCATAAAGATCAAGATAGGGCAGAAAACGCCGAGGATCACCGCCGATGATGGCAAGCATCAGGCGCAGATCTTGGCGCACCGCGCGCACCACGGATTCAGGGCTGCCCCCGACACCCACCCATGTCACCATCCCTTCGGGTGCCAACGGGGGGTAAACCGATTGCAAATTCAGCGGCGCCCGGGTTTGACCGGACCAAGTGACCTTTGGTTCGCGCATCAGGCGTGTGAACAGATCAAGCTTTTCTTCGAACAGCAGATCGTAGTTGGCC
>CANHLE010000113.1 GCA_947461435.1 Paracoccaceae bacterium | reverse complement strand
GACGGAAATCCCGGCCTCGTGCTCCTTCAGAATGCCGATGATCTGGTCTTCAGTGAACCTGTTGCGCTTCATCTCTGGTCCTTTCGGTTGGGCCAGAGTCTACCTCAAACTGGATCAGGTGGAGGGGGCAACGTCATTTCATTCGCCCTTTTGCGAGAAATATTGAATTTAAGTTCCTTCGTTGGTAGATCGCAAGGCTAGAAATGACATTTGAGGCAGGGCTTCATCGAAGCGTCCATCCAAAACAAATGAGCGGACCTGTGGTAGGTATGGAAGCATTTTCTCCTACCAAAGAGGAAAATTATAAGCTCAGCGTTGATTGTGAGAAAGTTTGGACAGGGAAGCAAAGCTACGAGTATCGAACCGTCGTACTTGGTAGAATGTCGAATGGCATTTGGACAATGCCAAGGCAGTTTCTCGCCAAACTTTCACTTCCTGTCGAAGTTGATGCCAAGATCGACAATCCAGCCCATTCTCTTGTGGTCTTTCCACAGAAGTCCGAAGATAGAGCGAAGCGTCGTGACGCGGCCCGTCGACTAGCGGCTCTTGCAAACGAAGGTTGTCTGACACTATTGCGTTGATGGATTTCCGTTAGTGCAAAGAGACGCAGCCGGAAGCATACGGTTGGCCGAGTCAATCCTAAGAACTAGGTCGTACGGACTTTACGCTAAAGGTAGTTCCTCACCCCTCACACCCCGTCTCATCCCAGAACTTCGCCTCCACCTCCCGCATCGTGCCCTTGAGGGTCAGCAGCGTCCCCAGCCCGAACCGCTCCTGATCGCCCACCGCCAGCACATATTTCCCGGTGTTGCCCTTGTTGAACACCTCGACATAATAGGTGCCCGCCGGATAGGTCCGGTCATGGGCAAAGGCGCGGCCGATCTCTGGCCCGACCCAATACCACTTCTTGCCGTATTCCTCGTACCACGGCAGCCAGTCCATCGCCGCCCCGTCCCGCGCGTCGATTTCCTTGAACCCCGCATCCAGCACCCGGAACGAAAACGTCTGTTTCAGCCCGCAGCTTTCCAGCTTGGGCGCGGTGATGCCGACGTAAAAATCAAACTCCTCGTCCGAGGTGATTTGAAAGAACTGCGACGCCCCGGTCAGTTCCGAGAAAATCGCCTTGGAATGTTCCGGCGCGTCGATCACCAAAGGCGCGTCGCGCGTCTTGGGCGACAGGTCCAGCAGCGGCGAATGGGCAAGCGCGGGGCTGGCCAGCATCAGCGTCAGGGCGATCAGGCGGAACATCGGGGGCCTCCTTTGGGGGAAATGGTGATACGTCCGGGCGGTGGGGGCAAATTGTCAGGGGGCGGCGTCGGGCCATCGGGCCTTTTGCCGCCCGCTCCTGATCCGCCAACCCCCGACCCTGCCCGAACCTTAACGTTCCGTAAATTTTCAAGAACTAACCTACAGTTATCAAACACAAAAAAATTCCGTCCAGATCTGGACGCCGCCATGGCCCCCCCTTGACCGGCCGGGTCTTCCCCCGCACACTGCCCCCATGCGCCTTTTTGCCCTTCTCTTCCTCACCGCCTGCGCCGCCAGCCCCCTGCCGGGCATGGCGGGCGCCCGCATGGAAAAGGTCAGCATGAACGGCCGCGCCTATACCCTGTGGTACACCCAGACCCGGGTTGAAATCGTCCGCCACGGCTGGGCCAATCCGGGCGATCACCAACAAATCCGCGCCGATATGATCGCCCTGATCCCGCAGGTCACCGGCTGCACCCTGTCAGAGCCGACCCTGACTGGCGACAGCGGCGAGATGCGGGCCTCCCTCCGCTGCTAGGGCCGCAAGAACAGCTCCCACAGCGCCCAACCGGCCGCGCCCGCGAACAGCACGCCCCAGCCCGGCCCGCCCAACGAAAACTCCAGCGCCGACATCACCCCCGGCACCGCCACCGTCACCACCCGCACCCAGATCTTTCGAAACATCGGATGGTCGCGGTCCAGAAACTTTTGCATCACTCTCTCCCTTTGCGGCCCAGATAGGCGCGGCCTTCCGCGCGCGCCAGCCCTCAGCGCACCTTTCGCGCCTTGCCGCCCCGCATCCCCGCCCGTCCGGCGGTGGATCGGCCCGATCGCTTGACGGCCTCTTCCACCGCTTCCTCGATCACACCCTGCCGGGCCAGCGGATCAGACGCGACGGTCAGTTCCACCGCTTCCAGACGCTTGACCTCGTCACGCAGACGGGCCGCCTCTTCAAACTCCAGATTTTCGGCCGCCTTGCGCATCGCGAGACGCAAGGCATCCAGATGCGCCGCCAGATTCTGCCCGACATTCGCCTTTTCAACCTTGGCCGTGATGCGCGACTGGTCCGTGTCGCCCTTCCACAAACCGGCCAGCACGTCCTCGACGTTCTTTTTCACCGTCGTCGGGGTGATGCCGTGCAGGGTATTATAAGCCACCTGTTTCGCGCGCCGCCGGTCGGTCTCGCCCATGGCCCGCTCCATCGACCCGGTGATCCGGTCCGCATACATGATCACCCGGCCTTCGGAATTTCGTGCCGCGCGGCCGATGGTCTGGATCAGCGACGTTTCTGACCGCAAGAAGCCTTCCTTGTCGGCATCCAGAATGGCCACAAGCCCGCATTCGGGAATATCCAGACCCTCGCGCAGCAGGTTGATCCCGATCAGCACATCGAAGGCGCCAAGCCGCAGGTCGCGCAGGATCTCGATCCGCTCCAACGTATCAATATCCGAATGCATATAGCGCACACGAATGCCTTGTTCGTGCATGTATTCGGTCAGGTCTTCGGCCATACGCTTGGTCAAGGTGGTGCACAGGGTGCGCATCCCCCGGGCGGATACGCGGCGCACCTCGTCCAGCAGATCATCAACCTGCATTTCGACCGGGCGGATTTCGATCATGGGGTCGATCAGGCCGGTGGGGCGGATCACCTGTTCGGTAAAGGTACCGGCGGCTTGTTCCATTTCCCAAGCGGCCGGCGTCGCGGAGACAAACACGGTCTGTGGGCGCATCGCATCCCATTCTTCGAATTTCAGCGGGCGGTTGTCCATGCAAGAGGGCAGACGGAACCCATGTTCGGCCAAGGTCATCTTGCGACGAAAGTCACCTTTGTACATCGCCCCGATCTGCGGGACAGAGACGTGGGATTCATCGGCAAAGACGATGGCATTGTCGGGAATGAATTCGAACAGGGTCGGCGGCGGCTCGCCGGGGGCGCGACCTGTCAGATAGCGCGAGTAGTTTTCAATACCGGCGCAGGACCCGGTGGCTTCCAGCATTTCAAGATCGAAATTGGTGCGCTGTTCCAATCGCTGCGCTTCAAGGAGTTTGCCGTCTTCGACCAATTGCTTCAGCCGCGTATGCAATTCCAGCCGGATCGACTTTGCCGCCTGTTGCAAGGTGGGGCGCGGGGTGACGTAGTGACTGTTGGCATAGATGCGGATCTTGTCGAAACTGTCGGTCTTTGCCCCGGTCAGGGGATCAAATTCCGTGATCGATTCCAGTTCTTCGCCGAAAAAGGAAAATCGCCAGGCCCGATCATCAAGGTGGGCGGGCCATACCTCAAGGCTGTCGCCGCGCACCCGGAATGAGCCGCGGGCAAAGGCCATGTCGTTTCGGCGGTACTGCTGGGCAACCAGATCGGCGATCACTTGACGTTGATCGTAGATTTGGCCGCGCAAGAGATCGACCGTCATGGCCGAATAGGTTTCAACCGATCCGATGCCGTAGATGCAGGACACAGAGGCGACGATGATAACGTCATCGCGCTCCAGCAGGGCGCGCGTGGCCGAATGGCGCATCCGGTCGATCTGTTCGTTGATCTGGGATTCTTTTTCGATGTAGGTGTCGGTGCGGGCGACATAGGCTTCGGGTTGGTAGTAATCGTAGTAGGATACGAAGTATTCCACGGCGTTGTCAGGAAAGAACCCTTTGAATTCGCCGTATAATTGCGCAGCCAAGGTTTTGTTCGGGGCAAGAATGATCGCCGGGCGCTGTGTCTGTTCGATGACCTTGGCCATCGTAAATGTCTTGCCGGTACCCGTCGCCCCCAACAGGACCTGATTGTGCTCTCCGGACAGGATACCTTTGGACAGTTCGGCAATGGCCGTCGGCTGATCGCCGGCGGCCTCGAACGGCGTATGCAAGACAAACCGGCGTCCGCCCTCCAACTTGGGCTTGCTCAGCACCTCTGGTCTGGGGGAAATCGCGTTGGCATTGTTGTGCGGCATGACATGATTCCTTGAATAACCATCAAGGTATTCTGTTTTTGTTCTCTCGTTAAGGGAGTGTTGGGGTTTTTACGACATCCTTAACAAATCACATGCAATTTTAAGGATAATAGTTTTTATCATGATCATCTTTTAGTTGTAATTTCGACAAGCTTGGGGCAGATTGATCTTGCAAGCAGCACAAGTCTGCCAGCCAGCGCACTCCACACCCCACCCACACTCCCGGTGCGCTGGCTGGCAGCGATTTTCCCCGATGAACAGCGCATTAACCTCTGGTGATGTCATGCTCTCCCTTGCACTTTTCGCTGGAACTGGGGATAAACGCCGCACCACCAATGTGTCATCAACGAGGTTCACATGCGCGCCCGGATCTATCAGCCTGCCCGTAATGCCATGCAATCGGGCCTGGGCAAGACCAAGCAGTGGGTGCTGGAATTTACCCAGTCCTCTGCACGTGAGTTGGACCCCTTGATGGGCTGGACGTCGTCGGACGACACGGCCACGCAGGTGAAATTGCGCTTTGACAGCCGTGAGGCTGCTTTGGCCTATGCGCAGGCCAAAGGGATCGAAGCCGAGGTCGTTGAACCCAAGGATCGCAAGGCCAATATTCGGCCGGGCGGGTACGGCGAGAATTTTGCGACGGCCCGAAAGGGCGCTTGGACACATTGATTTTACCACGAATTTATTGGCCGGGCCCGTTTGGGGCCCGTTTTTTTTCAAGGAGTTATCAGATGAAAATTATGACGACCACCTGTCTGGCAACGCTGGGTCTTGTCGCCGCCGGCCCGCTGTGGGCCGAGGCCACTGACGACGGTGCAGCTGCTTTACTCAACCTTTTTCAAACCTATCTTGGCACCACGGACGGCGTGGTTACGGTGGCCGCCAGCGGCGATGCCTATGCCGTGACGCTGGATATTGCCCCGTTGATGGGCCTTGTTCCGGTCGAGGGGATGACCTCAACCATCTCTGCCCTGCAGATGGCGGTCACGGATAACGAGGATGGAACCTGGTCCTATGAAATCGACCAACCGATGACGATTGCCTATTCCATGCCGGGCCAGATGACGACGTCATCAGACTATGGGTCTGTCAAAGTGAACGGGATTTTCGACGAGGCTTTGGGCGACACAAGCGAATATCAGGTTGAAATCACCGGGATCAGCACCGTTCAAACCCAAAATGACCCCACGATGGGCGAGGTGTCGATAAAGAGTACCGTCGACAGCGTGATCTATGATGGGGTCGCCGTGGCGGGTGAGACCGGGATTGACAGCAGTTTCACGGCGACGATAACCGGGATTGGCTATGACATGATGATCCCGATGGGAGAGGGAATGCCGCCCACCGCCCTGTCAGGAACAATTGCGAACGGGACGGCAGAAGGCGCGATCACCGGGTATCAACCTGCGGCGGTCTATGGCTTGGTCGCGTGGTTTGTGGCCCGCCCGGACCAAACCATGATCATGGCCGACAAAGCCGACCTGAAGGCCAAACTTGAAGCGGCCCTGCCGCTGTTTGGCAATTTGGCGATGACCTCGGCGTACAATGATGTGTCGGTCAATACGCCCTTGGGTGTCTTTGGGTTGCAGAGGATGGGGATTGACGTTGATTTGAATGGGGCGGTTCCTGATGGGCTGTTCCGTGAGGCCTTTTCCTTGAAAGGACTGACCCTGCCTGACGGCGTGGCGCCGCCCTTTGCGACGGCCTTGATCCCGGATGAGTTTGCCATCGACGTTGCGGTCTCAAGCTTTGATCTGGACGCGGCGGCGAAATTGGCGCTGAGCATGCTTGACCTTCCCGAAGGGGCAGAAGCGCCAGAGGGTTTTGACATGCAGCTGTTGGCGGCGTTGATGCCGCAGGGTGCTGTGGACATCAGCCTTGCGCCCGGGGGCGCCAAGAACGACACCTATGCCTTGACCTATGAAGGCGAAATGACGGCCGGAATGGGGGGGATCCCAACCGGCACCGCCAAGGTGACGCTGGCCGGAATAGACGGGATCATGGCCGCCCTGGCCGAGGCACCGCCCGACATGTACGGACAGATCATTCCGATGATTGGCATGGCCCAAGCCATGGGCCAACCCGGACCCTCAGGCGAGTTGGTCTGGGACATCGATGCCAGCACCCCCGGCAGCCTGAAGATCAACGGAATGGATATGATGGGCGGACAATGACACTTTCTATTGCCAAGGAATCCCCGGTTGGGTCTGATCTGACCCTGCTGTTCGAACGCCACACGGCCGATATGCATGCCGATACGCCGCCTGAAAGCATCCACATGATGGATTCTTCGGAATTGGCCATTCCGCAGGTGCATTTCTTCGTCGCGCGCGAGGCGGGAGCCCCCTTGGCGATGGGGGCCTTCAAGATACTGTCGAACGCGCATGGCGAGATCAAATCCATGCACGTTCTGACAGAGGCGCGGGGCAGGGGCCTGTCCAAGGCGATGCTGGCCCATGTCGAAGCGGCGGCGCGGCAAGAAGGGCTTGCGCGCCTGTCGCTGGAGACGGGCGTGCAGCCGACCTTCGTGGCGGCGCGCGCCCTGTACGAAAAGGCAGGGTATCAGATCTGCGGTCCCTTCGAAGGCTATTGGGACGATCCCAATTCGCTTTTCATGACCAAAGAGCTTCGATAAAAGACAGATACGGTTCCGTAGCTCAGTTGGATAGAGCAGCTGCCTTCTAAGCAGCGGGTCGAGGGTTCGAATCCTTCCGGGGCCGCCAACCACCCCAATCGCTTCGGTTTCTTTTAACGCTGTGCGTTAATTCTTCGGTGTTTTCCGTGGGTTGCGAGCTGTGACTTGGCGCTGAGACGGCCGTTGGTGGCGATCAATCCGTGAGCTTTGGGATGGCGTCTCAGGGGGGTATTGGCTTCGGTGCGGTTTTGCATTTGCGTTTTGGAAACAGGGATTAACAGGGAATTTACAGGGAAAATATGATGTTTTGGGTCGAGCGCGGACCGCTTTTGCTTTTATTTGATCAGTCAGAAGCCACGAAAGCGATCGATCCCTGCCGCAAATGGGCAAGCCTTCGGCATTCGGTAAGCCGTTTCACGCTCAGTTAAACCCGAAGGCGGCTTCTTGCTCGGCCCAATCGAGGGCGATGCCAGAGCGGACGATGCGTTCGAGGCTGAGGTCTGCAGGTTGGGTCCCGGCGAGGATGGAAGTTTGGATTTTGGGGGATAAGAAGGCCAGCGGGGTGCGGGAGCGGATATAGGAGTCCGAGTGACCTTCGCGATGGGCGATTTCGGTAAGGGTCATGCCTTTGCGCAGTTCGTCACACCAGTGGTGGGCCTTTGCGAGGAGGCGGATCAGGGTCGCATCGGGGGCGGGCTCGGCTTGGCCGTAGATGAGGCAGGTCTCGATGCCGCGACGTTTGCGGGCGAAGTCGGTGGTGATTTGGACGAGGTCGGGGGAGAGGTCTTGCGCTGATGCGCCAAGCGCCTGAGCAAGACGGTGTTCTAAGAGACACAGTTCCATCCACCCCTGATGCAAGTTGACGGTTGAGATCAGATCAAAGGCGATTGGATCGCTGGGGTCTTTGATCCGTTCTGCTAGGGCCAGACCTTTTGTTGCCACGGCTTTGGCGCTCGCGGCATCTGGGTTAATCAAGATGCGGTGCTCTTGGGCGGCACGGTCAAAGCGGGCGGCCAGCGTTTTGCGGATGGCGTCATGCAGGGCTTCGGCAGGTAGGCGCCATCCGGCGGGATCGGGCCCCTTGGCCAGCAGGCGGTTAGAAACATAGTAAAGATAGCGCCGCCCGTGGCGCTGGGTGTGAGAGGGGGTCAAGTGATCGCAGGTCTCGTCGCGCAGTTTGCCGATCAGGGGAGCGGTCAGGGTTTGAGACGTGCGCTGGTTTGAATTGGGCTTGCGTCCGCGTGGCTTTGATCCGGCGCTTTGCAACTTGGTTTGCACCGAGTCCCAAAGTGCTTCGTCAATGATGGCAGGGTGTAGGCCCGGATGCAGGGCGGTCTTGTGCCGTATCATGCCGCGGTAGATCGGATTGGTCAGCAGATAATGGATCTGCCCACGCGAAAGGGGCGCACCGCCTGTGCGGTGCCCTGAGGCATAGGCGCGCTCTTTCGACAGGATGCCTTCGGCCTTGGCGGCATCCTCGACCCGCCGCAGGCAGCCGAGGTCATTGTAGAGTTCAAAAAGGCGTTTGACACGGCCCGCCTCCTCCTCCGCGATCACCAGTTCACGGCGCATCGGGTCGGGATGGGCGCAGTAGCCCAATGGGGTGACACCGCCCATCCAGAGCCCCTTCTTCTTAGAGGCCGCGATCTTGTCGCGGATACGCTCGGCCGTGACCTCGCGCTCAAACTGGGCGAAGGACAAGAGCACGTTCAGCGTCAGCCGCCCCATCGAGGTGGAGGTGTTGAAGGCTTGGGTGACCGAGACAAAGGAACAGCCCTTGGCATCCAGCCGTTCGACCAAACGCACAAAGTCGGCCAGTGCACGGGTCAAACGATCAATCTTGTAGACCACGACCATGTCGATGCGACCGGCGTCAATCTCGGCCAGCAAGCGCTGCAAGGCGGGGCGCTCCATTGTGCCGCCCGAGATGCCGCCATCGTCAAAGCGCACAGCGACTAGCTTCCAGCCTTCGTGCTTATGGCTGACGATATAGGCCGAACAAGCCTCGTACTGGGCATCCAGCGAGTTGAACTCCTGATCTAGCCCCTCCTCAGAGGATTTGCGGGTGTAGATGGCGCAGCGGATAATGGTCTTGGCAGTCATGGGGCAACGACCTTGTGGCGCTGTACCCGCGGCTTGCTCTTGCTCGCCTTTCCAACACCTTCTGCCTCTTTCAACCCGAAGAACCGCGGCCCTGACCATTGCGCGCCAGTGATGGCGCGGGCGATGGCAGAGAGCGAGCGGTGGCATTGGCCTTGCCAGAGGTAGCCGCCGGAGGTGACATCAACCACGTGGGTGACCCCGTTCCATTCACGCAAGAACCGCCCACCGGGCTTGAGCGGGGGCGTTGCGGCCCGATCCTGGCCCGCCTCTATGCGGCCAAGTTTGGCCAGCAGTGCGGCAGGAAAGCCGCCCTGTTGGCGCGATTGCGCATCGAAGGCCACAAAGCGGCGCAGGTAGGTCAGACTTATGCCCTTTGGGGCGGGGGTGCCAAAGCCGTCCTGCCAAAGGGTCAAAAGCCCGTCCCGGTCCAGCGCTTCGATATCTTGGCAAGTCGCTTGTGCAGCCAAGCGCTTAGCATTCTGCACCCTGCCTGATTTGGCTTTTGGTGGTGTCAAATCGGTCTTCTGAAGTCTCATCCCGCCTGATCTCCGCATCCTGAGGCGGCACTCCGACCCGAGTACCGCTGCTGCCTATGCCGCCCGAACCGGTCGGGTGCATCGACAGCAATGCTTGGCGTGCCGCCGAAGTCCACGGCTGAAATGGCAAGCACAAAGGAGAACGAAGCGCGAATTTAGGACTTGCGTGGAAATGATTCAGGGGTAAATTGGTAGCATGCAAATTGGTGCATTGGATCGGGGAGTATCGAGGAATCGGTGCTCCTTTTGCATTGCGGGGCCGGCCTCCGACAGTGTCAGGAAAGCCTCTGACGCGTCTGCTCTTCGTAGGAAATTGCGCTGATGCTCCACGGTCCTTACGGGACCTGCCGGCCCTAATCGTCTAGTGATCCGACCCCAACCTACAATCGCAAGCTCATCTCGGGGCTTTTGCTCAACAGCGCAACCCGCCTCTTTCGCGGTTCATCCGCTGCCACTCAGCCTGTCCCCATAGCCACGATCATCCCCCTGCGGCCCAACCTTCGCGTTGGGCCTTTTGCTTATGGAGCACCCTATGTCTGAAGCCTCAATTCCCACCGCACGCATCGAATACCTAGCGCCAGGGGACCTTGCTGCCTATTCGCGCAACGCCCGCAAGCATTCCAAAAAGCAGATCCGGCAGGTTGCCGAAAGCATCCGTGCCTTTGGCTTTAATGCGCCGGTCCTGATCAATGCCTTCAACGTTATCTTGGCCGGACATGGCCGTGTTGAAGCCGCAAAGCTGCTGGGTCTGGCCACGATCTGTTGATTTTCACCCAGAACTGAGCCGGTTAGGCTGATAATTTTCACTGAGAACTGAGCCATGTGAACCTTTCCCCAAAGCGGTGAGCGGCGGGGGCAACGGAGTGATCCACATGGGACTATTGAACATCATTCGACGGATGCATTTG
>CANHLE010000112.1 GCA_947461435.1 Paracoccaceae bacterium | reverse complement strand
TGCCCACTTGAATGTATGCGCCGGGGCAGGCTTGCAACATATAGGCAAAGTCTTCGCCGCCCATGATGGCGGGGCACTGGGTGTCGACCGCCGCCTTGCCGGCAATTTTTGCCGCGACTTCAACGGCAAAGCCCGTCTCGCGTTCCGCATTGACCATCGAGGGGTAGCCGGGCTTCCATTCAATCTCGACCGTGCCGCCAAAGGCTTGGGCGGTGCTGGTGACGATGGTTTTCAGCCGCTCTTCGGCGATTTTGCGCATCGCTGCGTCAAAAGTGCGCACCGTGCCGCGGATTTCGACGCGTTCGGGTATGACATTCCACGCCTCGGATTCGGTGCGCAGCGAGGTGACCGAGACGACCACAGATTCCAAAGGATCTATGCTGCGCGCCACGATGGTTTGAAGCGTCATCACGGTTTGGCAGGCCATCACGGTGGTGTCGATCGTGCGGTGCGGATAGGCGGCATGACCGCCCTTGCCCGACAGATGCAAGGTGAAGTTATCTGTCGCGGCATAAAACGGGCCGGGACGAATGGAAAAATGGCCCACGGGCAGGCCGGGCGAATTGTGCATTCCATAGATTTCCTTGATGCCAAAACGCGGGATCAAACCGTCTTTGACCATGGCCTCGCCGCCTGCCCCGCCCTCTTCTGCGGGCTGAAAGACCACGGCCACGGAGCCGTCAAAATTGCGGGTCTCGGCCAGATATTTGGCGGCACCCAAAAGCATGGCGGTGTGCCCGTCGTGGCCGCAGGCATGCATCTTGCCCGGATTTTTGCTGGCATAGGGCAGGCCCGTCGCCTCTAGGATGGGCAGCGCATCCATATCAGCGCGCAGACCCACAACATGGCCGCGCGTGTCTGTGCGCCCTTTGATCACCCCCACAACGCCCGTGCGGCCGATCCCTTCGACCACCTCGTCGCAGCCAAATTCCCGCAAGCGCGCTGCCACAGTGGCGGCGGTGCGATGCACATCATACATCAATTCAGGGTTTTCGTGCAGATCGCGCCGCCATGCAGTGATTTCGGCGTGCATTTCGGACAGACGGTTCTTAATCGGCATAGCTTCCCCCTAAAGGCTCAGAACAAAATGTCCCGGCGTCACTTCGGTGTAGGTTGATGGTGCGGGCTGATGGCCCAATGGAAAGATGGGCGAGGTGATGGGCTTGAAAGCCAAATCCTCGGCAAAGCGCCGCTGGCGCGGATCGGCGATGGGCACGGCGGACAGGAGCGATTGGGTGTAAGGGTGCCGGGGGCTGTCAAAGACGGCGGATCTGGGGCCAATTTCGACAATCCGGCCCAGATACATCACCCCCACATGATGCGCCACGCGTTCGACCACGGCCATATCATGGCTGATGAACAGATAGGACAGGCCCAGATCTTCCTGCAGTTCCATCATCAGGTTCAGCACTTGGGCCTGCACCGATACATCCAACGCCGAGACCGCCTCATCCGCAACGATCAGCTTGGGGTTCACGGCCAAGGCCCGCGCGATGGCGACCCGTTGACGCTGCCCACCCGACAACTCGTGCGGGTAGCGGTTCATAAAATCGCGCGGCAGGCGGACGCGGTCGAACAGTTGCAGCACCAAAGCCTCAAGTGCGGCCCCCGTGGCCAGACCAAAGTTCTGGATCGGTTCGGCCACTTGATCCTTCAGCCGCCGATAGGGGTTCAAACTGGCAAAAGGATCTTGGAACACCATTTGCATATCGGCCCGCGCGCGGCGCAGATCGGCCCGGTTCAACGCGCCAATGTCGCGCCCGCCGATCCAGACCTCGCCCGAGGTGGGTTCGATCAGCCGCAGGATCGAGCGTCCGCAACTGGATTTGCCACAGCCCGATTCCCCCACCAGCGCCAAAGTTTCACCCACATTCAGGGTAAAGCTGACATCTTCCACCGCGTGCACCTGCGCCACGGTGCGGCGCAGAATGCCGCCTTTGACGGGAAAGCGCGTGGTCAGGTTTTTCACCTGGAGCAGCACCTCTGGCACGCGCGCTTTGACGGGGGCGGCCGCGGCACGGGCCGCCTCGTCGCCAATCAGGCGCATCTTTTCGGGCGCAGGTTTGCCCTTCATCTCGCCCAGTTTTGGCACGGCTGCAAGCAGGGCCTTGGTGTAGTCTTCTTTCGGGTTTTCAAAGATCTGGTTGACCGTGCCCGTTTCCACAATACGGCCGCGGTACATCACCACGACACGGTCTGCCATCTGCGCGACAACCGCCATGTCATGGGTGATGAACAAGACCGCCATGCCATTTTCGCGCTTGAGCCGGTTGATCAGGGCCAAAATCTCGGCCTGAATCGTCACATCAAGGGCTGTGGTGGGTTCATCTGCGATCAGCAGTTTGGGATCGCAGGCCATGGCCATGGCAATCACCACCCGCTGGCGCATTCCCCCCGACAACTCATGAGGATATTGCTTCAACCGGCGTTCCGGCTCGGGGATCCGCACGCTTTGCAACAGTTCCAGCGCGCGGGCCGAGGCGGCTTCCTGCGTCAGGCCCTTGTGCAAGATCAGGCCGTCGGTCAGTTGCCGTTCAATGGTGAAAACCGGGTTCAGGGCCGTCATCGGCTCTTGAAAGATCATCCCGATTTCATGGCCGCGCACAGCGCCCATCACCTGCGCAGGGGCTGCCGCCACATCCAGCATCGTGCCATCGGCGCGTTCAAAGTTCAACCTGCCTGCCGTGATCGTGCCGCCGCCAAACTCTACCAAGCGCATCAGCGACAAAGAGGTGACAGACTTGCCCGATCCGCTTTCGCCAACCACGCACAGAGTCTCTCCGGGGGCGATGGTAAAGGACACATCCTCAACCCCGACCACCGGGCCACCATCGGTGGCAAATTCCACACGCAGATGATCGACCGAAACGATGTCTTTCATGGCGGGCCCCCCTTCATTTCGATCGTGGATCCAAGATGTCGCGCAGCACATCGCCAAACATATTCAACCCCAGAACAGTCAAGGCCACGGCCAGCCCCGGCACGACTGCCGTCCAAGGCGCGATGTCCAACTGATCGCGCGAGGCTTGGATCATCAGCCCCCAACTCGCCGCAGGCGGCTGGGTTCCAAGGCCCAGAAACGACAGGCCCGCTTCGGCCAGAATGGCAAAGGCCAGACTGATCGTGGCTTGTACGATCACGGCGGGCAGAATGTTGGGCAGCACATGCCGCCACATGATCATGGCATCCGTTGTGCCAGACGACCGCGCCGCCTCGACATAGGGCATTTGCGCCACGCGCAGCGCCTCACCCCGAATGATCCGCGCGAGATAGGGCGTGAAGGCGACGCCGATGGCAATGATGGTGTTTTGAATATTGGGCCCCAAAACCGCACTGATCGTCAAAGCCAAAAGGAGGGCCGGAAAGGCCAACAACGTGTCCACAAAGCGCATCAGCACATTGTCGATCCACCGGCCAAAATACCCGCTGATCAGCCCCAAAGGCAGACCCAAGACCACGCTCATCAGCACGGCAGAGACAGCTATTTCCAGCGAGGTGCGCGTGCCCAAGATCACGCGAAACAACAGATCACGGCCCAACTGATCGGTGCCAAACAGATGGGTCAGGCTTGGAGGGGCGCGGCGGGCGCGCATATCCATCGCGGTGGCCGCATCGGGCGGGATGACCATGGGGCCAAAAATGGCGATCAGGGCGATCAGCGACAAAAGAACGATCCCGATCATGCCTTTGGTGGTTTTAAACCGCTTCATGGCTCACCCCAACCGAATACGTGGATCAATGACAACATAAAGCAGGTCCACCGCCAGATTGGTCAGCATCACCACAGCCGCAATCACAAACACCGTGTCCTGAATCAGCGGCAAGTCGCGGTTCAGCAGCGCCTGATAGGTCAACCATCCCATGCCTGTATAGCCAAACAGGCTTTCCATCACGATGATCGACCCGAACAGATAGCCAATCTGCAGCCCGGCAATCGTGATGACCGGCCCGATCGCATTGGCCAAGGCATAGCGCCAGATCACCGTCCGCTCTGTCAGGCCCTTGGCGCGTGCAACGCGAATGAACTCTTGGCTCAAGATCCCCGTCATGGTCGAGCGCGTCATGCGCGTCAAATGTGCCATCAACCCCAATCCCAAGGCCAGGGCGGGCAAAAAGGCGTGCTGCAAGGTGCCCCAGAAATCCACTGAAGGTTCAACAAAACCCGACGAGGGGAACCACCCCAACCACCGGGCAAAGACCAGGATCATGACGATGCCCCAAAAGAAATCAGGCAAGCTGACACCCAAGAGCGCCGAGGAAGAACTGACCGTGTCTTGCCACTTGTCGCGGTGCACGGCGGCCCAAACGCCCAAGGGAATGGCCAAGGCCAAGGCA
Organism: Paracoccaceae bacterium; assembly: GCA_947461435.1. Lineage (GTDB taxonomy): Bacteria > Pseudomonadota > Alphaproteobacteria > Rhodobacterales > Rhodobacteraceae > CAIYZT01. The sequence continues at coordinate 6,601 of CANHLE010000112.1, read as the reverse complement.
ATGCACATCGACATGACAACCAGCACGGCCGAGGCCACGATCTTTTGGCTTAACAGTTCCAAAATCGGCTTCTTGAAGATCAACGAATTGCCCCAGTCGCCCGACACCAAACCGCCCACCCAACGGGCATACTGCACCAAAATAGGGTCGTTCAGCCCAAGGCTTTGCCGCAAACCGGCCAGCGCCTCGGGGTTGGATTGCGTGCCCATGATCATCATGGCCACATCCCCGGGCAGGATGTTGGTCACGGCAAAGGTGACCAAGGTGATCATAAAAAGGGTCAAGATCACCGACAAAAGCCGGTTCAGCACATAGGTCATAGGCACAATCCTAAAAGGAAAAGCGGCGGGTCCCGGGGGGCCCGCCGCAGGGTGTTAGGCCTTGATCCAAACCTTGTGGAAGTTCAGGTTCGACCCGTTGGGATGCACAACCGTGTCCAGCCCCATGACCGCAGGCTGCGCGCCGATCGTGCCATTGCGGAACCACAAGATGATGTCGTGGCTTTCCGCCCAGATCTGCTGTTGCACTTGCTTGTAGATGTCGGCGCGGGCGGCATCGTCCACCGTGATGCGGGCCTTGGCTGTCAGATCGTCAATGACAGGATCCTTGATGGCCCGGTAGTTGAACGCACCGGTCGAGTTCCAGACCGAGTAATACAGGAAGTCAGACTCCCACAGGCTGAAGAAGTTCATCATGGTCATCTGATAGTCTTTGTCGACCCAGCACTGGCTAAGCCAATCGGCCCAAGTCAGTTGTTCAATGGTCAGGTTCACGCCAGCGGCTTTGAACCATTCCACCAAAATCTGCGCTGTTTCGATGTGATAAGGATAGTTCGTGGTCGCCTTGAACACGATATTCAGGCTGCCTTCGGGGTAACCCGCTTCAGCCAGCATGGCCTTGGCGCCTTCGATATCCTGCGGGCGCTGCTTGAGGTCTTTGTTATAAGCAGCCGAGGTCGGGAAACTGGGCGACGGTGTCGTGGCCCCCTGCCCCCACAAAGCGCCCTGCATCAGGGCTTCTTTGTCGATGATCATGTCAAAGGCGACGCGTACCTTGGGGTTCTGGAAAGGCTCGAAGGTATGGTTCATGTTGATGAAGTCAAAGTTGAGCGGGAACCAGGTTTTGACCTGAACTGCGGCATCGCCCTGCAATTCGCCCACACGGTCCAACGGAATGTCGTTGATCATGTGCAATTCGCCGGTGCGCAGACCGGTCAGGCGGGTCGTAGGCTCGGTGATCTCACGGGCTTCGACAGCATCAAGGAAGGCGGGGCCATCCCAGTATTCCTCGTGCCGGGCCATCTTGACCACGGTGCCAACCTCGTAGCTGACGAATTTGAACGGGCCTGCGCCCATCGGGTTCGTGCCTTGGGTCGGGCCGGAATCCACGGGCATGATCACGCCTGCGCCATTTTCCGACAGACGCGACAAGAAGGGCGCGTTGATGGCGCTCATCTTGACGATGACGGTCAGATCATCCGGTGTTTCGATGGCTGCGACGTTGTTGAAAACTTCAAAGTTCACTGCGCCCGTGGCCGGATCCTTGCAGCGCTCAAAGCTGTATTTCACATCGGCCGACGTCATCGTGGCGCCATTGTGGAATTTCACATTGGGGCGCAGCTTGAAGGTATAGCTTAGGCCATCAGGCGCCACTTCAAAGCTTTCGCACAGGCCCGGGATCACGTTCAGATCTTTGTCCACCGTCACGATCGACGAATGGATGTTCTGCAACACACGGCCAGAAGAGGCGGTACCTGTCTGGTGCATATCCAGGTTTTGCGTTGTTTCAGAATGGCCCCAGATCAAGGTGCCGCCCGAAACAGGCGCATCTTCTGCCCAAGCCGCCATCGGCAAGCTGGTGCCCATGAAAATGCCGCTGCCCAGAACGGCTGTCGAACTGCGAAGAAAATCTCTGCGTTTCATGTCGAACTCTCCTTGTTGAACGGGCCTGCGGGCCCAGAGTGGTTTTGAAGGCACCGCATTGATTGCGGGTCGGCTTGTGTCTTAAGCCTCAAAGGCGGGGCGGCGGTCAGCGACCGCCAAAGCGCGTTCCAAGGCCAGTCCAAGGGTCAAGATGGGCCCCTCGTCAAAAAGCCGCCCCCAAAGCGAGATCCCTTGGGGAACGGTGTAAACTTGGCCGGCGGTGTCCGCCTCGCCCGTGGTCAGCGCGCCCGAGGCCAAGGAGGCCGGGCTGCGGGTGCCCAGATCTTCAAATCCGGCGCGCAGGTGCAGGCAAGGGTGGCCGGTGAAGTTGGACGCAATCAGCATCGGGCCCGTCATAAAGGGGCCGATCAGCACATCGACATGGGCGAACATCTCGTCCAAAGCCTGCATCGCCAGATACCGCAAGCGGTCCAGTTGCACATGATCGACCGCCGACAAAAAGCGCGCCTTGCGCATGGCATTGGGCCAAGCGGCGGCGTCTTGCCATGTCAGCGTATCGTCCAGATTCGACAGGGTCAAATCTTCGAAACTTGCTGCCGCCTCGGCGAAAAGGATGTTCATCAGCGCGCCGTAAGGCAGATCGCGCAGCTGCGCCTCGACAACTGTCACGCCCAAGCCGCGCAGGGCGGCCAAAGCGGCGTGATCGACCGCCGTGGCCCCCTCGCCAAAGGCTTCGGGCAGATAGCCCACGGTCAACCCCTGAAGGCTGGCTGCGGCATCAAACTGGAACGGCGCTGCGATGGTGGAACGGTCGTTGATATCGGCCCCGTTCAAGGCCGCCAGCACAATGGCCGTATCTTCCACCGACCGGCAGATGGGGCCAACCTTATCCAAGGAATTGCACAGCGCCATGCACCCCGCCCGACTGACACGGCCAAAGGTCGGCCGCAGGCCCGTGGTGCCGCAGCGCTGGCTGGGCGAGGTGATCGAGCCCAAGGTCTCTGTCCCGATTGCAAAGGCGCAAAGGGCCGCCCCCGTAGCACTGGCAGAACCGGCGCTGGACCCGCTGGACCCTTCGTTCAGGTTCCACGGATTGCGCGTCACCCCGCCATACCAGATGTCATTATAGGCCAAAGCGCCCACGGTGGTTTTGCCCAAAAGCACCGCCCCCGCCGCGCGCAGGCGCGTCACAATGGCCGCGTCCGCCTCGGGCAGGCGGTGCTGGAACGGCTCGGCCCCCCAGCCCGTCACGATCCCTTTGGTGTCGAACAGGTCTTTGACGCCATAAGGAATGCCGTGCAGTGGGCCCAAGTTCACGCCAGCGCGCGTCAAGGCATCGGCGGCCTCAGCCTCGGCCAAGGCAAGCTCTGGCGTCACTGCCGCGAAACATTCCAGTCGGGGACCAAGGGTTTTGATCCGGTCAAGATAAATCTGGGTCAGTCGCCGGCTGCTTAACGCGCCGCTTTTGATCCAGGCCTGCAGATGGGTGACCGGTGCAAAGGCAATGTCTTCGTCTGTGGCAGGCAAAGGGGCCGTCACGACCGACAGCCGCAGCGCATCGGCGCCATGGGGCAAGGCAAAGCCCGGCAAGCGCGGGTCGAACCGCATCGCCATGGGCACGCTGTTGGCCAAAGCCACGGTGCGCCGTTGCGTGGCCGACAGGATCTGGCCTTCCAGATTGTCCAGCATTTGCTGACGTTCGGCCAAGCTGTAACTGACACCCATCAGACGTTCGGCTGCGGCGATCGTGTCGATGGTAAGGGCCGTTTGGGTCACGTCAGTCTCCACGGGTCAAGGGATGAGAATGCGGCTTAGGTTGGCGGCAAGGGTGGTCAAATGGCGCCGCATGGCGGCCTCGGCGGCTTGCGGATTGCCCGCCTCGATCTGGTCGATGATGGCGTGGTGTTCGCGATCGCTGACTTTCAACGTCTCCAGCGATCGCTTCTTTGATCGAAAGTTCCGCCATTTTTCATTGCCGCGAATTTCATCGATCATCGAAAAGGCGGTGAACAAAGGTTTGTTGCGGGCCGTGCGCGCGATCAGGCGGTGCAGCGCGCTGTCCCAAAGCTCGATCGAATCCATATCGCCCGCCTCAAGCGTGCGGCGCGCGAGCGCGCGCATCCGTTCAATATCTGCGGGCAAAGCATGTTTGGCGGCCATGGCAGCCAAAGTCGGCTCGATACACAAGCGCGCTTCCATCACCTCGGAAAAATCCGTCTCGCCCACGATTTCGGCGGCCAAAATCTGCGTCTTGTCCGGCGGTTGCCCGGCGAAGGTGCCTTTGCCTTGCTGCCGCCAGATCAAACCTTCGGCCAAAAGCGCATCCAAGGCGCTGCGCACAGCCCGCCGCCCAACGCCCATGCTTTCACTTAAATCGCGTTCGGTCGGCAGTCGCCCATCGGCGGGCAGGCTGCCGGTTTCAATCACAGCCTGCAGCCGTGCCCGCACAACAGTGGCATTGTCTTTGCGAAGGGTTTTGGGCAGGGGAACAGTCATCTGGCGAACCATTTCAACATTGGTTCGCAAAGCCTCGCATCCAAACGCCATGTGTCAAGGATTTCCGACAAAATGACACATTCTGCGCCAAAACAGCGCCCCATCGCCGCATAGGTTGCAAATTTAGGGCTAAAAACCACCAAAGATGGTGAGCGAAGGGGCGAAATGAAAAAAGCTTGGCATGCCCGATTCGCAAATCTTGTGGGGCCAGGGGTCAGTTTGCGGTGCTGATCCGGATCAATTGCCGATTGGATCGCCCTGCGCCGCGCTGAATTTTTGGGCAAAAAGCGACCAAAGCCCTCTCGCAACACCCGGCAAATCAGCGCCAGTTTCGCGCCAGCACGTCAACATTGCCTGTGTTGCGGATCCCCTGTTTGACGAAAGCATGACAGGTATGGTTCGCCCCCAGAAACAAGTTGTGCCGCCCAGCCCAACCTCGGCCAGATCGTCAGACATGTCGTCCCCGCCAAAAGGCCCGTACCCGCGGTATCCCGACCCTCGTTCGCAACGCCATCTGAGCGCGGCGAAACGGGGGGGATAGGCGGATTGAAAATAGCTGATATCATCAACCAATCAATATCGCCGTTTTTCCGGTAAATAATGGTGCCCCCATCAGGATTTGAACCCGAGACCCCCTGATTACAAATTTAATGCGAATCTATATATTTCAATATGTTATAGCATGGTTTATATGTACGGTTTATATGTAAATTATCGGGACCCACTGATGACAGATACACCGAAAGCGATCAAACTTTACAAAGGGGTATCGATCTATCGCGTCGCCAACTCACCGAATTGGATGGTCAGAGTATGGGACCGAAAACACAAGAAGTATCTGGTCAAATCGACAGGAGAAACGTCCTCGATCATGGCAAGGGATGCAGCACAGTCGTTAGCCCTTAGCCTCTTGAAGTCTACGCCGATTGTGCAAACCGAGTACCTATTTTCAGGTTATGTCCAGAAACTCCTGCGGAAAACTAAACTGTTGTCGGATACGGGTGAGCGAAACCCAAACTACGTCAAAACCATTCACTGGGCGATCCAGAACGCTGATTGGGGTTTGCTGGACTATTTTGGCGATCATGACATTCGCAAAATCAAGACCAACAGTTTTCAAGAGTATTTGGGGCATTTGCAAAAGAAGCGTCCTGATCTGTCACCATCAACCAAAAATACGCTGACCGCTGCTTTTAGGAATGTCATGAAGGTTGCGGTCGAAGAAGGGATCATTGATGTGATCCCATCGACGCCTCGGTCCAAGCTTAAAGACAATCCCCGCCCATTTTTCCGTTTTCATCCTCTGGTTCGAAAAGAGGACGACGCCTATCAAAAACTGCTATCGACCGCAAAGACGATGGCGATTCAATGTGTCGAGGTTCGGGGAACGCCGATCACGGATGAGCTTTATGACATTCTGCTTTTCCTGACGCATTCGTTTGTTAGACCACTAACAACAGAACTCTATGCGATCAGACATCGGGACATCACTGTTGCTGAAGACCCTCGACGGCTGATTGTAACGATCCGAGATGGCAAAACAGGGTATCGGGCGTCAAACACGATGGAGGCTGCGGTCTCGATTTACCAAAGGATTTGTGCCAGACAACCAGAACTGACGCCAGACGATTTCATCTTTTTGCCGGGATATGCCAATCGGACCACAGCGGGAAAGGTGATCCAGCGTCAGTTCTCGGCGTTGATGGAAGTTGCAGATTTGCAGATCGATCCATTTACCGGAAAAGCACATACACTCTATTCGCTGCGACATACGGCAATCTGCATGAGGATCGTGAACAGTCATGGCAAAGTCAATATTTTCAACCTAGCAAAGAATGCCGGAACATCGGTCGAACAGATCGAGAGATTTTATGCTAAACATCTGCCGCTATCCAAAGAATTGGCTCGAAACCTGCAAAGCTTTGGCGAAGATTAAATGGAGAGAATGGTGATATAAATGTCACCGGATTAATCAAAATCGAAATATTCTTCCAATGATCAAAAGCCAGTATCTAACTCATATAAATATATCTGATCAGGACATGATCACCACATAAACGGATGTCAAACCTGTTGAGCAATCTAGCGACTTGAATGGAGCGGAGTGCAGATAATCTCAGTCTAGGACCCACCAAGTTAACTTGGGAACGACAGCAAAAATGGATTGGCTGGATAAATATTACCATTGCGATGAGGGCTCTGTATACGACAACCCTCATAAT
>CANHLE010000111.1 GCA_947461435.1 Paracoccaceae bacterium | reverse complement strand
TGGGCAATGAACTTGATCCCGGCAATTTCCCGCACCTCAGGGCCACCCGACTTGCCGCCGATGGCCAGATCGCGCCGCAACTGCGCAACTTCGGTTTGCAAGGCTCGGCGCTCGTCGACCAATGACTTCACGCGGTCCAGCACCTCAGCCGCTGAGGATTTCAGCGCGCTTGCAACCTCCATCAATCGGCTATCCTGGGCGCGCAAATGATCCAAGGCCGCCTGCCCGGTCAAGGCTTCGAACCGCCGAACGCCGGCAGAAGACGCACTTTCCCCCAAGGCGACAAATGCCCCCATGTCGCCCGTCCGTGCCACATGCGTGCCGCCGCACAGCTCAAGAGAATAGGTCCGGCCATCCGCGCCCTTCCCCGAACCGTCTTGCACACCCATCGAGACAACACGCACTTCGTCGCCGTATTTCTCTCCAAACAAGGCCTGTGCGCCAAGAGCGCGGGCATCATCTGGTGTCATGATGCGGGTTTCAACGGCCGAGTTCTGCCGGATATAGGCGTTAACTTCCGCCTCAACCCGGGCAAGCTCGGCGGACGACATTGCAGCCGAATGGCTGAAGTCAAACCGCAAACGGTCCGGCGCGTTCAAACTTCCCTTTTGGGCCACGTGATCCCCAAGGGCATGACGCAGCGCTTCGTGCAGCAGGTGGGTGGCGGAATGGTTCGCCCGAATCTGGGCGCGCCGATGATGCGAAACCTCCAACTTTGCCGGCTGACCGCGCAGAATTGTTCCCTCGGTGATGGTCGCGATGTGAATAAAGACCCCGGCCGTTTTTCTGGTGTCCGCGATCTCTGCCACGCCTGTTGCCGTCCGGATGAATCCTTGGTCCCCGACCTGTCCACCGCTTTCGGCATAAAACGGGGTTTGGTTCACCACGATCTGTACGGATGTCCCGATCTCTGCCGCACCCAGCGTTGCACCATCGCGCACCAGTTCGTTGATTTGCCCTTCGGCCGTCTCCGTATCGTATCCCAGAAATTCTGTAACGCCGTGGGCTTCGGCGATTTCAAACCAAATCCGCGCATCCGCCGTTCCGCCCGCCCCAGACCAAGCCGCACGCGCCTTGGTTTTTTGCTCGTTCATGGCAGCGTCAAAGCCGATTGTATCGACGGCACGCGATTTTTCCCGCAGCACGTCCTGCGTCAAATCCAAAGGAAACCCGTAGGTATCATACAGTTTGAACGCCACGGGCCCGGGCAAATCGGCGCCGTCGGGAAGATGATCCAACTCATCGTTCAACAGCTTCAAACCACGGTCCAAGGTGGTTTTGAACCGCGTCTCTTCCAGTCTCAACGTCTCTTCAATCAAACTTTGGGCGCGCACCAGTTCCGGATAGGCCGCCCCCATCCCACGAATGAGCGCGGGAACAAGTTTATACATAACAGGATCTTGCGCCCCAAGCATATGCGCATGCCGCATGGCCCTGCGCATGATCCTGCGCAGGACATAACCGCGCCCCTCATTCGATGGCATCACGCCATCCGCGATCAGGAACGAGGTGGATCTCAGATGGTCAGCGATCACCCGGTGGCTGGTTTTGCCTTTGCCATCAGGATCACTGCTCGTCGCATGGGCAGAGGCCTCGATAAGGCTGCGCATCAGATCTGTATCGTAATTATCGTGCTTGCCTTGCAGCAAGGCGCCAATCCGTTCCAACCCCATGCCGGTATCGATGGATTGCATGTCCAACGGGCGCAGGGTTCCGTCTGCGAACTGCTCATTTTGCATGAACACGTTGTTCCATATCTCGATGAAACGGTCGCCGTCTTCTTCGGCGCTTCCCGGTGGGCCGCCCCAGATATGATCACCGTGGTCGTAAAAAATCTCGGTGCAAGGGCCGCAGGGGCCAGTGGGCCCCATCCGCCAAAAATTGTCATCCGAGGCGATGCGAATGATGCGATCATCAGACAGGCCCGCGACCTTCTTCCAGATATTGGCGGCTTCATCATCGGTGTGATAAACCGTGACTAGAAGCTTTTCTTTGTTCAGGCCAAAGTCCTTGGTCAAAAGCTCCCACGCGAAAGCGATCGCCTGATCCTTGAAATAGTCGCCGAACGAAAAGTTGCCCAACATCTCAAAAAAAGTGTGGTGACGCGCCGTATATCCGACATTGTCCAGATCATTGTGCTTTCCGCCGGCGCGAACGCATTTCTGGGCCGTCGTAGCTCTTTTATAGTCCCGCGTTTCAACCCCTGTGAAAAGGTTCTTGAACTGAACCATCCCAGAGTTGGCAAACATCAATGTGGGATCGTTTCGCGGAACAAGCGGGCTGCTGTCGACAACGCGGTGGCCGTTGCGCTTGAAAAAGTCAAGGTATGTGGAACGGATGTCGTTAAGCGAAGCCATGCGCGGAAAACCCTTTGTCTAAGGCGGTTTCGCTTCGTTTAGCCCCCTCGTCGGCCCCTGTCCACACCTGACAACAAAAAGGCCGCTGCAAGAAGCAACGGCCCTTTGTCAAGACACCCAAAGGCATCAATCATTCATCGACAACGTCATCCGATCCGGGTGCGAAAGAAAAATCCAACCCGTTGGCCGCCCTTATCTTGTCTTCAATCTCAGTTGCCATCGCCGGGTTTGACTTCAAGAACACTTTGGCATTCTCGCGGCCTTGGCCAATGCGCTCGTCCTTGTAGGAATACCAACTTCCAGATTTGTCCACGATCCCCGCCTTGACACCAAGATCGACCAACTCTCCAACCTTGGAAATGCCTTCGCCGTAAACAATATCGAATTCGACTTCCTTGAACGGGGGCGAAACCTTGTTCTTCACCACTTTCACACGGGTCGTATTTCCGACGATCTGGTCCTTCTCCTTGATTGCCCCGATGCGGCGGATGTCAAGACGAACAGAGGCATAGAATTTAAGCGCATTGCCGCCGGTTGTCGTTTCCGGGCTGCCAAACATGACCCCGATTTTCATGCGGATCTGATTGATAAAGATCACCATGCAATTGCTGCGTCCGATCGACGCCGTCAACTTGCGCATGGCTTGGCTCATCAGGCGGGCCTGAGAGCCCATCTGCATATCGCCCATGTCGCCTTCTATTTCCGATTTCGGAACAAGGGCCGCAACCGAATCGATCACGATCAGGCTCACGGCTCCGGACCGAACCAAAGTATCAACGATCTCAAGCGCTTGTTCGCCTGTATCCGGCTGGCTGATCAATAACTCGTTCAGATCTACGCCCAGTTTCTTTGCATACTGCGGATCAAGGGCGTGTTCCGCATCAACGAATGCGCAAACGCCGCCCTTCTTTTGTTCTTCAGCGACGACGTGCAGTGTCAGCGTTGTCTTTCCTGAACTTTCAGGACCGTAAATCTCAACGATCCTGCCTTTGGGCAGGCCGCCAATCCCAAGAGCGATATCCAGCCCGAGGGATCCGGTTGACGTCGCTTCGACATCCATAACCGGGTTGTCCTGGCCCAGTTTCATGATCGAACCCTTGCCGAATTGCCGCTCAATCTGCGCCAACGCACTTTCCAAAGCCTTCGTTTTGTCCATGTCGCGTTTATCCTTAAGGTCGAAAAGATTTGCTGCTGCCATCGTCGGTCCCCTTATTCCATAGCTTTGAACGTGCGGCAATCGTCGCAAAATGTTCTTGTCTTGTTCTTTGTCATATGAGCACAAAAAGAGAACATTTCAATCAGAATCTTCTTCGTTTCAAATTTTCATACTTCTCTTAAGAAATGGTTTACGTGAGTGCTTTGACGAACGGTGAGACGGGAGCGCGCGATGCTGGTTTTTTCCAGTCAACAATTGGTCTTCTTGGCTGCGCCCAAAACAGCCTCAACCGCAATCGAACAGGCACTTGGAAGTCTTGCAACCATCGCGATTGGCAGTCCGACAGCCGTTAAACACACAGGCGCCGGTCCGTTTAAAGATCATTTCAATCCGTATCTGACGTCGATCTTCGGGCATACATTCATGTCCGTCGCTTTGGTCCGGGAGCCGCGCGACTGGCTCGGAAGTTGGTACAGAAATCGCCAGCGTGAGGACGAAGAACAGGCGACCTCGACTCAAAGTGTCAGTTTTGAAGAGTTCGTATCCTTGGCGTGCAAATCCTCTCCTCCGGACTTTGCAAAAATTGGCAACCAATCTGCATTTTTGAACCCAAGACACGACGCAAAAGTTGACCATATTTTCAAGTATGATCAGTTGGAACGCTTCCTCTCTTTCCTTGAGGATCGGTTGGGTTTTGACATTGTTTTGCCGCGGCTCAATGTATCGCCGATGGCCGATCTGCATTTGTCTGGGAAAACAGAAGATCTTTTTCGCAAAACCTTCGCTTCAGATTTCGATCTTTACGGATCCACTGCGTCCTGACTTATTGCAGTTGCGTTTGAACCGTCGAGGTGAGTTCGGCAAGCGAAAAGGGTTTTGGCAGAAATATCGAATTTGGAATGCGGGCTTGATGCTCTTGCAGCGCATCCTCGGAATACCCCGAGACAAAGATAACCCTAACGTCCGGCCGCTGTACCAAGGCCAGTTTTACCCAGCTGGGGCCGTCCATTCCGGGCATGACAACATCCGTCACAAAGATATCCACCTTCAAGGCCGGATCGCCAAGAAGGGTCAGGGCGTCTTCTGCGTTCGCCGCTTCCAAGACCGTATAGCCGCGCATGCGCAACGCGCGTGAGGCAAAGGCACGCACAGGCGCTTCATCTTCCACGAGCAAGACAACCCCCTCACCCTTGCGCGTCTCTGCCTTGCGCGCCGCATCCGTGTGTTTTGGTTGGCTTTGACTTTCTGAAGTCTCACGGACGGGGAAATAAAGCGTGAACACGGTGCCTTCATTCGCCTTTGAGTCAACGAAGATGAACCCGCCCGACTGCTTGATGATTCCGTAAGCGGTCGACAACCCCAGTCCGGTCCCTTCGCCCACCTTCTTGGTCGTAAAGAACGGTTCGAAAATCTTTTTCAGATTGTCTTCGGGAATCCCGATCCCCGTGTCAGACACACGAACAACAGCCCATTTTCCCGCGGCAACAACGGCGCGGTCACGGTCCATGGGTTCCGTCAAAGTGACAGATTGTGTTTCGATCAAGATCGTCCCACCGTCAGGCATCGCATCTCGTGCGTTGACGACAAGATTCATGATCACTTGTTCCAGCTGACGCTTGTCCGCCCAAATCTGAGGAAGGTTCATGTCGTGCACCAAGCGAAGTTGGGCCCGCTCTCCGACCAGTCGGTTCAACAGATGCGTCAGATCGGACAGAACATCTTGAAGATCGAAACTTTCCGGCTTCAGTGTTTGTTTGCGCGAAAACGCAAGAAGTTGACCCACCAAGGAAGCGGCCCTGTTTGCGTTTTGGTGAATCTGCATAAGGTCGGCGTAGTCGATATGATCGCGTGAGTGCCGAGTAAGAAGCAGATCGCAATGGCCCGAGATCGCGGTCAAAAGATTGTTGAAATCATGGGCCACCCCACCCGCAAGTTGACCAATCGCTTGCATTTTCTGGCTTTGGACGAACTGTTCTTCAAGCCGTTTGAACTGAGTGGCATCTTGCAAAACAGCCAGAACATAAGGGCGTCCCAACTCAACAATCCGGCGCAACGTCACTTGAAAAAAAACATCGCCAGAAAGCAAGCGCGCGCTCAAAACCTCACTAGAACCGGGCATGCGCTCCGCATGAACGTCCGTCAACCAATCATGAACGGGGCGACCCAAGCCCTCGAACAATTCATGAAACATGACACGCTGATCTTCTTTCAAGTCCAACAGATCGCGGGCCACAAGATTTGCCCCGCACAAGGCGCCATCTGCCGAAAACTTGGCAAGAGGAACGGGAACATGTTCAAAGTCGGCCAAAATGCGCGTGTCCCGATCTGTCGCAGATAAAGGCAGCAGATAAACCTCATGACGCTCGCCAATGCCCTCGATTTCAGCCAAAAGGGCGCGAACCACACCTTTGGACGTGCTGACATCAACCTCCTCGCCAGAGCGTCGCATCGGTCCGACAAAGATCGTTTCCAGGCGTTTTGGCCGCGCCCCAAGCAGGCGGCGCATCGCCTCATTTGAATAAAGAACGACGCCCTTCTTGTTCGCGGTCAACATCGGCAGACTAAGCTGTTCGGCACCGCGGCCGGCCCCCGTTCTGTCTTGAAACTCCTCAAGACGCCATAAAATCCGGTCTGGGCCGGTCGAATGCGCGGTTATCCGACTGTGACCCTCCCGGGTCACGACATCTTCGCGCGCCTTGTTGCCATGCAACGCCCGCGATTGAATACGAAACAGCACCGCTGCGGGCGACGCAAAATGTGCACTCAACATCTGCGTCAGGGTCGCGTCAACATGCACCCCAAATCGTGTTCGGGCGGTCTCGTTGCAATACAAAACCTGTCCATGAGAATCTGCGATGAAACATGCCGACGGGTCGCGCGCGATCAGGCCAATCAAGACTTGATCGCTGCGGAGCTGACTGCGGTCTCGAAACCTGGAAAAAATCCGAATGAAAAGCGTGAACGACGCCAACGTGGTCGCAACGATCGCCGCCAGCAGGCGATATTCAAAGGGCTCAACTGCAAAGGCAATGGCCGCAAACACCGCTGCAATTGCCAGAAGCAACCAAGATCGACTGCCGTCCTGCCGCAAAACCGGTAGGCTTACCTCTGTTGCTGCCAAAACATCCCCCACGAAACGCGATCATGCCAAAATGATGCAGAAGGGTTAACCACGACTTAACCCGAGTCCAAAATCGACCAATTGACGGTCGATTCAGGAAATCGTTCGGCCCAAAGTGGCACTAAAAAATCCATCCGCCTCTTCGCGCACCGACAGTCGCAGAGTGGTCAAACACGTCCAACCCGGATTGCGCGACAGGAAAGATGTGATCTGGTCTTCGTTTTCCTCCGACAAAACCGAACATGTCGCATACACCAATACACCCTTGGGTAGAACCAATTGCGCGGCAAGGTCAAGAATTTCTGATTGTACCTGCAATATCTGGTGCAGTTTTTCCTCGGTCAATAACCACTTCCCGGCCGGATCGCGCCGCCAACTTCCAGAGCCGGAGCAGGGACTGTCACAAAGAACCACATCATAAGGAGCGGCAGACCGCGGATCGCCAATGACCGATATCTTGGCACCTGCGCGGCGCGCTCTTTCAGACAGATCCTTCAACCGGTGGGGAAACTTGTCATATGCAAAAAAGGTCGCTTTGGCTCTTGCGGCCATGGCAAGGCTTTTGCCCCCGCTGCCGGCACAATAATCCAGTACTTTTTGACCGTCTTTAAGGGGTATTTGACGAACCAATTCCTGCGAAGACAAATCCTGAAGTTCAACCATACCTTCAAGATAAGCGTCTGATGTATTGATTTTGCGGGCATTTTCAAAAACGTCCAGCGCAAAGGGATTCTGGGGGGCTGCCCTCGCGCCTATCCCGCTTCTCGACAAAGCCGCGATGGCCTGATCCGGTGTCGCTTTCAAACTGTTCACCCGCAGGTAAACCTTGGCCCGGCTTTGAAGGCGTCGCATGACAGCCGGAAAATCGTCGCCAAGAGAGGCCTGCAATCTTGGCGCCAGCCAGTCCGGACAATCCAGGGCTTCCAAAGGATCGGGCGCGCGGCAAACATCGGCATCCGTCACCTTGCTTGGCGCGTAAGTGTCTCCGGTAAACAGGGTCTGGGGATCAATTCCCTGATTTCTGATCCAACCCAGCATCAAGCCGCGCCCAGACAGTGCCCCCCCCAGGGCCGCAAAAGAGCGTTTGCGCCGCAGCGCCTCAAATACCAGATCCCTGATCGCCAACCGATCCCCCGATCCCGCAAATCGGCTTCCCCGGGCCCAATTTGTCAGCGCCGTTTCGGCGGAATCGCCAGCGAGGATCCGATCCAGAATCTGGATCGCGGCAGAAAGGCGGGCGGGTGGTGTCATGATGAAAACGTCCGATTGGCGTAGGGACGTGCATAAGCGGTGAAAAGGTTAAGGGCAATTGCTCTGGTAATCATCGCGCCCAGCGACCAATTATCAGATCGGAGCCTAAAAATGGAGATGCGCCTTGGAGACGTTGGAAAAACCACTTGGGTTGATGGCAACGCTTCAAGACCTGACAGATCCGGCAAAGGCGCCGGACAAGATTTCATTATCCTATATTGTCGGTCAACTGGACGATCAGGCCCGTGGAATCTTGATCATCCTGTTTGCCATCCCGAATTGCGTTCCGGGAATTCCCGGCACATCCGCCATCACGGGCCTTCCGCTTTTGATCTTGACCGCCCAGATGGCTCTGTCGCGCCCGGCATGGTTGCCCGGGTTTCTGTCAAGACGCACCGTTGATCGCGTCTGGCTTGAAACGGTTCTGGCCAAAGCCGCCCCCTCCATTCGGCGGGTCGAGCGTTTAATTCGCCCCAGATTATCGATTCTTACCTTGGGTCCTGCCGAGCAGTTGATTGGCATTTTGTGCGCGATCTTGGCCCTGACCGTCATGCTGCCCATCCCGTTGGGAAATACTCTGCCAGCGGTCGCCCTGATCTTCTTTTCCTTGGGAATGATCGGGCGGGATGGGATTTGGGTTTTGGCGGGGCTTTTCGTGTCCGGGATGGCTGCAGCGGTTCTGGCCTTCGCCGGCTGGGCTGCGTTTCAATCCCTTTGGTTTTTGTGGATGAAGTGGTTTGGGCTTTCTTGATCAGCACCGAACCGGCAAAATCGGCGCGGTGCGCGCACAGATGGACGACCGCTGCCATCTTGACGCGCCGTTCCAACCTTGCTTGTGGCATCCAAATGACCGCGCTGGGGCCATTTGGAACGCGCCTTGAACAAGCGACCGTGCTGATGCCCCGTTATCCCAACCGATAATTCGGGCTTTCACGTGTGATTTGAACGTCGTGCACATGGCTTTCCTTCAAGCCTGCCCCCGTAATCCGTACAAAAGTACAGTTTTTCCTCATCTCTTCGACCGTCCGGTTTCCGGTATATCCCATCGACGCCCGCAGACCTCCCACCATTTGGTGCAAGACGGCAGACACGGTTCCCTTGTAGGGCACCTGCCCTTCTATTCCCTCGGGCACCAATTTATCGCTGGCCGCATCTTTTTGAAAATATCGATCGGCAGACCCTCGGGCCATGGCGCCAAGACTGCCCATACCCCGATACGCCTTGAACGATCGCCCCTGCCACAGGATAATCTCACCCGGGGATTCGTCCGTTCCCGCGATGGCCGAACCAACCATGGCACAGCTTGCCCCGGCGGCAATGGCTTTGGCAAAATCACCAGAATACTTGATCCCGCCATCCGCAATCACCGGAATATCTCCGGCCGCGCCCGCAGCGTCCATAATGGCGGTCAATTGGGGAACACCCACCCCGGCCACAATGCGTGTCGTGCAGATGGATCCCGGTCCGATCCCAACCTTTACCGCATCGGCACCCGCACCGATCAACGCCCGCGTCGCCTCACCGGTTGCGACGTTCCCCGCAACAACCTGAACCTTGTTCGAAATTTTCTTGATCCGCTCAACCGCAATTGCCACGCCTTCGGAATGACCATGGGCCGTATCAATCACCACCATGTCAACACCGGCTTCGATAAGCGCCATTGACCGTTCAAAACCCGCATCCCCAACAGTCGACGCGGCCGCCACACGCAAACGGCCCATCTCATCCTTGCAGGCATGGGGGTTCAGCACCGACTTTTCGGTGTCTTTCAGCGTCAAAAGCCCCGTCAGTTTTCCCCGCCCATCGGTGACCAGCAGTTTCTCGATCCGTCTGGCTTTCATCAAGCTGATGGCTTGGTCGCGGTCCACCGGCTCTTGCAGGATGGCCAGATTTTCGGCCGTCATCATAACGGAAACCGGGGTGCGATCGTCATTGGCAAACCGCATGTCACGGTTGGTCACGATGCCCAGAACGCGGCCCATCTCGTCCACAACAGGAAACCCCGTAATCTGATAGCGGTCCATCAGAATTTTTGCGTCCGCCATGGTCTGTTCCGGGCGCAGCGTGATCGGTTGATAGACAACCCCCGATTCAAACCGCTTGACCCGGCTCACTTCTCGCGCCTGCGTTTCTGCGTCCAGATTGCGGTGGATAACCCCAATTCCGCCCGCCTGTGCCATGGCGATGGCCATGCGCCCCTCAGTCACCGTATCCATGGCGGAGGAAAGCAAGGGGATGTTCATCCGCACCGATTTGGTCACGAAGGTTGAGGTGTCGGCATCAGAAGGCAAGACCGAACTTGCAGCCGGAACCAACAGCACATCGTCAAAGGTAAGCGCCTCGCGAATCTCCATGAAATCCTCCTTGGGGGGGGTTGGGGAGTAAGTTCGTTTGACGGCTCCCCTTTTCACTTCAACGGACAAAGCACAAGGGGGTGGCTTGCACTTCAGGTGCTTTTCGCGTCTTTGTGTCGCCGCTGCAGGGAGACGAAAATGCGCGTAGCCATTGTCGAAAACACCAAGATCACGCACCACGGCCAAGTTGGGGTGGCGCTGCACGAACGGGCGGCCCTGATCGACCAGTACAAGCCTTGGCTAGACGGGGCCCTTCCAAAGCGGGGATCCTTTGATGCTTTGGTGGTTTTTGGCGGAGAGCAATCCGCGTTGGATGACCATCTTCACCCTTATCTGCCTGATCTGTCCGCTTTGATGGCCCAAACAGCCGCCGATGATATCGCCGTTTTGGGCATTTGCTTGGGAAGCCAGCTGTTTGCGCGCGGTTTGGGTGCGGAAAATCGATTGGGCTGTGCGCCCGAATTTGGGTGGTGCGACGTGGCAAAGCGGTCAGATGCGCAGGGCGACACCCTGCTCGGCGCCCTGCCCGATCGGTTCAAGATTTTCCAATGGCATTCCGATACCTTTTCTCTTCCGCCGGGCGCCGTGCATTTGGCCGGGTCAAACGTGGCCGCTGTTCAAAGTTTTCGCTATGGCCGCGCGGGCTATGCAACGCAGTTTCACTTTGAAGCCAGCCAATCCGTCGCGCGCGATTGGCGCGATACCTTCCGTCCCACGATT
>CANHLE010000110.1 GCA_947461435.1 Paracoccaceae bacterium | reverse complement strand
TTTGATCCCGGATTTGGGTATGCAGCCGCTGGTGGCGCAGGATCGCGCGGCGTGCTTGAGGTGCGCTGCCACGAGGCGCCCTTTGTGTTGGAGCATGGGCAGATCGTGGGCCGGTTGGTCTATGAACGCATGCAACAGCGTCCCAAGACGCTCTACGGGGCTGGTATCGCCTCAAATTACCAGGGTCAGGGGCTAAAGCTGGCCAAGCAGTTCCGATTGGACTGATGGCCTTTTACCGGCCTATACGCCGTGCCAGCGAGGCCGCCTGCTTTGCCCGTTTCGCCGATGCCTTTGCCTCGTTCATCTGAGCCAACTCTTCCGGGGTCATGTCTTCAGCCGATTTTCCGCGGCCAACGGCATAGTTTATTCCTGCATCGACGCCTTTGCCGACCAATTTGCGAACCACCATATTGATGATCATGTTCAAAATACGCGACAGGTCCATGATTACTCCTCAAACATTTCTGATTGGCCCAAGGCCTCTGGATCATCGTCCAAAGCCTCGCGGCCGGGAACGGGGCGGCTATCAAGCAGACCTGCAGCACGCAGTTCTTTCAAGCCCGGCAAATCACGTGCAGATTCAAGACCAAAATGATCCAGAAAACCTTCGGTTACCACAAAGGTGACCGGCCGCCCTGGGGTCATGCGGCGGCGGCCAAGACGGATCCAGTCCAACTCCATCAGTTGGTCAATTGTGCCGCGCGAAACAGCAACGCCCCTGATCTCTTCGATCTCGGCCCGTGTAACGGGCTGATGATAGGCGACGATCGCCAAAGTTTCGATAGCTGCTCGCGAAAGCTTTCGCGTTTCCGTCGTCTCGCGCGCCATCAAATGACCAAGATCTGGCGCGGTGCGGAACGCATAAGCATCGCCCACGCGCATTATGTTCACCCCGCGACCTTCGTATCGGTGGCGAAGGGTGACCAAAGCCTCAGCAGGATCTGCGCCCTGTGGCAAACGCGTGACAAGCTCGGCTACCGTGACCGGCTCAAGCGAAGCGAACAGGATCGCTTCGACCATGCGTTCTTGCTCTCCCATGGGTGGCGCTTCGAACAAGCTTTGTTCAAGGGTTTTCTCGCTCATGCGTCGCCCTCTCGTCGTCTGATCTGGATCGGTGAAAAAACCTCGGCCTGACGGATCACAACTTGGCCGCGTTTGGCCATTTCAAGGATCGCCGCGAAGTTTGCAGCGGTGGCCGATCTGCGGCGTGCAGGTGCCAGTTGCCATCCTTCGGGCAAGAATGAGGTCAAGTCCGACCAATCCCCGACATAGCCAATCAGGCCGCGCATGCGATCAAGTGCCTGCTCCATTGTAAAAATGTTCTGCCGGTCAAAGGCATAGGGACGAAATTCATCTTTGGTGCGGATCCGTGCATAGGCCCTAAGTAGATCGATCAGACTGGCTTCGTACTGAACCGCGCGGCGGCGGATCTGTGTTTCGGGGGCCCCGCGCGCAAAAAAATCCCGCCCCTTTTGATCACGGGCCATCAATTTTGCCGCCACCTCACGCATCGCTGCCAAACGTTCCAACTGAAAGGACAAATGCGCCGCCAGTTCTTCGGCGCTTGGCCCCTCTTCTCCGGGGATCGGCGGCAACAGCAAGCGGGATTTCAAATAAGCCAACCACGCCGCCATCACAAGATAATCTGCAGCCAGTTCGATCCGAAGACTTTGCGCCTTGCCCACAAAAACCAGATATTGTTCAACAAGTTGAAGGATGGATACCTTCAGCAAATCCACCTTTTGGGTCCGCGACAGCATCAAAAGCAAATCAAGCGGGCCCTCAAAACCATCTACATCGATAATAAAAGCCTCCGCCTCCAGCCGTTCGGCTGGGGCGATGCGTTCTGGGGATGTCCAATCGTCAGGTTGGGCCATTCAGATGCCAGTCAGATCAGAAGTGACTTAAGTTCGGCATCCAAGGCATCCGTGTCAAGCTGATCACCAGTTGGTGCCATGGACAGAGCTTTTGTGGCTTTGCACAAACTGTCCGACCGCAAGGAACCCGCAGCCTTCGCAACAGATTGCATTTCCGCCAAATCACCATTGCAATGCAGCGCAAGATCACAGCCAGCAGCCATTGAAAGGGCCGTACGATCGTACAGGGTGCCGGTAAGCGCCTTCATGTTCAGATCATCCGTCAACAACAGACCCTTAAAGCCAATTTCCTCTCGAATAATGCGGATCATAGTCGGCGATTGTGTGGCAGGACGGCTGTCAAAGGCGGAAAACACGATGTGCGCCGTCATCGCAAAGGGCAATTCTGCCAACGCTTTAAAGGGTACAAAATCTGAGTCTTGCAGGGTCTCTGCCTCTGCCGTCACCTTTGGTAAATCATGATGCGTGTCATTCTCGGATCTGCCGTGACCTGGCAAATGTTTGACAACGGGCCAAACACCTTCGGCCATCAAGCCGCGGGCAACTGCCAAACTGATTTCGGCCACCATTTTCGGATCAGAAGAATAGCACCGGTTTCGCAAAAAGGGATGGGTTGTCGGGATGATAACATCGGCTGTTGGCGCGCAGTTCCCCGTGATCCCAACGTCGAGCAATTCGCGCGCTATCAAACGATAGCGCAAAGCCATTGCTCTTGCCGCGTTCGGTCCTGCGGACTGGACAAAATCAAGTGGAGCAGGCCACTCCCGCCAGTGTGGCGCCCTCAGGCGCTGAACACGGCCCCCTTCTTGATCCACAAAAATGGGAACATCCCGCCCCACGCAGTCCCTTAGACTGGTGGTCAACTGTTTCAATTGCTTGGGGGTTTCAACATTTCGGGCAAACAGGATAAAGCCGAATGGCTGGCTCTCTGCGAAGAAAGACGCTTCGGCGCGTCCCAAAGTGGCCCCCTCGCAGCCAAAGATAGCTGCGGTTTGGCCATAGGGTGTCATCGTTGTGTTACCGGAATGCAGGTGGCATTTTCAGCCAACAGTGCCGTGCAGAACCGCCGGGATTCATCTTCATCTGCGAATCCAACGGCCCTCAGGCGATAAAATGTGCGCCCGCCGCTTTGCGCAGGCTGCACCACTAGGGTCTTCCCGGCCATCAGTTCAGGGAAACGCTCAGACAGCCGCCCCCAATCAGACTTTGCCATTTCCGCGTCATCATAGGCCCCAAGCTGAACCAACCGGGTCCCAGCCGCAATCGTCGACGGATCGGCCTCCGCAGGCGCTGTTGTCGCAGACGCGGCCTGCGGCTCAGCGATGGCGATTTCTGCCGGACTTTCGCTGATGGGGGCTGCGGTAAGTGCGCTTGCGGCAGTCTCCGTGTTCGGACGTGCCATCGGCCGGACGGTACCAGCAGAAGCGACCTGCGCTGCGAGTGGGGCAGTCTGAGCTTCCGGTTCTTGCAGCGCCTGAGCCAAGGCAGCCGCGACAGCATCTTGGTCGGCCGTCGGAATTTCAGTTGCCACCAATTGGGCATCGTTCGCCGACGTCATGTCGGCTGCAGGCACATCATTCCCCGCTTCCGAATTGGCCGCGACCACTGGTTGGGCCAAACCGGCGGCATCCTCAGCACTTAATTCCTGGGGTGCTGGTGCAAGAAATAGCTGATCAGGCAAAGGCGCTGATGTTCCGGCTGCGGCAACAGCATTTACCGAAAGGCCTTGATGTCCCGTCACATCTCCGCCCGGATCTGCTGGCGCAACGCGCATGGCCCCCCCAAATGCGCGCATGACTGGAACCCCGGTGACGTCTCTGACGGCAAGCTGATAGCCCCACCATATGGCACCGACCAAAAGTATAACTGAAGTCGCTGCCCCGGCCAGGTGCAACAAGCGGTCATATCTGCGCGTCGGCAGTGCCTGACCTGACGTATAGCCGGAGTCGAAGTCATCAAAGTCTATATCAGCCATCTTAGCCTCATCTCGTCCAAGGCGATACATGCCACCTCGGATCTTTTTCTTGCTCAGAGCCGGCTTTACACTTGGATCAGCGCATTTCGTGTACCGGTTTAACCCCCAAGATACCTAAGCCTGTTGCAATCACAACGCCCGTTGAGCGCGCCATTGCAATTTTTGCAGCAGATGTTGCGACATTGCCCTCTTGGATAAACCGCAAAGACGAATCGTCGTTTCCACGGTTCCAAAGGGAATGAAAATCTGAAGCCAATTCATACAGATAGAAGGCAATTCTATGCGGCTCATTAGATTTCGCGGCTATCTCGATAAGACGCGGCCATTCCCCCAATTGACGGGCGAGTTTCAATTCCGCCTCATGTTCCAACTGCGAAAGGTCTGCATCAGCCAAATCCGCGTCGGAAAAACTCATTCCCGCTTCGGCTGCTTTGCGCAGGACAGAATTCACGCGGGCATGGGCATACTGAACATAAAAGACCGGATTGTCCTTAGACTGCTCCAGAACTTTGTCGAAATCGAAGTCCAATGAGACATCGTTTTTCCGGGTCAGCATCATGAAACGAGTCACATCAGCGCCGGCCTGTTCAACCACATCACGCAGGGTGACAAAGGTCCCTGCCCGCTTGGACATCTTGAAGGGTTCGCCACCTTTGAACAATTTCACCAGTTGAACCAACTTGATATCCAGCGGCACCCGCCCGTTCGACAGCGCGGACACCGCCGCTTTCATGCGTTTTACATAACCACCGTGGTCCGCGCCGAAGATGTCGATCAACTGATCAAATCCGCGCTGCACCTTGTCGTAGTGATAGGCGATATCGGGGGCGAAATACGTCCAGGATCCGTCAGATTTCATGACGGGCCGATCAACATCATCGCCATGTGCGGTTGACCGAAACAACGTCTGTTGACGTGGTTCCCAATCGTCCAAAGTCTTGCCTTTTGGCGGTTCAAGCACGCCTTCGTAGATCAATCCCTGATCGCGCAGCGCCTGCAAGGCAGCCTCGATTTTTCCCGTCCCGTAGAGTGCTTTTTCGCTGGAAAACACGTCCATCTGAACGCCCAGTTGCGCAAGATCACCGCGAATTTCTACCATCATCATTTCGGTGGCAAACTCGCGTACGTCCTTCATCCAGTATTGTTCGCCCTTATCCAACAGGCTGTCGCCATATTTTGCCTTTAGCGCCTCCCCCACCGGAATTAGATAGTCACCGGGGTAAAGCCCTTCGCGGATTTCGGGTTCCAATCCATTGGCTTCGCGATAGCGTTCAAACGCCGACCGCGCCAGAACGTCGACCTGCGCGCCCCCGTCGTTGATGTAATACTCCCGCGTGACCTTCCAGCCAGAAAAGGCCAAAAGTCGCGCCAGTGCATCCCCAACAACGGCCCCGCGCACATGACCGACATGCATCGGTCCTGTGGGGTTGGCCGATACGAATTCAATGTTCACTTTGGCCCCATTGCCCAAAGTGGAACGACCGTAGTCGAGTCCGGTCGTCAATATCACCTTGACGATATCCTGCCAGACAGCAGCGGTCAGGCGCATGTTGATGAATCCGGGACCTGCCACATCTACTGCCGCAATACGCGGATCTTTTGCCAGTTCCTCTGCCAAGGCTTCGGCTATCGCTTTGGGTGACAATCCGGCTGCCTTGGAAAGAACCATCGCGGCATTGGTCATCATATCGCCATGCGCAGGGTCGCGCGGCGGTTCCACCGACACACCTGAAGTATCAAGGCCAGATGGCAGCAGCCCGCGCTCGGCCAGATTGGCCAAGGATTGAACAACGGCAACACGAAGTTCGGCGAAGAGATTCATTTGATCAATTCCTGTCTGATGCCGCTCGGATTGCCAGAGGCGGGCAGACAGGTCAAGGACGAGCGGTCGTTTTGCTTGCGCAGGCCATCGCAAAGACAGCCAATCGTTGTGCTTTCAGGGCGTTTTCTGCGAGGCAGCCTTGGGGAGCTTGGCCTTGCGCAGATAATGTGCTTCGCGTGCCCCGAAATAGAACGTGACCACCGCACCTTGCATCCACCACAACGGTTCAGGCACCCGGGACAACGCCTCCATCCTTGCGGAAAACCCACTTGGATCAAAAACAGCATAGGCAAAAAGGGCTACTGTCAGCATGATCAAGACGGGACGCGGCAAACGATTGAGACTGTCGATGATCTGATCATAATGCCTTGCAAGCGATGACCCGCCGCCTGCAGCCCCTTCTGGTCCATAATTGCTGCCATCGCCGCCAACAGAGGGTGCGCGCGGTTGGCGCGGCAGAGTGGTGTCGCCGATACCCATACCTTTTCCTTTGATCCGCTTCGATCACATCAAGGTATTCACCAAAGGTTAAAAATTTTGAACGCGGCCGTTCGCAAACGATAAATCCGCACCGCGTTCAAAGGCAAATCATGGCTTTGGGGCTTTGTACATTCCTTGGGCCTTCAATGCGTCCATGACTTCTTTGGGCATGTAAGTTTCGTCATGCTTGGCCAAAATTTCAGACGCAACAAACACGCCATCCGACATTTGGCCGAGGCCGATCATGCCCTGCCCTTCTGAAAAAAGGTCCGGCAGAATTCCTGTAAAACTCACGGGAACCACCTCGGCGCCGTCCGTCACGCGAAATCGCACAGTTTCCCCCTGCCCCCGCTCTATCGAACCGGTTTCAACCAGCCCGCCCAATCGGAACACTTCGCCAGGCTGCGGCGGATCAGAGACGACTTGTGCAGGGGCGCGGAAGAAATTGATCCCGTCCCGCATCGCATATCCGACCAGGCCCGTGGTGGCCGCAAGGGCCACGAAGGCCAAGGCAATGATCTGAATTCGCCGCTGCTTTTTCAGTCCACCCAAACCAGCCATGTCGCCTCCTTACGGGAAAATCGGCGAGAGCATGAGCCCGGCCGTCTCTTCTATCCCCAACATCAAGTTTGCGTTTTGAATGGCCTGCCCCGATGAGCCCTTGGTCAGATTGTCCAAAACAGCGATAACCACGGCCCGTCCGGGGATACGGTCACCGATCACACCGATATGGCAGTAGTTGGACCCTGCGATATCCCGTGTCGAGGGGAGTGCGCCAAAAGGAAGCACCTGAAGAAACGGTTCTGGCGCATAAGCGGTCGCCAATGTCTCGTGAACCAATTTGGCATCGCCCTTTACATAGACCGTTGCCAATATGCCCCGGTTCATGGGCAGCAGATGCGGGGTGAATTGTATGTGCACAGGCCGCCCGGCAATCTTGGAAAACTCTTGGTCAAATTCGCCAAGGTGCCGATGCTTGCCGCCTGCAGAATAGCTATGGGTCCCGCCAGACAATTCTGCATGCAGCAGATTCTCTTTTAACGACCGTCCCGCGCCAGATACCCCCGCCTTGAGGTCTAGCACGATGTGATCAAGATCAATGACGCCCGCAGAAATCAACGGGCGCAACGCGTATTGACCGGCGGCGGCATTGCAACCCGTGCCCGCCACAAGCCGGCCCGCACGTATCTCGTCTCGGTAGAACTCTGTCAGTCCATAAACCGCCTCGGCCTGTAATTCGATGGCAGCATGGGGTGCACCGTACCACTTTTCATAATCCGCCGGGTCGCGAAGTCGAAAATCGGCAGACAGATCGACGATCTTTAGATCACGAGGGAGTCTGGCGATCACCTCTTGGCTCGTCGCATGGGGCAAAGCACAAAAGCAAAGATCGACGTGCGAAAAGTCGATCTCATCCACTTTGACAAGTTTGGGAAGATCGAGATGGCGCAGAAAAGGAAACACCTCGAACATGGCCATGCCAGCTTTTCTGTCGGCTGAAAGGGCCACGATTTTCATATCGCGATGCGAGGCGATCAAGCGCACAAGTTCCGCGCCCGTGTATCCAGAGGCTCCAAGAATTGCGATGCGTGCTGTCATGTAATGCCTCCTGAACGATGCCGCCCTTTTGCGGCAGAACGTTGAACGGTGCAAGCGTCAGGGCTTCAATTCTCCGGCACGCACCGCAAAGGGAAGACGGTTTTGCGGGGGGGGCAAAGGACAAATGGCAAAATCAGTGAATCCGCACGGCGGCGTATGGGCCCTGTTGAAATCCAGAATGATCTGGTCGCCATTCGGCTCTGCGATCAAAAAGCGGGATGCGCCATAGGTTTCTTTGCCGGACGTGGCATCGCGGATCACGAACATCGGCTTGCCAGATTTGACATGCGTTGGCACAAGGTTGACGTCATGGCCATCATGGTGAAAGCGCGCGACATGGGTTTGAAGCACTGTTTCGGTTGTGCCCGAAACCATGTCGACTTGTAGGGGCATCGGCTGCGCGAGGTTTTCCCACTGCGCCGTAATGACCCATGCAGGGTCAAACGGGTAACTTCGGATCCCGTCAAAGGGCTTTCCGCGATGACCCGCGGTCCATCTTGTCCTTAAGGCTGTGACAGAGTTGACCGTATGAATCTCCAAAAGAAAAGGGTCAACGCTGGCTCGGGGAGGGTTTTGTCCATCCGTTGTAAACGGAATCAGACTGCCGTCTGCGGTTTCGAACGAAAACATTGGGCCACCGCCCGAAGTCAGCCATCCCAAACGATCCGGCCCACAGCTTAGCCGCAGTTCACAGTCTTCGGCTGCACCGACCGTGTGTCGGCCGGGTCCAAACTCAACTCGGTCGGTCAAGTTCAACCAACCATCTGGGGCCGTCAATGCCGCAAGACGTTCGGCCTGCCATTGGTGATAAGGGATCATGATATAGACCTAAAACGGGACGTTTGGTGTCCAGTTTTAGGTCAAGATCCAAACTTCACAAGGACGAAATCCTTCGTTCAGTCCCCGCAAGCCGACACAGAATACTCCCTAAACTTAGAATACCTTCTTGTCAGCGCGCGGGGAAACCTTCCGATTATTCAGAGAGCTTCTGGGCCACCGTATCAGCAAAAGTCGCGATCATCGCTTTGTAATATTCGTTGCTGCTGGCACTCAAGGTCGACAGATCGACGGTTGTAGGCAAAAATGCCTTGGCTTGATTGATATCCACCGACAACTCATAACTTCTATAGTTTGAATTGTTCTCCATGTCGGTAATGTTCACCGTCCCGACCAGACGCGTGTCAGCAGACCCGACGATTTCCGTATACGTGTTGGAAAGCTCCACCTCTGAGATGTCGACAGAAAGGGTCATTCCGGTTTCCGCGATGCGGTCCACAAGACGGGCCATGAGCGCCGACTGCAGATCATCGCCGATATGGGCATAGCGCGCGGCCGCCGCAGGGTTGGTGATCGCCGTCATGTCGACGGTCACCTCGATCTTGTCAATTGTGCCATCGGGGCCTGCAAAGGCCGGCGAAATAAGGGTCGTGGTCAGCATCAAAGCTGCAATGGAAAAGCGGGTCATGGGGAACTTTCGAATGCCGCTGCCCGGATTGGGCGCGGTGATGACCAACCTTAACTGCTGCGCCCAAAGTTTGTGCTGATGTAAGTCAGTGAACCAATCAGACGGATTCAAAGACCACTTGCTTGCGCATGAACTGCGTCGCTTTGGATGACACTGCCTTGGGATCGCCTGTCGTCAAGAACCTTGATTGCGCGCCAGACCCGACAAACTCAGGGCGCCTCTGCAAGTAATCTGCCAAGGATTCTGCCACCAGATTGGCCTGAGAATACACTTTGACACCTTCGCCCAAGGCCTCGGAAAAGGCCTTTTCAACCAGAGGATAGTGGGTACAGCCAAGGATTGCCGCCTCAGGATCCGGCATGCGCCGCTTCAAAGCCTCAACATGGCTGCGCACCAGTGCTTCGGCCAAAATCTCATCGCCCTGTTCGATGGCATCCACCACCCCTGCGCAGGGCTGTGCCTCGACATCAACGCCAATGGCCCTAAATGCCAGTTCCCGCTGAAAGGCCCGCGTTGCCACCGTTGCCGGCGTGGCAAACAGCGCAACATGCTTGACAGCGACTTCGCGGGGGGGCGAATTGTCTCCCCATTGGCGTTCCGTCAAAGCCTCGATCAAGGGGACGAAAACTCCCAAAACGCGCTTGTTTGGGGGGACCCAAGTGGTTTGCATTCGGTGCAACGCCGCCGCTGCCGCCGTATTGCACGCCAAGATGACCAGATCGCATCCTTCGGCCCAAAGACGCTCTGTCGCGGCGCAGGTAAGCTTGAAAATGTCATCCGGTGTGCGCACGCCATAGGGGGCATGGGCATTATCCCCAAAATAAACAAAAGGGACATCGGGCAGTCGCTTGACCACAGCGTCAAGCACCGTCAGGCCGCCCAAACCGCTATCAAAAACGCCAACTGCCATGCCCGTCAGCTCCTTTTGCATCATTTTTCGCAATCATAGGGGGAAATGGTGCCACAGGAAAGGGCAGGTCAAAATTCCCATCCTTGATGTGACCGGTTTTCATTTACAGGGATGATTTTGTGCCTACATAGGGCGCAGTGTGTTAGGGTTGGTTTGGGGTCAAGGGTTTCGGGAATGGATTGGGACAAACTTCGAATTTTTCATGCGGTGGCCGACAAAGGCAGCTTGACCCATGCGGGAGACGTCCTGCATTTGTCGCAATCCGCCGTTAGCCGCCAAATCCGCGCGTTGGAAGAGTCGCTTTCCGTGACCCTTTTTCACCGTCATGCGCGCGGGCTTATTTTGACCGAACAGGGCGAGTTGTTGTTCGATGCAACACAAGCCATGGTCAAACGACTTGATGCCACCGCAGCCCGCATACGTGATTCTGAAGACGAGGTTTTTGGCGAACTTCGGGTCACCACGACAACTGGATTCGGCACCATGTGGCTTGCACCGCGTTTGCCGGCGTTGTTCAAGAAATATCCGGGTTTGAAAATTGATCTCATGTTGGAAGAGCGGGTACTGGACCTTCCCATGCGCGAGGCAGACGTCGCTATTCGCATGAAAGAACCCTCGCAGGCTGATTTGATCCGCAAACGACTGATGCAAATTCGTATGCGCCTCTACGCAACCCCGGAATACCTGGCTGCCTCGGGCACACCAACCACGATGGCAGAGTTCAATACGCACCGCCTGATCTGCCAGCATGCCGGGGCCGCGCAAGTTGCGGCTGGGGCCAATTTGGCGGCCGAATTGATGAGCCACGACATTCCATCAACCCTGACCGTGAACAATTACTTTGGCGTGTTGCAGGGTGTTTTGAATCATCTTGGGATCGGCGTCTTGCCCGATTATATCACAGAGGATTTCCCCTTTCTGATACGCGT
>CANHLE010000109.1 GCA_947461435.1 Paracoccaceae bacterium | reverse complement strand
TCCCAAAGCGGGCGAGCGGCCTTTGCTGACCCCCGATCCCTATTCGGGCCTGTCGATCGGCCTGTCAAATTGCCGGCCCACGTCGCGCGGAACGATCCGGCTGCGCAGTGCAGATCCCTTTATGCATCCGGTCATCACCGCCAATGCCTTTTCAACCAACAATGACGTCGAAGAGATGCTGGCCGCTGTGAAATACCTGCGCCATATCGCGGCGCAGCCGGCGTTTGCGCCCTTGGTGGCCGAAGAGTTGCGCCCCGGTCCGGCCGTTCAATCGGACGAAGACATGATCGCCGACTTTCGGCAACGGTCCGGCACGGTGTATCACCCGTCGTGCACCGCGCGGATGGGTCGGGATGCGGCCACGTCTGTGGTAGATGCGGGCTGCCGCGTGCATGGGGTGCAGGGCCTGCGGGTGATCGATGCCAGCGCCTTCCCCAATCTGATCGCGGGCAACACCAATGCCCCGTCCATCTTGATGGGTTGGAAAGGTGCCGAGCGGGTTTTGGCGGACGCCCGTTAAGGCGCTGCGGCCACGATCTTGCGCAGATCCCCGCTGATCGTCAGCACATAAAGCTCTCCCTTGCCATCCTGACCAAAGCTGCTGACCTGCCCAAGACTGCCAAGATCAGCGGACAGATTTGCAAAATTCTTGGCCGCCCCCGCTTTGAGGCGGAAAGACATCAACTCGCCGCTGCAGAAATCCGAAAAGAAGTATCGCCCGGCCAGTGCGGGTAACGCCTTGCCGCGATAGACAAAACCGCCCGTGACCGAACAGCCGCTGTCGTGGTTATAGACGTAGACGGGCAAGGTCAGACCGGTTTTGGTGCAGTCGGCCGCGTTGTAGCAGGCTTTGCCTTCCATCACCCGCCAGCCCAGATTGGCCCCGGCGTTGGTTGGCGTGATCACGTCGATCTCTTCCCAGCGGTCCTGCCCAACGTCGCCGATGTAAAGATCATTGCCGTCAAACGCGGCCCGCCACGGGTTGCGCAGGCCGAGCGCGAATATTTCGGGCGCGCCGCCGCTTTTGGCGAAGGGGTTGGTGGGCGGGATCGCGTAGGGGCTGCCCTTGTTCACATCGATCCGAAGGATCTTTCCCAAAAGGACTTGGGTGTTTTGGGCGTTGTTGGGCGGATCCCCGCCCGAGCCGCCATCGCCTGTGCCGATGTACAAAAACCCGTCCGGACCGAAGCCAAGCCAGCCCCCGTTGTGGTTGGAGTTTTCCCGGTGCGGAACCGTCAAGATCTTGCGCCGCGAATTTTCGTTGGCGCGGTTGGGATCTTTGACCACGCGGTATTCCGCAATCTCGATATCGCCTTGGGGGCTGTTGAAATACACAAAGAGGCGCCCGTTTGCTGCAAAGTCGGGATGAAACGCAAGGCCAAGCAGCCCGCGTTCCGATTGGGTGCTGATATCGGCCGAGATGTCGAGGAAGGGTTTGTCCAGCAGCTTGCCGGATTGCCAAATCAGGATCCGGCCGCCCTTTTCCACGATGAACAGGCGTTTATCGCCAAGGGGCGCGGTGGCCATCACAGGTTCGTTCAGCCCGTTGACCAGCGTCTTGACCGCGATTTGCACCCCGTCCACCGTGGCCGTTTGCGCCATGACGCCTTGGGCCCCCAGCAAAGTGATCCACAAGCTGAACCAAAAACCAACGCGTCCCATCGCAAACCCCTTATGCTGGCGAGCTTTACTTCGATAGACAGCCTGTCGCAGGGCGCTTTATGTGGCAAGCATGGGGGGCATGGCCTGCGCGGGGCGCCGCCTATTCCCCGCGGGGGAAACGCTTGCTGTCTTCCAGAATGTTCAAATCCATGTGGTTGCGCATATAGCGTTCAGAGGCGGCCCGCAAAGGCTGATAATCCCATGGAAAATAGGCGCCATTGCGCAGCGCCTCGTAGACCACCCAGCGCCGGGCCTGAGATTGGCGCACTTCGGCATCATAGGCCTTCAGATCCCACCGTTCATCGGCCATGACTTGAAAATGCGCCAGAATTTCAGCAGCGCGCGGATCGTGGGCCAGATTTGTCGTTTCTTCCGGATCATTGGCCAGATCGAAAAGCTGATCGGGATCTGCGGGGCAGCGAATGTATTTCCAGGCCCCATCGCGCAGCGCGACCATGGGGGTGATGGAGCCTTCGGCGGCATATTCCATCGCCACGGGGGCCGTTCGGGTTTCGCCCTTCATCAAGGGAACAAGGCTTTGCCCATCTGTCCAAGGCAGCACCTCGTCCATGGACACGCCCGCCAGATCGCACAGGGTTGGCAAGACATCGATGGTCGAGACGGCATCGGTGACCTTGCCCGCCGCTTGACCGGGCGCGCTGATCATCAGCGGCACCCGCGCCGCCCCTTCGAAGAAGTTCATCTTGAACCAGAGCCCGCGCCGGCCCAGCATTTCGCCATGGTCGGACAGAAAGACGATGATCGCCTCTTGGCGGGTGGCTTGCAAAACATCCAAAATCTCGCCGATCTTGTCATCGACATAAGAGATATTGGCAAAATATCCCTGCCGCGCCCGGCGAATATGGTCGGGCTGCACGTCAAGGCCCTGCCAGTCACAGGCATCCATCAGACGTTTGGAATGGGCGTCTTGGGCCAGATAGGGAATGGCGGGTGGCGGTTCCAGTTCGGGGTGGCCTTCGTACAGATCCCAGTATTTGCGGCGGGCCACGAAGGGATCGTGGGGGTGGGTAAAGCTGACGGTCAGGCACCACGGACGCGGGTCCGATCCGCGCGACAAATCATACAGTTTTTGCGTGGCCTGATGGGCGACATCATCGTCGTATTCCAACTGGTTTGTAATCTCGGCCACGCCTGCCCCCGTGACAGAGCCCAGATTGTGATACCACCAATCGATCCTTTCGCCCGGTTTGCGATAGTCCGGTGTCCAGCCAAAATCGGCCGGATAGATGTCGGTGGTCAGCCGCTCTTCAAATCCGTGCATCTGATCGGGGCCAACGAAATGCATTTTTCCTGACAGCGCGGTTTGATATCCGGCGCGGCGCAGATGATGGGCATAGGTCGGAATATCCGAGGCGAATTCGGCCGCATTGTCATACACGCGGGTGCGGCGCGGCAATTGGCCCGACATGACGGCGGCGCGGGCCGGAGCGCACAGGGGAGAGGCGGTATAGCTGTTGCCAAAACGGGTGGACGCCGCGGCCAGCCTGCGCAGGTTTGGGGCGTGCAAAAACTCTGCTGGACCATCGGGGAAGAACGTACCGCTCAGCTGGTCGACCATCAAAATCAGGATGTTCGGGCGTTTGGTCATCTGCTCCTCCGTTCGCTTTGGCCCATCATAGGGCGCGCTGTGGCAGGCCAGCAAGGGAGGGGCGACCTTTCGTGTGTTGAAACCGCAGCGGTGCGCGGCGTTTGCGCGGGCTTTGACTGCGCCCAGTGGCCCCGCCGGCGTTCAGTGGGTGCCCGCGAGGATGGGGACGATCCGGCGCGGCTTTGCCGATAGTCGGCGCGCTGCGGCGCGAGAAACGCCTGCGCAGGGCAAGGAGCGCCCTTTGTGCATTTTGTCGCCTTTTGCTGAAAAGTGACGGTTTCAATCCGCGAATTTGGCCCGGATCGGTGCCGAATGGCACAAACACCGGCAGAGAGGTGCACATGCATACCAAGGTGGATTTTCCCTGCGAGGTCGTTGAAACCGAAGACCTTGGCATTATCCTGAGCGATGGCTGCCGGCTGTCGGCCCGGGTCTGGATGCCGAAGGATGTGGCGCAAAAGCCGGTTCCTGCGGTTTTGGAATATATCCCCTACCGCAAACGCGACGGCACCCTTCCGCGCGATGAACTGATGCATCCCTATGTTGCAGGCCATGGCTATGCCACGGTGCGTGTGGACATGCGCGGCAATGGCGACAGCGATGGGCTGATGGAGGATGAGTACACCGCGCAGGAACTGTCGGATGCCTGCGAGGTGATTGCCTGGCTGGCGGCCCAGCCCTGGTGTACGGGCGCAGTTGGCATGATGGGCAAATCCTGGGGCGGGTTCAATTGTCTTCAGACGGCCTTTTTGCAGCCGCCGGCGTTGAAGGCTGTGATTTCGGTCTGCGCGACCACAGACAGGTTCGCGTCTGACATACACTATCGCGGCGGCTGTCTTTTGGGGGAAAACTTTGGCTGGGGCGCGGTGATGCTGTCGTATTCCAGCCGCCCCCCTGATCCGGCGCTGCGCGCCGACTGGCGCTACGAATGGCTGAAACGACTGTCAGCCGAGCCTTGGCTTGCGCCGCGCTGGGCGCAGATGCAGGAAAAGGGCGACTATTGGAAACATGGATCGGTCGGCGAGGAGTATGCCCGCATGACGGTTCCCATTCTGTCCTATGGCGGGTGGGCCGACAATTACATGAACGCGGTCAGCGAACTGGTGACGCACGCGCCCGCCGTGACGAAGGGCATCGTCGGGCCTTGGGTGCACCAATATCCCCATTCGGCGGTGCCCGGCCCGGCGATTGGATTTCTGCAGCTTGCGGTGCGGTGGTGGGATCGGTGGCTGAAGGGCATTGACAATGGCGCCGAGGAGGATCCGGCCTACCGGGCCTATATGCTTCATTCTGCGCCCCCCGATGCCAGCGCAAAGCACCGTGCAGGTCATTGGGTGGCCGAGGGGCAGTGGCCTTCGGCACGGGTGTCGCGCCAAGCGATGGCTTTGGGCATGACGGAACCGGCCGCCGGGACGCAGGCGCGGCCGCTTGGGGTTTTGGCGGCAGAAACGGGCGTTTTCGCGGTGAAAATCGCCACGCCGCAGCATTTGGGCATGCACACGGGCGAGTTCTTTCCGATGGGGTTGAACGCCGAAATGCCGGGGGATCAGCGGTCAGACGATGCGATGTCGGTCTGTTTTGAGACGCCCCCTTTGGACGCGCAGATGGATCTGCTGGGGGCCGCGCGGCTGCATCTGCGTTTGTCGTCGGATGCACCGCTGGGATTTGTGGTGGCGCGTTTGTGCGATGTGGCGCCTGACGGATCTTCGGTTCGGATTGCGCATGGGATGCGAAACCTGTGCCATCGCACCAGCATGGACCACCCCAGCCCCATGGTGCCGGGCCAAGAGGTGGATCTGTCTTTTGACATCGATCAGATGGCGTACCGCCTTGCGCCGGGGCATCGGCTGCGGCTGGCCCTGTCGAACAGTTACTGGCCTTTTGTCTGGCCCTCGCCGACGCCGACCTGTCTGACGGTGACGCAGGGGCATCTGGACTTGCCCGTTCATTCCGGCAGTGCGGCGGAATGGGTGCCCCCAGAGCCTGAAGCCGCCAAACCCTGGGCGCACCGCGTGCTGCGCAAGGGCCGCGCCGCCCGCCGGATCGAGACGGATTTGATCACGGGGCAGGTTTGCCTGATCTGCGAGGATGATGGCGGAGACATCGAAAACCTGATCCATGGTCTGGTCAGCGGCGAAACGATGAGCGAGCTTTGGGCGATCCATCCGGATGATCCGCTGTGTGCCCGGGCGGTCCATGTTTGGGAACAGCGCCTGTCGCGCGGCGATTGGGCGGTGCGTACAAAGGCCGAGGCCGAGATGACATCGACGCCCACGCATTTGGTGATGAAGGCCAGGTTGCAAGCCTGGGAGGGGGAGCATCTGGTCTTTGAACGCCGCTTTGATGACCGGGTTGATCGGCGCTTTGTGTGACGACAACGCGGCCTTAGGGGCGAAAAAAACGCTAGGACCCGAAGGGGAATCGGGGTTTAGTGAGGATTAAAAGACGCAAAGGGCGACCAAGGGACATTGGCGCCCCCACAGGGAGAGAAGAATGGCTGATCAATTGAACATGATGGCAAGCTTGGTAAACAAGGGCGCCATGACCCGCCGCGAGTTTAACGCGCGTGCGGCGGCACTGGGGGCATCGGCGGCGATCGCGGCATCGGCGCTGTCAACGGCGGCGCGTGCGGCAGAGCCTGTGAAGGGCGGCATTTTGCGCGCCGGGGTTGCGGGCGGCGAAAGCACGAACTCGCTTGATCCGGCACTTGCCGCATCGGACGTGCCTTATATGGTCAACCGCACCTGGGGCGAAACCCTTGTGGATGTGGATGCGGCCGGCGCTGTAGAGATGCGCATTGCCGAGGAAGTATCTTCGAACGCGGATGCGACGGAATGGAAATTCAAGATCCGTTCGGGTGTGGAATACCACGGCGGCGGCACGGTGACCGCGGAAGATGTGGTGGCCACCTTGAAGCGGCACACGGATGAGAACGCCCAGTCGGGTGCCCTTGGCATTGTTCAAGGCATCGCCGAAATGATGGCCGAAGGCGATATGGTGACGCTGAAGCTGGCCTCGGGCAACGCTGACTTGCCCTTCTTGATGGCCGACTATCACCTGATCATCCAGCCCGGCGGCGGGGTGGATAATCCTGCGGCTGGCAACGGCACGGGCGCTTACAAGATCGTCTCGAACGAGCCCGGTGTGCGCACCGTGTTCGAGCGTCATGCCAATTACTGGGACAGCAGCCGTGGCCATGCTGATGGGGTCGAGATCTTGTCGATCAACGACAACACCGCCCGCACAGCCGCGATCCAGTCCGGTCAGGTTCACCTGATCAACCGGGTCGACCCCAAGATCGTTGAACTGCTCAAGGGCGCTTCGGATGTGGCGATCGAACGGGCAGCGGGGCCCGGCCACTATGTGTTCATCATGCATTGTGACAAGGCACCGTTCGATAACAACGATCTGCGCATGGCGCTGAAACTGGCCGTCAATCGGCAGGAAATGGTGGACAAGATCCTTGGCGGCTATGGATCGCGCGGAAACGATTTTCCGATCAACGCGGCCTATCCGATGTTCGACGACACCATTGCGCAGCGTGAATATGACGCGGCGGCGGCGGCAGAGTTCTATAAGAAATCTGGCCATGACGGATCGCCGATCCTGCTTCAGGTCGCACCGGGCGCTTTCCCGGGCGCCGTGGATGCCGCCAACCTGTTTGCCGCGTCGGCCAATGCCGCCGGGATTCCTTTGCAGGTCAAGCTGGAGCCCGATGATGGGTACTGGTCAAACGTGTGGAACGTCGCCCCTTTCTGCGCGTCGTATTGGGGGGGCCGTCCGGTGCAAGACCAGATGTACACCACCGCCTATCTGTCGAGCGCCGACTGGAACGACACCAAGTTCAAGGATGCCCATTTTGACGAGCTGCTGATCGCGGCCCGGGGCGAGTTGGACGTGGCAAAGCGCAAGGGCATGTATTCGGAAATGGCCAATATCCTGCGCGACACGGGCGGTCTGATTTGCCCGATGTTCAACGACTGGGTCGAAGGTCGCCGTGCAGAAGTGGGCGGCTGGGTGGCTGATCCGCAGGGCACGCTGATGAACGGCACCGCGCTGTCCAAATGCTGGCTGAACGCATAAGAGCGCACAGAAAGTGCACCCGATCTTGAAACTCGTGGTCCAGCGCATTGCGCTGGGCCTCATCCTTCTTCTGGCAGTGTCGTTGGTGATTTTTCTGGGCACCGAGGCCCTGCCGGGCGATACCGCACAGGCGATCTTGGGCCAATCGGCCACGCCCGAGGCCTTGGCAAATTTGCGCGAAAAGCTGGGTCTGACCCTGCCGGCGCATGTCAGGTATATAAACTGGCTTTGGGCCGCCTTGCACGGCGATCTGGGCGTGGCGCTGACGAACGGTGTGGATATCGCGCAGGCGATTGGCCAGCGGCTGGGCAATACCCTGTTTCTGGCGGGATGTGCCGCGGCCATTTCGGTTCCCTTGGCCATAGGGCTGGGTCTTGTCGCGGCGCGCTATCAGGGGCGCTGGCCGGACAAGGTGATTTCTGGCGTGACCTTGACCACGATCAGCCTGCCGGAATTCGTGGCCGCCTATTTTGTCATCTACCTTCTGACGCAGGTCTTTCCGCTGTTCCAACCCGTGGCGATGGTGTTTCCGGGCATGGGATTTTGGGAGAAATTGCAGGCTGTTGCCTTGCCCGTGATCGTTCTGGTCATGGTGGTTCTGGCCCATATGATGCGCATGACGCGCGCGGCCATTTTGAACGTGATGCAATCGGCCTATATCGAAACCGCCGAACTGAAGGGCCTGTCGCCGATGCAGGTGATCTGGCGTCATGCCCTGCCCAACGCCATTGCGCCCATCGTTTCGGTCGTGATCCTGAACCTTGCCTATCTGGTGGTCGGGGTTGTCGTGGTGGAGGTGGTCTTTGGCTATAACGCCTTGGGCCAATACCTTGTGGACCATGTCACCAAACGCGATCTGCCCGTGGTGCAGGCGGTGGGTCTGATCTTTGCAGGCGTCTACATCGGGCTGAACATTCTGGCCGACGTCATCTCTATAATCGCCAATCCGCGACTGAGGCACCCGAAATGAGACTGCCGTTTTCCGCGATTTTGGGGATCTTTCTAACCTCGTCCTTTCTGTTTCTGGCCGTCTTTGCGCAGCTTCTTGCCCCCTATCCTATCGATTCGGCGGTTGGCGGGGTTTGGGAGGCGCCGTCGGCCACGCATTGGCTGGGGACTGATACCATCGGCCGCGATATCTTTTCCCGGCTGATTTATGGCGGGCAGATCACAATCTTTGTCGCCTTGGCCTCGTCGATTCTGGCGTTTTCCACGGGGGCATTCTTTGGCTTCATGGCCGCCGTCAAAGGGGGGTGGGTGGATCAGATCATGTCGCGGTTTGTCGATCTGGTCATGGCCATTCCGTCGTTGATCGTGGCCTTGGTCATCTTGTCGGTTTTGCCGCTGAATCTGACCGTTCTGATTCTGGTGATCGGCTTGCTGGATTCCACCCGCGTCTTTCGTCTGTCGCGGGCTGTTGCGATGGATATTGCCGTGATGGATTATGTTGAAGCCGCAAAGCTGCGCGGCGAGAAGCAGACATGGGTGATCTTCCGCGAGATCCTGCCCAATGCCCTGTCGCCCTTGGTGGCCGAATTTGGGCTGCGCTTCATCTTTGCGGTCCTGTTCATCTCGACCCTGTCGTTCTTGGGTCTGGGGATTCAGCCGCCGCTGGCCGATTGGGGCGGCATGGTGAAAGAGAACAAGGACGGGTTGATATATGGGAAATCGGCCGCCTTGATGCCGGCCTTGGCCATTGCGGCGCTGGCAATATCGGTGAACCTTGTGGCCGATTGGGTGCTGTCGCGGACGACCAGCCTGAAAGGGGGCCGCGGTGCCTGAGCCATTGCTGGAGTTCACTGATCTTCGGATCGAAGCCACATCCTATCCGCCCGGCGAGGCCCCCAAGAATTTGGTGTTGGTCGATGGGGTGTCGGTTGGTGTTGAAAAGGGCAAGGTGCTGGGCCTTATCGGGGAATCTGGCGCCGGCAAATCCACCATCGGACTGGCGGCCATGGCCTTTGGCCGGGGCGGGGTGCGCCTGACGGGCGGCGTGATTTCCTTGAATGGGCGGGACATTCGTGTGTCGGATCCTGCGGCCTTGCGTGCGCTGCGGGGCCGCGAAGTGACCTATGTCAGCCAATCGGCGGCGGCCAGTTTCAACCCGGCGAAACGTTTGATGGATCAGGTGATCGAAACCTCGGTCAGCCATGGTCTTTTGACCAAGGCCGAGGCCGAGGCCCGCGCCGTCGATCTGTTTCGCCAGCTTGGCCTGCCCAATCCTGACAGCTTTGGACAACGCTATCCGCATCAGGTGTCAGGCGGGCAATTGCAGCGGGCCATGACCGCCATGGCGCTGTGCCCCAAGCCTGACCTTGTGATCTTTGACGAGCCGACAACCGCGCTGGATGTGACCACCCAGATCGAAGTTCTGGCCGCCATCAAGAAGGCCATTGTCGAGACGGGGGTGGCGGCCTTGTACATCACCCATGATCTGGCCGTGGTGGCGCAGGTGGCGGACCATATCCTTGTGCTGCGCGGCGGCAAGAAGGTGGAATATGGCACCACGCAGCAGATCATCAACGATCCGCGTGAAGGGTATACCAAGGCGCTGGTGTCTGTCCGGTCGATCGAGCATGCCGAAAAGGTGCAAGCTGCCCCGGTGCTGAGCGTGGCGAATGTGACGGCGCGCTATCGCGGCACGCAATTTGATGTGCTGAAGAATGTGACGGTCGATCTTGCGCCGGGTCAAACCCTGGCGGTCGTGGGCGAAAGCGGATCGGGCAAATCCACATTGGCGCGCGTGATCACTGGGCTTTTGCCGCCCACGCAGGGCCGCATCACCTTTGCCGGGCGCACCTTGTCTGCCGCGCTGGAGGGGCGCAGCAAAGACGATTTGCGCGAATTGCAGATGATCTATCAGATGGCGGACACGGCGATGAACCCGCGTCAGACCGTGGGCACGATCATCGGGCGCCCGATCGAGTTCTATTTCGGCCTGAAAGGCGAGGCCAAGCGCAAACGGGTGCAAGATCTTCTTGACCAGATCGAGATGGGCAAAGGCTATATCGACCGTTACCCGGCCGAACTTTCCGGCGGTCAAAAGCAACGTGTCTGTATCGCCCGGGCCTTGGCGGCGCAGCCCAAACTGATCATTTGTGACGAAGTCACCTCAGCGCTGGACCCCTTGGTGGCCGACGGCATCTTGAAGCTTTTGTTGAACCTTCAGGCCGAAGCGAAGGTGGCCTATCTGTTCATCACCCATGATATCGCGACGGTGCGCGCGATTGCCGACCGGATCGCCGTGATGTTCAAGGGGCAGGTGGTGCGCTATGGCCAGAAATCCGATGTCCTGACGCCGCCGTTTGATGATTACACCGATCTGCTTTTGTCTTCGGTGCCCGAACTGCGGGTGGGCTGGCTGGAAGAGGTGATCGCGGGCCGCAAGATGGACAGCGCGGGGAACTGACCGGCGGGGGCGCAGAAGGCAGGATTGGGCCCCTTCATGCTTGGCAAAACAAAAGGGGCGGACCATGCGGGCATTTGTAATGGCAGCGGCTTTGGCGGCGGCGGGCCCCCTTTGGGCGGAAAGCTTTGTCATCGCGCCGGGCCCGGAGTCTGAGGCGGCGTTGCAAGAGGCGTTGATTCTGGCCGCGCCCGGCGATGAGGTGGTCTTGGCGCCCGGGATTTATGACATTCGCAACCAGCTGTCGCTTGCGGGCGAAGATGTGACCCTGCGCGGGGCCGGAATGGACGCCTCGATCTTGTCCTTCAAGGGGCAGACGGGCGGGGCCGAGGGGCTGATCGTGACGGGAAACGGCGCAATCTTGAAGGATTTTGCCGTCGAAGACACCAAGGGCGATGCGATCAAGGCCAAGGGCGTTGACGGATTTGCCGCGATCCGGGTGCGGGCCGAATGGACGGGCGGGCCAAAGGCCGAAAACGGCAGCTATGGTTTGTATCCGGTGCAGTCGGTGAACGTCTTGCTTGACGCCGTTGTGGTGAAAGGCGCGTCAGACGCCGGGATCTATGTCGGGCAAAGCCAAAAGATCATCGTTCGAAACGCCGTGGGCGAGATGAACGTGGCCGGGCTTGAAATTGAAAACTGCTATTTTGCCGACGTTTACGACAACACCTTG
>CANHLE010000108.1 GCA_947461435.1 Paracoccaceae bacterium | reverse complement strand
GAAAATCCAAGCGCGTTGAACTGCAACAGCACCAACATCCGCAGCGCGCCATCCGACAGCATGAAGGCCCAATAGGCCGCCGTGACGGCGGCATAGGCGCGCAAGGGGGGCGCTGCCGTCACATTGCCCCCGCGATCATGCGGGTGATATCGGCCAGACGGCAGGCATAGCCCCATTCATTGTCATACCAGGCATAGATCTTCACCTGCGTGCCGCCCGTGACCATCGTGCACGGCGCATCGATGATCGCCGATCGGCGGTCATTGGTGAAATCAGAGGAGACAAGCTCGCGGGTTTCATAGCCCAGAATGCCGGCAAGGCTGCCCTCGGCGGCAGCCTGAAACAGCGCGTTCACCTCCTGCGCGTCGGTGGGCCGCGCCACCTCGAACACGCAATCGGTCAAAGAGGCGTTCAACAACGGCACCCGCACCGCATGGCCATTCAACCGGCCCGCCAATTCGGGATAGATCAAGGTGATCGCCGTGGCCGACCCGGTGGTTGTGGGGATCAGGTTCAACAGCGCCGATCGCGCCCGCCGCATGTCCTTGGCGGGGCGGTCCACGATGGTCTGGGTGTTGGTCACATCATGGATCGTCGTGATCGACCCATGCTTGATCCCCAGCGATTCGTGAATCACCTTGACGACGGGGGCCAGGCAATTGGTCGTGCAACTGGCCGCTGTCACCAGATGATGCCGCGCGGCGTCATACAGATGATGGTTCACCCCATAAACAAGGTTCAAGGCCCCGCCGTCCTTGACCGGGGCCGATACGACCACCTTACGCACGCCCGCCGCGTAATAGGGTTGCACCTTGGCTGCCGTCTTGAAAACACCGGTGCAATCGATCACCAGATCAATCTCCATCTCGGTCAAGGGTAGATCTTCGATCTTTCGCGCCGATGTCAGCCGTATTTTCTGTCCGTTTAACATCAGGCTGTCGGCGTCATGCTGCACCGACGTGGCCCAGCGGCCATGAACGGAATCAAACTCCATCAACAGCGCATGCTGCGCCGCATCGCCCAGGGCGTCGTTGATCAGCACGATCTGTCCGCCCGCCCCGCTGTCGATCAGGTCGCGCAGAACAAGTTTTCCGATCCGTCCCAAACCGTTCAGGGCTATGCGTGTCATCAGATGTCCTTTTCCAGATCGCCGCGCCCGATGGAATCAAGCCGGTGTTGCAACGAGATTTTGGTCAGATCCGCCAAGGGCAGCGCCGCAAAGGCCATGATGCGCCGATAAAGCTGCGCAAAAGCCTCGGCAAAGGCCAAGGCCTTTTCGGCATCGGTCCCGCCGGCTTTCACCGGATCGGCCACGCCCCAATGCGCGGTCATCGGCTGGCCGACCCACGGCGCACAGTCTTCAGCGGCGGCCGTGTCACAGACCGTAAAGACGAAATCCATCTTCGGCGCTGCGTCGCGCTGAAACTCCGATTGCGATTTGGACCGCAGACCTTCCGTCGAAAGGCCGTTTCGCGCCAACAGCTCCAGCGCGAAAGGGTTCACCGCTGCGCCCGGCGCGGTGCCCGCCGA
The DNA here is from genome assembly GCA_947461435.1 of Paracoccaceae bacterium. Classification (GTDB taxonomy): domain Bacteria; phylum Pseudomonadota; class Alphaproteobacteria; order Rhodobacterales; family Rhodobacteraceae; genus CAIYZT01. The sequence continues at coordinate 9,976 of CANHLE010000108.1, read as the reverse complement.
ATAGGCGGTAAAGTGTACCGGATCGGCCTGCCGCAAGATCGCTTCGGCAAAGATCGACCGGGCAGAATTGCCCGAGCACAGGAACAAGACGTTATAGGGGGGGTGTGGCATGGCACGCTCCATATCGCGACCAGTTAGGGGTAAGATGTCGGGCCGCGCGCGCAGGCAATCCATGACCAGATAGCCCACCAATCCTTCGGCTGCGGCCAGATCCACGCTGTACAGCAAGGATCGGCCCTGACGCTCGGCGCGGATCAGCCCCACCGCCGCCAGATCCCCCAGATGATGCGACAGCGTGTTCGGCTTCAGGTTCAGGGCCTGTGCGATTTCGGTGGGGCGCACAGCCTGCGGCGCAAAGCGCATCAGCAGACGAAACACGGCCAGCCGCCCGGGATGACCCAGCGTCGAAAAGGCCTCTATGGCAAGGGACTGTTCCATACTTCCAGAATACTGGAATTAATTCTGCCGATCAAATGACGGTTTTGTAACAGCCTGCCTTACGCCCGGGGTTCAAGGATCATGGCCCTGAAATCATTCACATTTGTCAATGTCGGCCCGGTAATGATCTGCCCACCCACCTGCGCGAAAAAGCCGTGGGCGTCGTTGCGCGACAGGCTTGCGGCGGGGTCAATCCCGGCCTGCGCCGCGCGGCGCAACGTGCCCGGATCCACCATCGCGCCGGCCACCTCGGCCGCGCCGTCCACCCCATCGGTATCGCAGGCCAGACCGTGAATCCCCGGCGCGCCGTCCAATCCCATGGCCAGCGCCAGCGCATATTCGGCATTGGGCCCGCCAATCCCGTTGCCGCGCCGCGTCACCGTCAACTCTCCGCCCGACAGCAGCACAACCGGGGCCGCGCCCGGCGCCAGCCCCGCCTGAATCCGCAGCGCCAGCTTGGCATGCTGCGCGGCCACATCGCGCGCCTCTCCCTCAAGGGCGTCGCCCAGAAGACGCACCTCACATCCCGCCTGCCGCGCCAGATCGGCCGCCGCCGCCAAAGACTGCGCCGGGGCGGCATAGATCCGGTTTTCGCACCGCGACAGCCGCAGATCCCCCGGCCGCACCACGCCCGACTCCTGCAACAGCGCGGCGGTGACCGACGGCGGCAGATCCAGCCCCCAGTCGCGCACCACCGCCCGCGCGTCGGCCAAGGTGCTCGTCTCGCCCACCGTTGGGCCCGATCCGATAAAGGCCGGATCATCCCCCGGCACATCCGAAATCATCAGCGCCAGCATCCGCGCCGGAAAAGCCGCCGCCGCCAATTGCCCGCCTTTCACCCGGCTCAGGTGCTTGCGCAGGGTGTTCATCCGGTCAATCGGCGCGCCGCTGGCCAAAAGCGCGGCATTGACGGCCTGCTTTTCCGCCAGACTGACACCCCGTGTCGGGGCAACCATCAAGGCCGACGCCCCGCCCGAAATCAGGGCCAGCACAAAATCCTGCGGCCCGCAGCCCTCCAGCAATGCCAGCATCCGCTCGGTGGCCTCCTGCCCGGCCGCATCGGGCACCGGATGGGCGGCCAGCGCAATCTCGATCCCCCGGCAGGCCCGACCATAGCCATAGCGCGTGATCACCAACCCCTCGCAGGGCCCCCACGCCGCTTCAACCGCCTCGGCCATCCGCGCGCTGGCTTTGCCCGCCCCCACCACAACCACCCGCCCCGCCGGACGGGGGGGCAGATGCGCCGCAAGGCTGCGCATCGGATCGGCCACTTCAACCGCCCGATCAAACAAGGAATGCAACAGCGCCGCTGGGTTCATAAAACCTATCCTAAATCACCGCGCCGCAAGGCGCGATCCCTGAAACGGCCCCCGGCTCAGGCATCGGATACGGGAAGATCAAACACCAAGATCCCCTCGATCCCGCCCACGGCCCCCGCCACCAGCGCCGCCCCAACGCGTTTGTGGTCAGGATGTGCCTGATAGGCGGCCAGCGTTGCCCAATCGGCAAAATCGGCCACAAAGCCATGCATGTAACCGCGCTCGATGGCTTCGGGGCTTTCGCTGCGCCCGGCCGTAATCGCCAAAACACCGGGCAGAACCTGCTTGATGCGGTGCAGATCGTCAAAGATGGCGGCGATGGCCGCTTCTGTCATGTCGGCGCGAAAGCGGATCAGAACGATATGGCGGATCATGGGGTTACCTATGGCTGGCGTGAATCAGGTCGGCGGCTTTTTCGGCAATCATGATCGTGGCGGCATTGGTGTTGCTGGAGACGACCTGCGGCATGACCGACGCATCAACAACCCGCAACCCGTCGATCCCGTTGAACCGAAGCGCCGGGTCCACCACGGCGCCCGCATCGGCCCCCATTCGGCAGGTGCCCGCCGGGTGGTGGTCGGTCTTGGAATGGCGGCAGGCATAGGCGATGTAATCCTCCTCGCTGCGCACCTCCGGTCCGGGCAGACGCTCGGCCAGAACATAGGGCCGCAGCGCCTCTTGCGCCATGATCTCCCGCGCCAATTTCAGCCCGCGGATCGACATTTCGCGGTCATGCGGATCGGCCCAATAGTTCGGGTCGATCAAGGGCGCGGCCATGGGATCGGCCGAGGCCAGCCGCACCGTGCCGCGCGATCGGGGCCGCAGATAGGCGGAATTCAGCGTGACCCCCCCCTGCGGCATCGCGGTAACCCCCGCCTCGATCCCGGATCCCAGCCCCAGATGCAGTTGAATATCGGGCGAACGGGCATCGGGATCGGCATACCAAAAGCCGCCGGTTTCAAACAGACTGCTGGCCACCGGGCCCCGGCGCGTCAGCATGTATTGCAGCCCCGCCAGCGCTGACAAATGCGGCTTGGCAAACCGGTCATAGGTATGCGGCCCCGTGCATTCTGCAATCACGAACAGATCCAGATGGTCCTGAAGGTTGGACCCCACACCCGGATGATCCAGAACAACAGGCACGCCGACCGCGTTCAAATGCGCCGCCGGTCCGATCCCCGACAGTTGCAACACCCGAGGAGAGCCGATCGCCCCACAAGACAGGATCACCTCGCTGCTGGCGCGTACCACGCCGTCGGCCAACTCCACACCCACCGCGCGGCCCTTTTCCACCACGATCCGCATCACCTGCGCCCCGGTTTTCACCGTCAGGTTGGCCCGCCCCTTGGCCGGCCGCAGATAGGCCGTCGCGGTCGAGGATCGGCGATAGTTCTTTTGCGTCAGTTGATAATAGCCCACACCATCCTGCACGGCCCCCGTCATATCCATGTTGCGCGGTATGCCCACCTGCGCCGCCGCCTTGAAATAGGCCTCGCAAATCGGCAGGGGCGCGCGCGGCTGGCTGACGCCCAAGGGCCCGCCCTGACCGTGATAGGCGTCGTTCCAAGTGTCGTTGTCCTCGGCCTTGCGGAAATAGGGCAGCACATCACTGTACCCCCATCCCGTGCAGCCCATCTGCCGCCATTCTTCGTAATCCAGTGCATGGCCCCGGGTATAGATCTGCGCGTTGATGCTGGACCCGCCGCCGATCACCTTGGCTTGGGTGAACCGAATCTGCATGTCGCGCATGTGTTTTTGCGGCACCGTCTGCCAGCCCCAGGATCCGATCCCCTTGGTCATCTTCGCAAATCCGGCCGGAAGATGGTACAAGGGGTGCAGATCGCGCCCCCCCGCCTCCAGCAAAAGCACGCTTTTTGATGCATCCTCTGACAGGCGCGCGGCCAAAACCGCCCCCGCCGATCCGCCGCCCACAATGATGAAATCATATCCCGCTTGCATGGCGTCTCCTTTGGGGTGTCACAGGGGGGCCGCGCCGGGGCCGGCGGCGGCAATATGCTCGGCCGTGCGCAGGGCCAGCGCGGCAATGGTCAGCGACGGGTTGACCGCCGCCGAGGTGGGCAACACCGAGGCATCGCACAGGATCAGGTTCTTCACCTGATGCGCCCGCCCGTGCCCATCGACCACCGATGTGGCCGGATCCTCCCCCATCCGCGCCGTGCCGCACTGATGGCTGGGCGTGCGCCGGTCAAAGGCGCGCGACAGCACCACCGGATAGCCCGCCCGGCGCAACAGCGCCTTCAACTTGGCCACCAGCGCCAGATGCGCCTCCCAGTTTGACCGCTTCCAATCCAGCACGATCTGCTCGCCCTTCAGCGTCACCCGGCTTTCCGGGTTCGGCAGATCTTCGGACATCGCCAGCACATCCACCGACCGCGCCGCGATCCAATGGGCAATCGGCCGGGGGATCGGCGTGTCCGAGGCCAGAATCGTGCCCGAAATCTTGCCCAAAAGCTGCACATTGCCCAAGGGCATATTGCCGGGGCCGCCAGACAGATACCAATCGTTCAGCTGCAAGGTCTTTTGGTAGACCCCGCCATTCTTGCGCAGCGGATGCAGCGCCAGAACCGCCGACAGATTGTGGTTCATGAAATTGCGCCCCACCTGATCTGACCCATTGGCCAATCCCTTGGGATGATCGGCATTGGCCGATTTCAGCAGCAAAACGGCCGAATTGACAGCCCCCGCCGCCAAAACCACCAGCGGCGCCGATATTCTTTGCCCCGCCCCGCCGCGCGTGTATTCCACCGCCGCGATCCGCCCGCCCACCTCGATCAGACGGTCCACCTTCGCCCCGGTGATCAGGCTGACATTGGGGTGCTGCAAGGCCAGCGTCAGGCCGACGGTTTCCGCATCCATCTTGCCGCCGCAAGTGTCGGGAAAGGCATCCCAAGGTGTTTGGCCATGCGCCAGCCACCGCTCGATGTCGACGCCAAGCGGCAAAGAGGAAGGATGCGCACCGCAGGCCAAAAGCCGCGCGCGCAGATCGGCAATCGCCGGCTCGTCCGGCACGGGCGGAAAGTTGTAACGCCCCGAATGGGCCGGCTCCGAGGGGTCTTCGCCCAAGACACCGCGCACCTGATACAGATCTTCTGCGGCCTGATAAAACCGCTCCAGCGTGTCATAGCCAAAGGGCCAACCCGGCGTGGTGCCGCCCAAATGGCGCAAGGGGCCAAAATCCTCGGCCCGGTAGCGCATCAAGACCGCGCCGTAAAACTTCGAATTTCCCCCGGGGTGATAGTAGTTTCCCGGATTGAACGGTGTGCCCGTCCCATCCAGCCACATCTCGTCCGGCCGGAAATGCCCGCGCCCAAAGATCGCGGCATCATCGCGCGCTTCGGCGCTGTGCTCCAACCGCTCTCCGCGCTCAAGGATCACGATCTTGCGGCCCGTCGGGGCCAAGGCGGCGGCCAGCGTGGCCCCGCCCATGCCTGACCCGATGATAAGGATATCCGGCTGCACCTTCGGTCCTCTTATCTCGGCCAGTGGGCGGCATTGCCCCCGCGCAGGCGTGACCGCCCGGCGCAAACGGTCCCGGCGGCGCGGATCATCCGCGCACCCAATTGGCCCGCGTGCGCCCAATCCGCATCGCCACAGTCTTGATCTCCACAAACTCGTCCAGACCATAGGGCCCGATCTCGCGGCCCAGCCCGCTTTGCTTCATCCCGCCAAAGGTCATTTCCGGGAACCCATCCATCCAGGTGTTGGTCCAGATCGTGCCCGCCTGCACCCGGCGTGCAAATTCCAGACAGGTATGCACATTCTCGCTCCACACCCCCGCGCTCAGCCCATAGCTGGCGTCATTGGCCAGCGTGATCGCCTCCTCCAGCGTGCGGAAGGTCAGCACCGACAGCACGGGGCCAAACACCTCGTCCCGGGCAATCGCCATATCGGCTGTCACGCCCGACACCACGGTGGGCTGATAGAATTTGCCCGGCAATCCCGGCACCTGCATCTCGCCGCCGCCCAGTTCCACAACGGCCCCCGCCTGCACGGCGGCCTGTACATAGCCGTCAATCTTGGCCTGATGCGCGGCCGAGATGATGGCCCCCACCTGTGTCGTCTCGTTCAACGGATCGCCGAACGCCACCTTGCGCGACAGCGCCACAACCCGCGCCACCAGATCGGCCGCCACCGATTCCTCCACAATGATCCGGCTGCCCGAATTGCAACATTCCCCTTGGTTGAAATAGACCCCAAAGGTCACAGCATCGGCCGCGCTGGCCAGATCGGCATCAGCAAAGATCACCTGCGGGTTCTTGCCCCCCAGTTCCAGTGCGACCTTCTTCAAGGTCCCGCTGGCCGCCGCCGCAATCGATCGGCCCACGGCCGTGGATCCGGTAAAGGTCACCATATCCACCTGCGGGTGCCGCGCAATCAAGGCACCCACCGGCTCCCCAAAGCCAAGAACCACGTTGACCACGCCCGCCGGCAGACCGGCCTGCGCCAGCAGATCGCACAGCATGCCCGTGGTCGAAGGGGTCATCTCTGACGGCTTGATCACGCAGGTGCATCCCGCCGCCAGCGCAAAGGGCAACTTCTGGCTCAAAATCCAGAACGGAAAGTTCCACGGCGTGATCACCCCGACAACCCCGACCGGCTCCTTCAGAACCACGCCCAGCATATCGGGACCCAAGGTGTTGTGGCTGTCGCCATGCAGGCTGCGCGCCAGACTGGCCGCATAGCGCCACAAATCCGCCGCGCCCGAAACCTCGCCGCGCGCCTGCGCGATCGGCTTGCCCGATTCCAGCGTTTCGATCCGCGCCATCGGCTCGGCATTGGCTTCGATCAGATCGGCCACGCGCAGCAGAACCGCCGCCCGCGCCTTGCCCGAAATCCGGCTCCACGCACCCGCCTCAAAGGCGGCCCGGGCGGCGGCAATGGCCGCCTCGGTCTCGGCCGCGCCGCCCCGCGCATTGCGCGAGACGACAATCCCGTGCGAGGGCGACACCCGGTCAAAGGTTGCCCCATCCGCACTGTCCGCCCAGACCCCGCCGATCCAGTGCCGCCCGATATGGGGCGCGTCGCTGATCGCGGCGCCGCCGGCGATGATGGTCATATCCTGCATGGCTCAGGCCCCCGGAAAGGTTGGTTTGCGTTTCGCGCGAAAGGCGGCAACGCCCTCCGCCTTGTCGGCCGTCGCGGCGATCATCCCCGATCCCAGCGCCTCGATCATGGCGCCCCGGTCTTCGCCGACCGCCGCGTTGATCATGTATTTGGCCACCTCGGTGGCGCGCGGGCTGCTGGCCAGCACCGCCTCGGCCATCTGCATCGCCGCCCCGCGCGCATCGGCCGCGACCTCGGCGACAAAGCCCATCTGATGGGCCCGCTCGGCCCCGATCCGCCGCCCCAGCAGCGCCATTTCCCGCAGCACCGGTTCGGGGATCAGCCGCGCCAGCCGCTGTGTGCCCGACCATCCCGGCACAATTCCCACACCCGCCTCGGGTAGGGCGATCGTCGCCCCCGGCGCCATCACCCGCACATCACAGGCCGCCGCAAGTTCCAGCCCCCCGCCAAACGCATGCCCCGACAGCGCCGCGATGGTGGGCATCGGCAAGCGCGCCAGCCGGTCGAAAATCCCGTGCCCGCCGCGCACCCAGCCGCGCGCAAACTCCGCCGCGCCCAGATCGCCCCAGGCGTTGATATCCGCCCCCGTGCAAAACGCCCGCTCCCCCTCGGCGGTGATCACCACCGCACGGGCCTGCCCTTGGGCCAGCGCGGTGCAATGCGCCTCAAGATGGGCCAGCATCTCTAGTGTAAAGGCGTTCAGTTTCGCCGGATTGTCCAGCCGCAGTTCCGCAATCGCCCCGTGCCAGATCAGATGAACCGCGCTCATGGGCGCCAACCCATCGGGCCGCGCCCCAAAAGTGACAGCGGCAACGTGATGGCATTGCCGTCAATCTGCACCCGCCCGCCCGAAGCCGCCACGATGTCCCGCTGCGGGTCGATCCCCGGCATGATCTCGCTGGCCACCAGCCCGGCGTCGGTCAGGCGCATCACGCAGCGTTCGGTGATATAGATCACCTCTTGCCCCGTGGCCCGCGCCCGCGCGCCCGAAAAGGTGACATGCTCCACCGCCTCGACCATCTTGGTGAACTTGCCCGGCCGCGACACCCGCAGCCCACTGTCGGTCAGATCAATCTCGGCCCCCGCTTCAAACCAGCCCGAAAATACGATCTTTTTCGCATGGGCCGTGATGTCCACAAATCCGCCGCATCCGGCCGTCAGATAGGGTTTCTTGCCCAGCTTTGACACATTCACATTCCCCTCGCGGTCCACTTCCATGAAGGACAGAAAGGTCATGTCAAACCCGCCGCCCTGAAAATAGGTGAACTGGTTGGGCGAAGGCACATAGGCATCGGCATTGGAGGCGCAGCCAAAAGCAAACCCGGTCAAGGGCATGCCGCCCACCGCGCCCTGTTCAATCGCCCAGGTCACCGCCTGCGGATGGCCCTCTTCCAGCAAGATGCGCGGCACCATGGCCGAAATGCCAAAGCCAAGGTTTGCCGTCATGCCGCCGCGCAATTCCATCGCCGCCCGCCGCGCGATTACCTTTTCCACCCCATGTTCGGCAAGGGCAAAACTGGCCCAAGGCCGCATCACCTCGCCCGAGATGGCCGGATCATAGGGCGTCTCGGTCGTCTGTTTTTGCATCTCGTCGATAACGATCAGATCCACCAGATGCCCCGGAACGCGCACATCATGGGGCCGCAAACTGCCCGCCGCCGTCATCCGCTTGACCTGCGCAATCACCAGACCGCCGTGGTTGCGCACGGCAATCGCCTGATCCAGCCCCCCCAGATAAGCGCCCTCATGTTCATAGGTCAGGTTGCCCCGTTCATCCGCCGTCGTGGCCCGCAAAATGCAGACATTGGGCACGATGTTGGGGAAATGCAGCCACTCCTGCCCGCCAAAGGCCACCTTGTGAACGATGGGCGCCGCTGCCCCCTTGGGGTTCATCGCACAGCCCTCGCGCGCGGGGTCCACAAAGGTTTGCAACCCCACCTTGGTCAGCACGCCTGCCTTGCGCGCCGCCACATCGCGGTGCATGTCGAACAAGATCCCCGACGGCACGTTATAGGCGGCAATCCGGTCTTCGGTGATCATCTTCCAGATCTCGGGCATCGCCAGATTGGACGATCCTGACGGATAGGATCCTGCCAGAACCCGCACCAAAAGCCCGTCCTTGGCGATGTGGTCAATCCCCTTGACCCCGTACATATCGCCCGCCGCGATCGGGTGCAGCGTGGTCAACCCGCGCGGATGGCCCGTCGCGTCGAACCGCTCTCCCAGCGCGCGCAGCACCGCATCCGGACATCCCAGCGCAGACGAGGAGGAGACCGTCACACAATCCCCATCCTGAATACGGCCCACGGCCTCGGCGGCAGTCACAAGTTTTGTCATTGTGCAAATCCATAATTGATCTGGCTGCGGTTCCCGGTCCGGGCGGCCTGCGCCACGGCGGTCGCAACCGCCAATGATTTCACCCCGTCCCATCCCGTGGCAGCCGGCGTGCCCTTGCCTTGCGTCGCGGCCACAAACCGCTGAACGGCATAGTCATAAAGTCCCGTCGGATCAAATCCGATCGTCTCGCGGCCTGCGGCGGTCACCACCTCCACCGTGCCCACCGGGGATTGGGTCATCACCCCGCGGGCAAAGATCGATCCTTCGGTGCCATGCACTTCAAACCCCGTCCCGGCATGGGCGTGGGTAAAGCTTTCGTGCGCCATCACCATCGCACCCGACGGCATCGACCACACTGACATGACCGAATCCTCAATCCCCCGCCCCAATCCCGAACTGCAGGCCTGCGCCACAACGCTGACCGGGTCTTCGTTCAGCAAAAACCGGGCCACATCCGCATCATGCACCGTGATGTCGGCAATCACCCCGCCGCCCGCCGCCGGATTGTCGATGCGCCAGCTTTGCAGATGCGGCGGCAAAAAGACCGCATGATGCAGCCGCAACGACAAGACCCGTCCGATCCGTCCCGCCGCGATCACCTCGCGCGCCGCGCGGTGCGATCCGGCGCAGCGCAAATGGTGATTGGTGGCAAAGACCACGCCCTTCGCCTCGGCGGCGCGCACCATTTGCGCGGCCTCGTGCGGTGTCATGGCCAAAGGCTTTTCGCACAAGACATGCTTGCCCGCCGCAATGGCTGCCATGGCCTGCGGGTAATGCTTTTCGTTGGTCGAAGAAAT
>CANHLE010000107.1 GCA_947461435.1 Paracoccaceae bacterium | reverse complement strand
CGTGATCCCGCGGGCCCGCTCTTCCGGCGCGCCGTCAATCTGGTCATAGGCGCGGAATTCTCCGAAATACTTCGTGATCGCTGCCGTCAGAGTGGTCTTGCCGTGGTCAACGTGGCCAATCGTGCCAATGTTAACGTGCGGTTTGTTCCGTTCAAACTTTGCCTTTGCCATGTTCGGGCGCCCTTGGGTTCGGGGGGCCGAAATGGCCCCGCGTGGTCTACGGGCGGCGACTTAAAGGCTTGGCCGGGGAAAATCAAGCGTCAGTTGGCAGGTTGCACCGGTGCGGCAGGTTCTGTTGCCGCAGCGTCTGTCGCGGGGACCGCGCTGGCAAACCATTCGGGGTGTTTCAACAGCCATTTTTCCACCTCGAAGGCCGCATTGAACGCCAATTGTTCCATTTGTTGTTCGCGCGTTTTGGTCAGACCAGAGCCAATCACGCCTTCAGGCGAAAGACCTTCGAAGATCGTCAGCTGTTCGCCCTTTTCGTTCAGCTTCAGGGCGGCGGCATCATCCCAGATGTTGGCCGTCACCACCAGAATGGATTTGGGCGAGGCCACCAAGGGGATCCCCGGAGGCGCAAGCGCGTAGGCGTCGACCGAGATTCCAAAGTTATAGGCCTTTGTCCCGTCATACCGACCGAACCGATCGTCGATGGCTTTTTGCAACGCCGCTTCCCATTCATCGGCGGTGGCATCGCGCGAGATGACCACTTTTTGCATATTGTCGGCCACGACAATGTTCAATCCCAGCGCGAAGTCGCCTAGGGGTGGGGGCGGGTTGGTGAGATCCTTGTTCGTACATGCGCACAGGGCGATGGCGGCAGAGAAAGACAGAATCAGGGGAAATAGGCGCATAAAACACTCCGACCGGCCACGCGGTGTCTTTGGAATACCCGCCGCACCGTCGCCGTGCAACCATCTGCTGTGGCCATTACACGATGCGCGACATCCCGGCCCCTTTGCCCGTTGTGGCAAACGCAGTAAGTTTATGACCAAGGAGGCGCAAATGGCCCTGGATTTGACAGATACGCTTCCGGTTCGCGTTCCGCTGCATACAGAACCTTTGGGGGTTTTCGGATCTCTTCGGGCCGGGCGCCGAAATGTGCTGGAACTGATCCCGCAGGCGGCCACGCAGGTTCCCGTCCTGTCGGGTGTGACGGGCAAACGCTGGCACATGGTGATGGATCCGGGGGCGCTGAAACACATCCTGCGGGACCGTGTGGATGACTATCCCAAGTCCGTGGTGACAAAGTTGATCTTGGGCCCCGCGATCGGGCAAAGTCTTTTCGTGGCTGAAGGCGCCCACTGGCAATGGCAGCGCCGGGCGGCTGCGCCGGTTTTTTCACATCGCAACGTCACGGCCCTTGCCCCGGTGATGACGCTGGCTGCCGAACGTTCAGCGCAGCGGATCGCGGCCCAAGTTGGGCGCGGCGCAGATTTGTTCGCCGAAATGGTGACCGCAACGTTTGAAGTGATCTCGGATGTCACCTTTTCTGGCGGAACGGGGTTTGACCGCGACGCGATACATTCGGCGATCGAGATGTATATCAGCCAGACCGCAAAAATCTCGATTCTGGATGTTTTGGGAGCGCCCGCATGGGTGCGGCGCCCGGGGCGTCTTTTTTCCGGCGCAAGCCTGCGCGAGATGAAGTCGGTGGCGAATTCGGCGATTGTGGGCAGAAAGGACCGCCCCCAAACGGGCGTGCCGGACCTTCTGGATCTGCTGATTGCCGCCGAAGACCCCAATACAAAACGCCAGATGTCCACCGATGAGTTGCGCGACAATCTTTTGACTTTCATCGTGGCAGGGCACGAAACAACGGCGCTTACCTTGGCTTGGGCGCTGTATCTGTGCGCCCATGATCCGGCCGTACAAGAGGCCGCCCGGTCAGAGGCGCAGGCGGTCTTGGGTGCCCGCGCTGCCACGGCGTCAGATTTGGCAGCCCTACCCCTTACCCGGCGCATCGTGGACGAGGCGTTGCGTCTGTACCCGCCAGCCGCATTTCTGTCGCGGACGGCACAAGTGGCCGATACCCTGTGCGGGCGCGAAGTGCGGGCAGGCGACACCGTGATCTTGCCGATCTATGCCCTGCACCGCAATGCGTTGCTTTGGGACAATCCCGATGCCTTTGATCCCGGCCGTTTTGCCAATGCCAAAGCGATCGACCGGTTTTCATATTTGCCCTTTGGCGATGGGCCGCGGATTTGCATCGGCGCCTCTTTTGCCTTGCAAGAGGCGGTGATCATTCTGGCCACGTTGTTGGCGCGCTTTCGCTTTTCCACCATTCCGGGCCGTTCGCCGAAACCGGTGATGATCCTGACCTTGCGGCCTGAAGGGGGTGTTTGGCTTCGGGTTGAGGAGGTTTAGGATTACCTAGTCTTTTAATCGGGTATTCTTGACAGAGGATAATGCCGGCTGTATTCCTTACTATAACAGTCACCTAAAGGACATTTTATGATCGTCAAACTCGCGCGTCCTGTTCAGCCCCGCCCTTGGCGTGCCCTTGCCCTTGCATCGGCAACCATCACCTTGGCGTCCATGCCCAGTTTTGCCGATGCACCTTCAGTGGCGCTGACAAAGGCGGCCAAAATGGGGGCCACGCTTTGGCTTGCGGCGGGAGAGGGGGGCGAAGCGGGAGAATCAGGGGCGGTCTCCGACGTCTCGGATGACGTGGCATATCTGGCGCGCCTGTCGATTGTGGAAGGTCACATGGTGGCGTCTCTTGATCTTTACGCCAAGGGCTTGGTGGATGAGGCCATTGCACTGTCCTACCATCCAGAAGCCGAAATGATGGACGAGGTTCGCGCCAGCCTGACCGCCCACGCTGCAGCGGACATCACACCGTCCATGACGGCGTTTTCGCAAGCGCTGGAAAGTGGTGCCACGGCGGATCAGGCGCGGGCAGCGCTGGCAGGTGTTCAGGCCGCAATTGCCGCGGCAGCTGCCGCCGAGGCGGACGAATATCGCACCCGTTTTGACGCGGTAATTGCCTTGGTTCGGGCGGCCGCAAGCGAATATGCCGATGCGACCGAAGGCGGTGTTGTGGGGGATGTCATGGGGTTTCATGAAGCCCATGCCTTTATTGAAGTTGCGCGCAATCTTGTCAGTGATTTGGCGGCGACGCCGGATACACAGGCTGCCGCACAAAAGGTTCTGGCTGCCTTGCAAGGTGCCGACGAAGCCTTTGACGACATGACAACTGCCGCGCCCGAAGCGCGCGATCCGGCGATACTGTTGGCCGTCGCGGCAAAGGTGGAACTTGCGGCGTCGTCGGTGCGATAGGGATGTTTCTCGTTGTCCAAAGCGTGATTGCGCCCGCCGAAGTCGTGGTTCTGGCAGAGGCGGCGCGTGGGCTTGTCTTTGACGACGGCAAGAAAACGGCGGGGCGCCATGCCCGCGAGGTCAAAGCCAATGATCAGGCCGCGCCGTCGCCCGAAAGAGATGTGATCTTGGCGCGTGTTGAGCGGGCCCTGAAGGAGAACATGCTGTTTCGGTCGGCCGCCCGGCCGAAGGCCATAAGCCCGCTGATCTTGTCACGCTATCGTATTGGGCAAACCTATGGTCTGCACGTCGATGACGCCCTGATGGGCGGTTTGCGGACCGATCTGTCCTTTACCTTGTTTCTGGCCGATCCTGAAAGCTATGACGGGGGGGCATTGATCGTTGAGGATCCGTTGGAAGCGCGGGCCATCAAATTGGCCCCTGGGGATATGATCTTGTACCCGGCGACCACGCTGCATCAGGTTGAAGCGGTCACGAGGGGTGAACGATTGGCCGTCGTCGGCTGGGTGCAAAGCCTGATCCGCCAAGGCGAGCGGCGAGAGATGCTGTTCGATCTGGATCAAGCGGTCGAGGCGGTTTTTTCAAGCAGTGGAAAGTCGCCGGTCTTTGACACTTTGGTCAAGACCCGGTCAAACCTGTTGCGGATGTGGGCCGACACCTAGGACAGATCACGACGTGAATTTGTTGTCTCTGGGGAAGCCGCGCGGGGCCATGCGGCCTGCGGTGGCACGGGCGGCCTCCCATTCGGCCAGATCCAATTCCGTGCGGGTGCGGCCGGCCGGATCTTTCCACATCAGCCCGGCGGTGCGCATGAAAGTTGTGGCATCAGACAGACCGCCGTCCTTGTACTTTTGCAAGCGGACCCCTTTGCCTTTGGCCATTTCCGGCAGATCGGAAACGGCGAAGACCAGCATTTTGCGGTTGTCCCCGACAACGGCGATCGCATCGCCTGCCACCTTCCGGCACAGCGCCGTCTTCACGCCTGCCCCAAGTGTCAAGACCTGTTTTCCCGCGCGGGTCTGCGCCAACAATTCTTCGGACGGCACAAGGAACCCATCCCCTGCGGTGGAAGCCACCAGATATTTCTCGCCGGCACGCCAGATGATCAGATCCATGATTTCGGCGTCATTGGGCAGATCAACCATCAAACGCACAGGCTCTCCGGTGCCACGCCCACCCGGAAGGTTGGCCCCCAGCACCGTGTAGAAGCGGCCATTGCCGCCCACGAGCAGGATCTTGTCCGTGGTTTCCGCATGAAAGGCGAACCGGGCCTGATCGCCGTCTTTGTACTTTTGATCAGCGGCAAGGTCGACATGGCCCTTCATCGCGCGAATCCAGCCCATTTGGGAACAGATCACGGTGATAGGCTCACGCTCGATCATGGCTTCTAGGGGCACATCCTCGGCCTCTCCGGCCTCGGCAAAGGCGGTGCGGCGTTTGCCAAGCACCGTGTCTTTGCCAAATTGCTTGCGGATCGCCTCCAACTCGGTACCGACTTGTTTCCACTGCAATTTGTCGCTGTCCAAAAGATCCGCAAGACCGGCGCGTTCCTTCATCAGGGCGTCGCGCTCTGCCAGAAGTTCCAATTCCTCAAGCCGGCGCAAGGACCGCAGGCGCATGTTCAAGATCGCTTCGGCCTGAATCTCGGTCAATTCGCCTTCCAGATCCGGCGGCGACACATAGTCTTTTTCGTTCATCGCACGAACATGGATCTTGCCCCAGTGTTCGCGGATCAAGGCCGCCTTGGGGTCGTCGTCATAGCGGATGATGTCGATCACACGGTCCAAATTCAGGAAGGTGATAATAAAGCCTTCGAGCACCTCCAGCCGGTGATCAATTTTCTCGACACGGTGGGATGATCGGCGGTTCAGCACATCGCGGCGGTGATCGAGAAAAGCCCGCAACACGTCTTTGAGACTGCAAACCTTGGGCACCTTGCCGTCGATAAGCACGTTCATGTTCAAACTGAAGCGGCTTTCCAGATCGCTGTTTTTGAACAACATCCCCATCAGCATGTCCGGGTCGACCTGCCGGGTGCGCGGTTCTAACACGATCCGGATGTCATCGGCGCTTTCGTCGCGCACATCGGCCAAGATCGGAACCTTCTTGGTCTGGATGATCTCGGCCAGTTTTTCGATCAGCTTGGATTTTGCAACCTGATAGGGAATTTCCGTGACCACGATCTGCCATGTGCCACGGCCCAAATCTTCGACCGACCATTTGGCGCGGGTGCGGAAGGACCCGCGCCCAGTGCGATACGCCTCTAGGATGGCGCTGCGCGGCTCTACAATGATGCCACCTGTCGGAAAGTCGGGGCCGGGGATCAGGGCCACCAAGGCCTCGTCCGACAGGTCGGGATCTTTCAAGATCGCATGACACCCCAGAATCAATTCGTCGAGGTTGTGGGGCGGAATATTTGTGGCCATGCCGACGGCGATGCCGCTGGACCCGTTTGCCAGCAGGTTTGGAAAGGCGGCGGGCATGACGACCGGCTCTTCAAGCGTGCCGTCATAGTTCGGACGAAAATCCACGGCGTTTTCGGCCAGACCTTCCATCAGGGTTTCGGCAATCGCTGTCAGACGCGCCTCGGTGTAACGGCTGGCGGCCGGGTTATCGCCATCGATGTTCCCAAAGTTGCCCTGACCATCCACCAGTGGATAGCGCACGTTGAAATCTTGGGCCAAACGCGCCATCGCATCGTAGATCGCAGCGTCGCCATGGGGGTGATAGTTCCCCATGACATCGCCGGAAATCTTGGCCGACTTGCGAAAGCCCCCCGTGGCCGACAGCCGCAATTCGCGCATCGCATACAAGATCCGCCGATGCACCGGTTTCAGACCATCCCGTGCGTCGGGCAGCGCGCGGTGCATGATGGTGGAAAGCGCATAGGTTAAATAGCGGTCGCCGATGGCACGGCTCAAAGGCTCGGCCACGGTCATATGCTCTATCTTGGGGTCGTCGGACTTATCGGACATGGATGTTGTGTAGTGCGCCTGATGCGCCCGGTCCAGCCGGAAATCGCATCGAAATCCTTATGAGTCGCACGACCGCCACAGGCGAAATTCTTTGCCATTTTCCCGCCATAATTGTTGCAGGCCTGTGTTAAGGGCTTGGTCATTGGGCGGTGTTATGGTGTTTTATGATTCGATTGACGTTGGCATTATTGGCTGTGATGTTTTTGACCTTCTTGATCGCCGGGGCCGATCATGGACAGGTCAGGTATGGGCTGATGACCACAGGGGGCACCCCCGTGGCGGCCGAAACGCGATCACCCGCAACAGTGTCTGATGGGCCGTCACAGGCGGCAACTGACGTTGTTGATGCCGTGTATGTTCCAACCCAAACCTTGATCGATCCGCCAGACGCCACCACCGCTCCCGCGGTGCAGACAGAATTGCCCGCCGACGTGACGAGTGCAGAACCGGCGGTTGCGCCCTTGGCGGAACCCGAAAAGCTGGTGCTTTTTATAGCCGCCAAAACGGTGAATGTGCGTGAGGGACCGGGCAAGGATTTCGCCGTGATCGACAAACTTTCGCGGGGTGAGGCGGTTACCGTTGTATCTTTGGCCGCTGATCCAGAAGGTTGGACGTTGATCACGATTCAAGGGGACGGCATTGAAGGCTATGTGTCGAACGCGCTTTTGTCTGACCAACCCTGATAGCAGCGCCACAGCCGTTTGAATTCTTCGAACAGGGGCTTTGCGGCGCGTCCATTCTGGCCCATTGTCGCCGTAGGCGCCCCAGAAGAGACGCCGCAGCAGGAGCAGGTCATGTCCATTGTGCCTTTCCCCGGCGTTTGCGCGGCCGAACGGCGGCTGCGCGCCGAAGTTCCGGTGTTCATCAATTCTTTCGAGCAACTGACCTATCTGCGCAGCACGGTAAATTGGTTCCACACGAATGGTTTTTCCAAGATCACCGTGGTGGAACAAGGATCGCATTTCGCACCGCTGCGTGACTATCTGACCAGTGATGAGTTTCAGGCCAAAGCCAGTGTCAGATGGCTTGGCGCAAATATGGGCCCAAGACGTGCCGTGCGTCAGGTGGTGCATTGGATCGGGCAAGGGCAGCCCTTCATTTTCACCGATCCCGACCTTGACTTGCCCGATCCTGTTGCCCCGGACTTCATGACACGCCTGTTTACCTTGGGTCAGCGGTACGCCGTTGCAAAAGTTGGGCTTGCCCTTGATCTTTCCGATGCCAAGAAGATCGACCTTCAGCGCCAGTTTGGGCCAAAGCATACGATCGCCAGCTACTATCGGCGGTTCTTTCGCGGCTTGGTCGAGCCCGAAGTCTATGCCGCGACCGTAGACACCACGTTTTTCCTTCACGTGCCCCAACCGCATTTGGCCAACTTTGGTATCTTGTCTTCGCAGCCCCGGGTTCCGGCAGTCCGTGTTGCGGGGGCAGGCTTTTTGGCGGGCCACCGTCCTTGGTATTTCGACAATGGGCTGACACCCGACGAAGAGGCCCATTACCGCGCGCGCACCAGCGGCGTTTCCACCCATTTTGGCCGCGCGCCTTAAGGAGCCCCATGTCAGCCCAGCGTAGTCTTTTGATCACAGGATGTTCTTCGGGCATTGGCTATGACGCGGCGCATGGCATGGCTGCACGCGGTTGGCGGGTGTTCGCAACCTGCCGAAGCGAGGACGATTGCGTGCGCTTGCGCGCCGAGGGATTGGAGAGTTTTCGGTTGGACTATGCCGATGACTCCTCGGTAGCGGCTGCGTTGAATGAGGCGCTGACCCGAACAGGCGGTACCTTGGATGCCGTTTTCAACAATGGTGCCTTTGCCTGCCCGGGCGCCGTGGAAGACCTGCCGACAGATGCCTTGCGGGCAATTTTTGAAACAAACCTGTTTGGGTACCACGAGCTGACCCGCCGCGTGATCCCGGTGATGCGCGCGCAGGGACACGGCAGGATTGTAAACTGCTCGTCCGTGCTGGGGCTGGTCGGGATGAAGTGGCGCGGCGCCTATGTTGCCACCAAATTTGCGATGGAGGGGCTGACCGATGTCATGCGAATCGAAATGGCGGGGACCGGCATCCATCCGATCCTGATTGAGCCTGGCCCCATCACATCTAAGATCCGGGCCAATGCCATTGCGCATTTTGAACGCTGGATCGACTGGAAAAACTCTGCCCGGCGGGCGGAATACGAACCGTTGGTCCAGCGTTTGTACGAATCGCGGGGGCCTGACCGGTTTGAACTGCCTGCCAGCGCTGTCACAGCAAAACTGATCCATGCCCTTGAATCCCGCCGCCCGCGGGCCCGGTACTTTGTGACCACCCCCACTTATCTGATGGGCACCTTGCGCAGGCTTTTGCCGACGCGGGTTCTGGATTGGGTCATTGCGCGCGGATAGGCCGCAGATTTCGCTGTTCGCTTTTCCGGACATATCCCCTACATCAAGGGCGACACCGGAGAATGACATGATCAACGATCCCCTTTTCATCCTTGCGGCCATTGCCTGTCTTGTGGTTCTGGCCGTCCTTGCCGTGGGAATCGGCAGTTTTGGCAAGGGCGGTGAATTCAACCGTCTGCATGCCAACCGATTGATGCGCTATCGGATTGCCGCCCAGGCTGTCGCGGTGGTACTGATCGTCGGGTTTGCATATCTGAGGTCGCGCGGCTGATGGTGGTTCTTTCCAAAATATACACCCGCACCGGGGACGCTGGCCAAACCGCTCTTGGCGATGGCAGCCGGGTTGATAAACATTCTGCCCGGGTATCGGCTTATGGGACCGTGGATGAAACCAACGCCACGATCGGCATGGCGCGTCTTCACGCCAGCGGGGACATGGATGCGGCATTGGCGCGTATTCAGAATGATTTGTTTGATCTGGGGGCCGACCTGTGCACCCCCGATCTTGAGAACGACGCCAGTGCCCCCTACCCCCGTCTGCGCATGATCGCCGCGCAGGTTGACCGTCTGGAGGCGGAGATTGACGCGCTGAACGACCGTCTGACGCCCTTGCGCAGCTTTATTCTGCCCGGCGGGTCTGCCTTGGCGGCGCATTTGCACCTGTGCCGAACGACCTGCCGGCGTGCCGAACGTCTGGCCACAGAACTGGCGGCGATCGAACCGGTGAACCCGGATGCCGTCAAATATCTGAACCGTCTGTCTGACTGGTTTTTCGTTGCAGGCCGGATAGCCAACGACGACGGCAAGGCTGATGTCCTTTGGGTGCCAGGCGCAAACCGATAATCAGCCGGTTCAGGCCACCGGCATCCAGATTTCATAGCCGCCGTCGCCGGTGCGGCCGTTAAAGCTGGATGGATAATATTCAATAGACGGGCCTTCGCGCGGGATGCATTCAGGCTGGCCCAGCCACTGGCCCATCACCTCGGCCCAAGCGCTCTGCATGGTGGAGATGTGGGCGGATGTGGAAAACTTTGCCCAATTCCCACCCGGTACCAGCAATGTCTTGAACCCTACAGGCAGGGGTGATCCCTTTAGAATCAATTGACCACACATGTAGTCAAAGGTCCCGGTTGCCTCGTCAAAGTTGAAGACCAAGCCGAAGTATTCGTGCGGATCGGAGGAGGCGGCGCGCAGACCGGCGTCATTATAGGCATCCCATTGAGCGGGAATTTCACCGCGGCTGCGCATATCATAGCGCCTTGCGGTGCCGGCAAATTCGCAAGACGGCATTTCAACAAGATTTGGGCCGGAAAAGATATTTTTTGTCATAGGCTTAACCTCAAATACCAAAGTGAACGGCATAATTGCCAAAGGGGCCCTGTGCCCGGAATAACCGGCTGAGGGGGCGAATGCGGATGATATTATCCTTGATCCAAGCCATCGCCAATGCTGCGCGGCAAAGGCAGCGCCCGACATGCCCATGGCGCGTTGGCAGGCGAAGGGCAAAACTTTAAGCCAGATGAAACCGGCCGATCCTGATCGAAATTGCGCCGCCCTTCTTTTGCTGATCGGCGTTTTCGTTCAAAACGCGACGTCCGGACGCGGATTCCGGTCGATTTTGGTCTGTTGCGACCCGACCTTACAGGATAATACCGCGCCAGAGCTTGTCTGACCCCTGGGGTCAAATTTGGGAGATATCCGCCAATGAAGGTGCTTGTGCCTGTCAAACGGGTGATCGACTACAACGTGAAGGTTCGCGTCAAGGCGGACGGATCCGGTGTCGATCTGGCCAATGTGAAGATGTCGATGAACCCTTTTGACGAAATTGCCGTCGAAGAGGCAATACGGCTAAAGGAAAAGGGATTGGCAACCGAAGTGGTTGTCGTGTCCATCGGCGTGAAGCAGGCCCAAGAGACTTTGCGCACCGCGCTGGCCATGGGCGCCGACCGCGCCATCCTGATCGAAGCCACCGACAATGTTCAAACCGATATCGAGCCATTGTCGGTTGCCAAGCTTCTTGCGGCAGTTGTTCGTGAAGAAGCACCGGGTCTGGTGATCTGCGGCAAGCAGGCCATCGACAATGACATGAACGCCACCGGTCAGATGCTTTCGGCGCTTTTGGGCTGGAGCCAGGGCACCTTTGCCTCTGAGCTGGCCATTGACGGCGACAAGGCGGTCTTGACCCGTGAAGTGGACGGCGGTTTGCAAACCATTTCGGTGAAGATGCCCACCATCGTGACGGTCGATCTGCGCTTGAACGAACCGCGCTATGCCAGCTTGCCCAATATCATGAAGGCAAAGGCGAAGCCTTTGGCCATTAAGACGCCGGCAGATTTTGGCGTCGATGTCGCTCCGCGCCTTTCGATCTTGAAAACCATTGAACCTGCAGGTCGCAAGGCCGGGGTGAAGGTTGGATCGGTTGCAGAACTGATTGCGAAACTTAAAGACGAAGCGGGGGTTATCTGATGGCCGTTCTCCTTCTTGCAGACGTGAATGAAGGCCAATTGGCCGCCGACGCTGTGGGCAAAACGCTGGCTGCCGTCGCCACTTTGGGCGAGGTCCATGTGCTTGTCGCCGGAACCGGCGGCGACGCCGCAGCGGCTGAAGCAGCCAAGTTGGCCGGTGTGTCCAAGGTGTTGTTTGCCGACGATCACGCTTATTGCCACGGCATGGCGGAATCGACGGCAGCATTGGTGGTGTCGCTTGCTGGCGGCTATACCCATATCTGCGGTGCGGCCACGGCGTTCAACAAAAACGTCCTGCCGCGTGTGGCAGCCCTGCTGGATGTGATGGTGATGTCGGATGTAACGGCCGTCATTGACGCAGAAACGTTCGAGCGCCCGATCTATGCGGGCAACGCGATCCAGACCGTGAAATCTGCGGATACAAAAAAGGTGTTCACAGTTCGCACCGCCAGCTTTACCGCGGCCCCCGCGACGGGCACAGCGGCAGTCGAGAAAATCGGTGGCCCGGGTGAGGCCGGCTTGTCGGCTTGGGTGGCGGACAAGGTGGCGTCCTCTGATCGGCCGGAACT
>CANHLE010000106.1 GCA_947461435.1 Paracoccaceae bacterium | reverse complement strand
CTTGTTTCGTTGGCGCGCGATGCGGGCGTGCGGCTGGCCGTGAATCAGAACGGGCGCTGGGCGCCGCATATGGCATGGATGCGGGCGGCGGTTCGGGCGGGGATCATCGGACAGGTGCAATCGGTGCATGCGGCGGTGCATTGGAACCACGGATGGATTGCGGGCACGCCTTTTGACAGCCTGCCTGACCTGATCTTGGGCGATTTTGGCATTCATTGGTTCGACTTTGTCGCAAGCCTGACGGGCAGGCGGGGACAAAGCGTTTTTGCCACCTCGTCCCGCGCGCCGGGGCAAGGGGCGAAGGCCCCTCTGCAGGCGCAGGCGCTGATCCGATTGGACGAGGGGCAGGCCAGTTTGATATTCGGCGGCGCAAGCGGCTTTGGGCCCAGCGACACAAGTTTTGTCAGCGGCACGCGTGGCAGTCTGGAATCGCGTGGCCCCGACCTTGGCCAACAAAGGGTTGCCCTGACCACAGCGGCCGGACGGGCGGAGCCACGACTGTCGGGCACATGGTTCAACGACGGGTTTCGGGGGGCCATGGGCGCGCTTTTGGTCGCGGTCGAGACCGGGAGCGAACCTGACAATTGCGCAGAAGAAAACCTGCATAGTCTGGCCTTGTGTTTTGCCGCGATCCAGTCGCGCCGCACCGGGCGCGAGGTGGATGTGGGATCCGTCCGGAGGATCGACTTATGACCGTTGTGAAAGCCCTGATCGTTGGTCTGGGAACCATGGGCCAATCCCATGCCTTGGCCCTGCATCGCCATGCGGGGGCGCAGATCGTGGGCCTTGTGAACCGGTCGGCCCGAGAGTTGCCCGAAGATTTGCAGGGCTATCCGCTGTTTTCCACCTTTGACGAAGGGTTGGCCCAAGCGCCCGATCTGGTGGTGATCGCTACCTATACCGACAGTCATGCAGATCTTGCGATCCGGGCCATGCGGGCCGGGGCGCATGTCTTTGTCGAAAAGCCGCTGGCCGGAACAGTGGCCGATGCCCGGCGCGTCGTGGCGGTGGCGCGCGAGACGGGCCGTAAGGTGGTGGTGGGCTATATTCTGCGCCATCACCCCAGTTGGACCCGCCTGATCACCGAGGCGCGGGCGCTGGGCGGGCCTTATGTGTTTCGCATGAACCTGAACCAACAATCCAGCGGCGCCCAGTGGGAGGTGCACAAGGCGTTGATGCAAACCACCTCTCCGTTGGTGGACTGCGGGGTGCATTATGTGGATGTCATGTGCCAGATCACCGATGCCGCGCCGGTTCGGGTGCAGGGGATGGGGCTGCGACTGTCTGATGAGATTTCGCCGGATATGTATAACTATGGGCAGCTTCAGGTCTTTTTCGCCGACGGCTCTGTCGGCTGGTACGAAGCGGGCTGGGGGCCGATGATGTCGGAGACGGCCTTTTTCGTGAAGGATGTCGTCAGTCCCAAAGGATCGGTGTCGATTTTGGATGCGGACAAGGGCCGCTCGTCTGACATTGGGGGGCATACCAAAGTGGGCAGCCTGTTGGTGCATCGGCCCGGGGACGACCGGCATATCGAACTGCCCGACGAGCCGGACCATCAGGCGCTGTGCGACGCCGAACAGGATTTTGTCCTGCGCGCGGTGGCGCAGGATCTGGATCTTTCACGCCATATGCACGATGCCGTTCAATCGCTGCGGATCTGTCTTGCGGCCGACGAAAGCATCCGCACGGGGCGAAGTGTGCTGCTTGATCTGGAAAATTGAGCGAACTCAATCGCGTTATCTCTGACCCTTGTTTGGGCCGCATCCGGGATGGAGCGGACAGCCACGAGGCACCGTGCCGCAAAAAGGTAAAGCGCGTCTAAAGCGACAGATCGCACCAAAGGGGCAGATGATCGGAGGCGGTTTGGTTTGGGTCTGACCAGACGCGGCGCAGATGGGGCGCAAGATCGGCGCTGATCAGGATATGATCAAGTTGGCGCAGACGCCTTTGCCCCGCGATGATTTTTTCGTGGCTGTGCAAGACGGCCCCGGTCATGGCTGCGGCATCCACCAGCCCATCGGCATAGCGCGCGCCGGGATGATAGGGGTTTTGGCCCAACAAAAGGGTCATCTCGGCGCTGCCCGGTTCGCAGTTGAAATCGCCCATCAGAACCACGGAGGCGGGGTTTGGCGGCTCTGCCTGTCCTTCGGTCCAGTTGCGGCTGGGTTCATCGTCGGTGCCGCTCCATGGGGGGCCGGAGGCGGCGGACTGGGCGAGGATCGTTTGAAGATGGGTGATCTGCACCAGACGTTCGGGCGTGCCGACATGGGCCAGATGCAGGCTGAAGACGCGCAGCGGGCCGCTGGGGGCGGCAATGCACGCCTCAAGCGCGGCGGTTTGGGTGTTCAGCGGGTCCAGCATTCGGCGCAGGGGCAGCAGGTGCAGCCTTGTCCACACAATCGGCCAGCGTGACAGGATCATCGGGCCGAACTGGCGGCGACGATTGACCACGCGTGTTCCGATCCGCTGCGAGGCGTCCATGTCAAAGGCGGGGCCGTAGGCGGTGTAATGGCTGGGCAGGGCCGATTCGAGCCGTGCGGGCTGATCGTCGAAGTCCGTGCGTTGCCAGTGCCGATCGACCTCTTGCAGGGCCATGATATCGGCCCCTTGCATCACCTGCGCGGCGCGGGACAGATCATAGCGGCCATCGGTGCCAAAGCCGTACTGGATGTTGTAGCTGAGCAGGATCATGGGCGCAGCGTAGGGGCGCGCGCCGGGCGGGGCAAGGGGGGCGGTGTGCAGACCATCGGGGATGGATTTGTTCCCTTGGGGGGCTGGACGGCGCGCGGGTTCTTTGATCTGACGGTGGGGCAGGAGGACGGCACCATGATGATCGAGGCACCACGGGCAGAGGATTTTGCGGAATGGGCGCGGCTTTATGCCGGATATGCCGCGTTTTATGGCGTGGAGCAGACCGACGAGATGCGAGCGCGTGTCTGGGGGTGGATTAGCGATGCCGGGCATCCGGTGCAGGCCTTGGTGGCGCGAGATGGGGCGGGGCAAGGGGCGGGACTGATTGGGTTGGCCCATTTTCGGCCCTTTTCGCGGCCCTTGTCGGCGACGACGGGAGGGTATCTGGACGATCTGTTCGTCGACCCGGCGGTGCGCGGCACCGGCGCCGGACGCCAGTTGATTGCGGGCGTCAAGGCGGCAGGACGCGCGCAGGGATGGTCGGTGATCCGCTGGATCACGGCGCAGGACAATGCGCGGGCGCGCGGGCTGTATGACGCGGTGGCGCAAGAGACCAAATGGGTGACCTATGACCTTAAACTTTAAGGCCGCAGAAACATTTCGGGGATGACTTGCCATTTGGCGGCATCGGCTGTACACGCAGGGCGCGAAACGCTTTCTATCGATCTACTCTGTCTCCATCACGGCTTCAGACACTCGATCCAAGTGACTAAGCCGGGCCATCGCGTGTTGTGGGTGGCAATCTAAATTAGGAGACATCACTATGGCCAATGGCACAGTGAAATGGTTCAACACCACCAAGGGCTTCGGTTTCATCGCTCCGGCGTCGGGCGGCAAAGACGTGTTCGTGCACGTTTCGGCAGTTGAGCGCGCTGGCATCCGCCAGTTGGACGACGGTCAGGCTGTGACCTTTGACGTCGAAAAGGGCCGTGACGGCCGCGAATCGGCGATCAACCTCGCGCTGGCATAATGCCGCAGTGCCCTGCGGGGCGCGCGTGAGATCATGAATGAAGGGGGTGGTGCAAACCGCCCCCTTTTCTTTTTGCCCGGCACGGTTAGGGTCGGGCCAAAACGGAGACCCCATGCAAAACCGAATTGACATCACGCGGCCCGATGCCCCGGACCTTGCCGCCTTTGGCACCCATGCCGTGGGGGTGACCACGAAGGTCATGGTCCACAAAGGACAGGTGGATGTACTGGCCGCCAGCGCGCAGGTGCAACCGCGCTATGACCGGGCCTTGACGGTGGAATACTGGTATCCGGCGGCTGCGGGCACGGCGGCGGGGGGCCAGTATGATACAGTGATGCGCGACGGCCACCGCAAGGTGGTGCTGCACGGCCGCGCTGCGCGCGAGGCTGCGCCGGGCGATGACAGCGGGCCTTTGGTCATCATCAGTCATGGATTTCCGGGAAACCGGATGCTGATGGCGCATTTTGCCGAACATCTGGCCTCGCATGGGTACCGGGTTGCGGCGATCGACCACCGCGACAGCACCTATGACGATCCTGCCTATCTGGGGGGGCAAAGCTTTGGCTCCACCTTGGTGAACCGGCCCTTGGACACGGCCTTTGTGGCGGCAGAGTTGGGCGGGGACTATGCCATCATCGGGTATTCGATGGGCGGCTATGGCGCGTTGATTGCGGCGGGGGCGGGCGTGGCGGCACAGGCGGTGACGGGCGAAGGCGCGCCGCCGGCGGGGCTGCTGGGGGTGCACAGCGCCCCGGTGGTGCCGGCGCGGCTGAAGGCGGTGATCCCGATCGGACCCTGGGGGCGGCACCGGGGATTTTGGACGGCCGAAGGGTTGGCCGGGATGCAGCGGCCCTGCCTGATCATGGCCGGATCGGCCGATGATGTTTCGGATTACGAGGGCGGCATGCGGCGTATCTTCGCCGAATCCGGGTCTGCGACCTGGCTTTTGACCTTTGACGGGGCGGGTCACAACGCCGCCGCGCCGATCGCCGCCCCGCAAGAGGCATGGGAGCCGTCTGATCATCTGGCTTGGCCCCCTTTTTCGCATTACGGCGATGCGGTTTGGGACAATCTGCGCATGAACAACATCGCGCAACATTTCGCCTTGGGCTTTCTGGATTGGCATTTGCGCGGTCAGATTGACCGGGCGGCATTTTTCGGGCACGGATGGCCGGGTTTTGCCGAAGGCAAGGCGCCCGGATTGCGGCTTGAATCCAATCCGTTGGCCGCAGCTGCCGCGGCAGGTTAGCCCCAGATCACGATTGTGCGGCGGCGGGCTGTTCGGCGGTGACGCGGAAGGCCGAGGGGTAGCGATATTCTTCAAGATTGGGGGATGTGCCGATGCGGTCGATCACGGCGAACAGGCCGGGGGCCGCAAGGGGCGTCAGCACGCCGTGCCATGTTCCGCGGTGCAGGTTGATGGCCTGCGCGCCGTTGGTCAAAAAGGCCAGGGGCCTGCCGGGGCGGCCGCCCATATCGGGCGCGACAATGACGAGGAAGGGGTTCTGTGTCATCGGCACGAAGGCTTGGGATCCTTCGGGATGGCGTTCGACCAAGTTGAAATCATAGGGCAGGGCGCGCGGTTCGGCCTGAAAGATCGAGATTCCGGGGCGGGCATCGGTTGTGTCGAGGCGCGCCAGATCATGGTGGCGGTGGCACAGGCCATCGTTGATCAAGCGAAAACTGCCCATCGCTTCAAGGACATCGCCGAAGGGCGCAAAGGTGGCGGCGCTGAGGGGTTTGGGCATCAAGATCTGCATGGGGAACCTTTGGCAATGTCGCAAGCGAGGTGGACCGCCCCCCGGCAATGTGAAGGGCGGTGGATCGGACCGAACGGATTTAGAGCGTAGGGCGATAAGCGCCGGGGCCGCGCAGATGGGCATGCCGGTTCACGTCTTTGTACAGCAGATACCGGAACGGACCGGGACCGGCGGCATAGCAGGCCTGTGGGCAATAGGCGCGCAGCCACATGAAATCGCCTGCCTCTACCTCGACCCAGTCTTGGTTGAGCTTGTAGACGGCTTTGCCTTCGAGCACGTACAGTCCGTGTTCCATGACATGCGTTTCCTCAAACGGGATCACGCCGCCGGGCTGAAAGGTAACGATGTTGACATGGGCATCATAACGCACATCGGCGGGATCGACGAAGCGGGTGGTACCCCAGACGCCCTTGGTATCGGGCATGGTCACCAAGGGCTGATCCTGTTCGCGCGTGACGAAGGGCGGCGGCAGGGGCACGCCGGGCGCCGGTTCATACAGCTTGCGGATCCAGTGAAAGCGGGCCGGGGTGCTGCCTTCGGCCAAAAGCGTCCAGGTTGCGCCGGGGGGAATGAAAGCATAGCCGCCCGCGTCAAGCTCGTACCCGGTGCCATTGATGGTCACCGTGGCCAGACCGCCAGTGAAGAACAAGAAGTGCTCACACCCGGTATCCGGATCGGGCGCGTCCGATCCGCCGCCGGGGGCCACCTCCATCAC
This sequence comes from Paracoccaceae bacterium, assembly GCA_947461435.1. GTDB lineage: Bacteria > Pseudomonadota > Alphaproteobacteria > Rhodobacterales > Rhodobacteraceae > CAIYZT01. Next base: position 5,678 of record CANHLE010000106.1, on the reverse strand, counting down.
ATATTGGCTGAAGGTTTCCGAAAAGCCGGACATGGGCCGCGCGATCAGCCACAGGCGCGTGCCGCGCCATCCGGGAAGGGCAGAGACCACGATATCGGAAAAGCAGCCCTTGGGGATGAACGCATAGGACGGGGTGAATACCGCGCGTCCGGTCATCAGGGCGGTTTGCGGCGGCAGGCCGCCGGGCGGGGCATAATAGCTGGTCATGCAAGCAGGTCCTTCAATCGCAGGGCCGCGATGCGTTCGACCTGAGCGCAGGCGGTGCTGAATTCGGTTTCCGTGTCATTGTGCAGGCGGGCGGTGAAAGCGGCGAGGATCGAGGCCTTTGTATGATCGCGCACGGCGATGATGAAGGGAAAGCCGTGTTTGGCCATATAGGCGGCGTTCAGGTTTTGGAAGGTCGCACGTTCGTCATCGCCAAGGGCATCCAACGCGGCCGAAGCCTGTTCCATCGTGCTGTCGGCGGTCAGGCGTTTGGCCGCGGCAAGTTTGCCAGCCAGATCGGGATGGGCGCAAAGAACGGCGCGGCGTTCATCGGCAGTGGCGGTGCGAAACACGCGGGCCAGCGCATTGTGCAGGCCGGCCGCGCTGTCATGGGCGGGGCCAAGTTCCAGCGCGAAGGCACGATCGGCGATCCAGGGGGAATGTTCGAAAATGCTGCCAAAGCGGTTCACGAACCGATCCCGGGTCATTTGAGACGGGCGTTCGAACCGTTTGGGGGGATGGGTTTTTTGCCAATGCTGGGCGATGTCGATACGGCGGGCAAACCAGACGCCCGTATGGGAATTTGCATAGTCGATGAATTTCTTCAGCCCGGCGAATTTGCCCGGCCGGCCGATCAGCCGGTTGTGCAGACCGATGGAAAACATCTTGGCGCGGCCCTCTTGGCCTTCGGCATAAAGGGTGTCGAAGCTGTCTTTGAGATAGCTGAAAAACTGATCGCCCGTGATGTAGCCCGGTGCGGTGGCAAACCGCATGTCGTTGGCTTCCAGCGTATAGGGGATGACCAACTGGTCGTGGGATCCGACCTCCATCCAATAGGGCAGGTCATCGTCATAGGTGTCGGAAATCCAGGCCAGACGCTGGGTTTGCGCGGTGAGGCGCACGGTGTTCATCGAGCAGCGCCCCGTGTACCAGCCGGTGGGCGGGCAACCGACGACCTCTTGGTGCAAGCGGAAACTTTCGGCGATCTGGGCCGCCTCGATTTCCGGGGGCATGTCGCGGTGATCGACCCATTTCAGCCCGTGGCTGGCGATTTCCCAGCCGGCGGATTTCATCGCTTCAAGCTGTTCGGGGCTCCGCGCCAGCGCAGAGGTGACGCCGTAGATGGTGAGCGGAATCTGCTGGGCGGTGAACAGGCGGTGCAGCCGCCAGAAGCCGGCGCGTGCGCCATAATCATAGATCGATTCCATGTTCCAATGGCGCTGCCCCGGCCAAGGCGCGGCGCCGGCAATATCGGACAAGAACGCCTCGGAGCCGGAATCGCCGTGCAGGATATTGTTCTCGCCGCCCTCTTCATAGTTGAGCACCACCGAGATGGCGATCTTTGCCCCATTCGGCCAAGCCGCATCGGGCGGATTGGGGCCATGGCCACGAAAATCACGGGGGTAGCGGTTCATGGGGCATCTCCGACACGGGAAGAAAACATTAGGGGCGATTTGCAAAAAGCTTTATCAAATAATCCAAGAAAGACCTATATATTCAATCTGCTGCCCGAGGGGCTGCTGGGCGCGATAGGGCTGGGTCGGCAGTTGCGGGAGTTGGCGATGTTGAATGGACGGCTAAGCACTCATGTCCTTGATACGGCGCGCGGGCGGCCGGCGGCGGGTCTGAAGATCATGCTGTACCGGGTGAGCGGCAACAGTCACAAAAAGCTGAAAGAGGTTGTGACCAACGCCGACGGGCGCACGGATGCACCGCTTTTGGCGGGGGCCGAGTTGAAAAGCGGACACTACGAGTTGGTATTTTGCGCCGGCGACTATCTGCGGGCCAGCGGTCAGGCGGCCGAGGGGACGTTGTTTCTGGACGAGATCCCGATCCGCTTTGGCGTGGCGGATGCGGAGGGGCATTATCATGTGCCTTTGCTGCTGAGCCCCTTTGCCTATTCCACTTATCGCGGGTCGTGACGGTCTGATCGGGTCACAATGCTGTCAGCGCGGCGCGAAGACGCGGCGGAAGTGGCGGGCTTTGGCGTATAAGGGCTGACGCTGCGCAACGAAGGACAGGGCAATGGCCGACAAGAGTGACGATCTGGCGAAACTGCTGGCGGCAGGCGGGGCCCGTTCGGGCCGCAGCCGCTGGTGGGTGCTGGGGCTATTGGCGGTGCTGGTGGCGGGGGGCGGTTATTACTGGTCAACGTGCGGACAGACGGCGGCGGATGTGGTGTACACCACCGAAGCGGTGGAGCGCGGATCCTTGACGGTGACAGTGACGGCGACGGGCACGGTACAGCCGACCAATCAGGTCGATGTGTCGTCTGAATTGTCGGGCACTTTGGCAAGCGTGGAGGTTGATTACAACGACATCGTGACGGCGGGTCAGGTTCTGGCGCGGCTGGAGACGACGAAACTGTCGGCGCAGGTGGCCAATTCGCGCGCGCAGATGGCTGCGGCCGAGGCGCGGCTGCTGCAGGCGCAGGCCACAGAGCGCGAGGCAGAGGCGGATCTGGCCACCAAGCGCGCCTTGGCCGACCGGGGCGTGACGAGCAAGAATGACATGGCGGGTGTCGAAGCGGTATTTGAACGCGCGCAGGCTTCGGTTGCGATTGCGCGGGCCGATCTGACGCTGGCCAAGGCCAATCTGGATGTGGTGGAGGCGGATCTGGAAGGGGCCGAAATTCGCTCTCCGATCGACGGGATCGTCTTGGACCGCGCGGCCGAGGCCGGGCAGACCGTGGCCTCGTCGCTGTCGGCGCCGGTTTTGTTCACGCTGGCGGGCGATCTGCGCCAGATGGAGCTGTTGGTGGATATCGACGAGGCCGATATCGGCCGCGTCAGTCTGGGCAATATGGCCCTGTTCACGGTCGATGCCTATGACACGCAAAGTTTCCCTGCCACGATTACGCAGGTTCGCTTTGCGCCGGAAACCACGAATGATGTGGTGACTTATAAGGCGGTTCTGGCGGTGGACAATCCCGATGGGTTGCTGCGGCCGGGGATGACGGCAACGGCCACGATCACCGTGGCCGAAGTGGCGGATGCGCTGATTGTGCCCAATGGGGCGCTGCGCTATGCCCCGCCGAAAGCGGCAAGCGCGCGGTCGGGGGCGGGGTTGGTGGGGCTGATCCTGCCGATGCCGGGCAGTCGGGGTGCCGCTGGGACGGCAACGGGAAAATCCGTTTGGGTGCTGCGCGGGGGCGTTCCTGTGGAGGTGGCTGTCAGCCTTGGCCAAAGCGATGGGAAAAGTACGGCCGTGACGGCCACAGATCTGGCCGAGGGCGATCTGGTGATCACCGACCAAGATTCGGCGGCGAATTGAGATGGAAGCGCCCCTTATCCAGTTCAACGCTGTCGCGCGGGTTTACGGCCAGGGCGAGGCCGAGGTGCGCGCCTTGGACGGCGTCAGCCTGACCATCGCGGCTGGGGAATTCGTGGCGATCATGGGCCCCTCAGGATCCGGGAAGTCGACAGCCATGAACATCATCGGCTGTCTGGATCGGCCCACGTCTGGCGAATATCTGTTTCAAGGCGTGCCCGTGCAGGGTTTGACGGCTGATCAACGCGCGCTGCTGCGCCGGCATGCCTTGGGTTTTGTGTTTCAGGGGTTTAACCTTTTGGCCCGGTCAACCGCCTTGGAGAATGTCGAGCTTCCGTTGATTTACAAGGGAATGAGCCGCGCGCAGCGGGGGCCTATCGCCATGGCGGCGCTGGCCAAAGTGGGGCTGGGGGGGCGCGAACATCATGATCCGTCGCAGCTGTCGGGGGGCCAGCAACAAAGGGTGGCCATTGCCCGCGCGCTGGCCGGATCGCCGCAGCTGATCCTTGCGGACGAGCCGACGGGCAATCTGGACAGCCAGCGCAGCCACGAGATCATGCTGCTGCTGCAAGGGTTGAACCGGAACGAGGGGATGACGATTGTCATGGTGACGCACGAAGAGGATATTGCGGCCTATGCCGGGCGAAAGATGGTTTTCACCGACGGACATCTGAGCGAAGACAAGCGGCAAGTGGCCCGCAGCAGCGAGGGTGCGGCATGATCTGGGAAACCATCACGCTTGCCTTTGTGGCGATCATCCGAAACAAGCTTCGGTCGTTCCTGACGGTTCTGGGGGTGGTTATTGGGGTGGCGGCGGTGATTGCCATGGTGACCATCGGGCAGGGATCTTCGGCGCAGGTTTCGGCCAGTGTGGAGAGCCTTGGAACCAACGTCTTGTCGGTTCGCCCCGGACGGTTTCGCATGGGCCCGCCCACGGGCGGCGGCGGGGCGCAGGCTGCGCGGTTTGCGATCAAGGATGCCGAGGCGATTGCCCTTTTGCCCGCCGTGGCCTTTGCGGCGCCGATTGTGACCACCAGCCAGACGGTTGTGGCGGGCAACGCCAATTCGGCGACCACGGTTTATGGGACGACGGCGGCCTATCTGCAGGTGCAAAACTGGCCCATTGCGCTGGGCCGCAATTTCTCTGACGGGGAAATCGCGGGGGGGGCGGCCAGCTGTTTGCTGGGGCAGACCGTCGCCGAAGAGGTATTTGGCGGATCAGACCCCGTGGGCGCTGCCGTTCGGATCAAGACCCTGTCGTGCCAGGTGATCGGGGTTCTGGCCGACCGGGGGGCAGGATCTTTTGGGCAGGATCAGGACGATCTGATTTTGATGCCCATCAAGACGGTGCAGCGGCGATTGGCGGGCAATACGGATGTGGACAGCATCTCGATTGCGCTGCGAAAATCGGCCAGTTCTGCCGATGGGATTGATCAGGTTTCGGCCCTGTTGCGCGAGCGGCGGCGGATTGCGATCGGCGAAGAGGATAATTTCAGCGTCACCGACATGGCCGAAATTTCGTCGGTTTTGACGGGGATCAACTCGGTTCTTACCGGGCTTTTGTCGTCGGTGGCGGCTGTCAGCCTGTTGGTGGGGGGGATCGGGATCATGAACATCATGCTGGTGTCTGTGACCGAGCGGACGCGGGAAATCGGGATTCGTCTGGCCGTCGGGGCCAGCGCGGGGCAGGTGTTGATGCAGTTTCTGGTCGAGGCGGTTGTTCTGTCGCTGCTGGGCGGGGTTTTGGGCATTGCCGTGGGATTGGGACTGGCCTTTGTCGGGTCGATCTTCATGTCGATCCCTTTTGCCCCTTCGCCTGCGATCGTGGCGCTGGCGTTCTGCTTTTCGGCCTTGGTGGGGGTGGTGTTCGGCTATTTTCCGGCCCGGCGGGCCGCCCTTTTGGACCCGATCGAGGCCTTGCGATATCAGTAAGGATCGTCTTGCGCGGGGCGCGGGGCCCCCGGGGTCAAACCCCCAGTTTTGCGCGCAGATGCCCCCCTGCCGAGGCCGCAATGCGCAACAGGCGGCGGCGGTCACGGTCGATGGCGGCGGCCAGAAGGCCCTTGAGCACGCCGCGCTGTTTGAGATGGGGGCACAGGGCCGAATGACTGAGGCCGGGAAACAGGATGTGATCAAGGCCGGGGGCGGGCGCAAAGCCGAGGGCCTGTTGGCGATCATCGGCAAGCCCGTGCATCAGCGTCCAG
>CANHLE010000105.1 GCA_947461435.1 Paracoccaceae bacterium | reverse complement strand
TCTCGGGCCTTCAGTGTCATGTCGATGAAATATAGGGCACATATATTTTGCTTGCGCAAGATTCCTCCGCTGCGGTGCGGCGACGACAAGGTCTTGACCCCGACATTGCCTGTGCCAAATGTACGCAAGACTTTGGAGGCCAGAATGACCCTTCTAGAACGGATAGACGATGCCAGCGTGGAGGCTTTTGTGAGCCGGCCCGAACCGGGCAAGGTGGTTTCCGGCGATCCGGTTCACACGACCTGGAACATCGAGCAGCGCGGAAACCTGAACTGCGGAATATGGCAATCAACGCCCGGCAAATGGGCCGTCAGTTATGCGGAATGGGAATATGTGTATATTCACGTTGGCCATTCGATCCTGACGGATGAGACCGGAGCCGAGACCCATCTGATGGCCACCGACAGCTTTATCATCCGGCCGGGATTTGTGGGCACTTGGGAAGTCGTCGAGACGACGATCAAGGACTATGTGATCGTAACGTAGCCTGATAGATCCGCCGCAAATAAAAAACGACCCCGCACTGGGGCCGTTTTCTTTCAGTTGTTCGCTGCAATTTCAGGAAGTGGCTGATCTGGCGGCGGACAATCTTCTGGCGCAATGCCAAGTTTTTCACATTCCGCCAATCGCTTGGCCAAGGCCTTCTCGGCCGTTTTTGCCAGTTTTGCGGCCTCTGCTTCGGCTTTCTTGTCGGCAGCGGCTTTTGCCTTTGCGGCAGCAGCGGCTTCCTTTTCGGCCAGCTTTGCGGCTTTTTCTGCCTCTTTGGCAGCAAGGGCGGCCTCTTCAGCGGCAAGCGCCTCGGCGGCTTCTTGTTCTTTCAAGGTTTCTTCAATGGCCTTGGCGTCTTCTGCCGCCTTTGTGATCTTGTCTGCTTCAAGCGCACTGCGGTTTTCTTCCGTGTCGGGAACGGCGCGGCCATAAGCATCGTCCATATAGGGACCTTCGGCATCTAGGCTTTCTTCAAGGCTGCGCACCTTGACAGCAGCCCCCATGTCGACCCGGTTGAACAGGTCGATGGCATCTTGATTGAACAGACGGATACAGCCCGCGCTTGTGGCATGACCAATCGACGCATCATCGATGGTCCCATGAATTCGGAACATCGAATCGCGTCCACCGCGATACAAATACATTGCCCGTGCGCCCAAGGGGTTGGACAGCCCCCCTTCCATGCCGGCTGCATATTTGGCGTAAAGATCGGGCCGTGTTCGGATCATGTTGGCGGTCGGCTGCCAGCCGGGCCATTCTTCCTTGCGGCCGACAACCCCGGTGCCAGTGAACCGAATACCCTCGCGGCCGACAGCGATGGCATAGCGCATGGCCCGGTTGCCCTCCATCACGAAGTACAACTTGCGCGCAAAGGTATCGACGACAACCGAACCGGGTCGTTCATCGCCCAGATACTCCACTTCCTGCCGCGGCTGATTTCCCCAAAGAAATTTCTTGTCAACTTGGGGAATGAAGAACTCACCGTCTTGAACCGCTTCGTATCCGGGCAAGGTGGTGTTGGTGTCTTCGCTCACATCGGTTGGCGCACCACAGGCTGTCAATACAGCAAGAGCCAGAAGCGCAATCAGGCGTGAAATCGTTGAGGTCACGGGGTTTGTCCACATCTTTAAAAGGTCAATGCACCTAATTCGCGCCAAGACCAAAAGGTCAAGCCCCGACGACGCAGAATTTCGTGAAAACCCCCGGCATAGCGGCCGGGGGCACCTTTGAGCGCAAGAAGTGATCAGCCGACGATGTTGAACTCTGGCCCGTAGGGATATTTGGTGATGTCTTCGTTGCCATCTTCGGTGATGAACAAGATATCATGCTCGCGGTATCCGCCCGCGCCCGGTTGGCCATCAGGAATTGTCAGCATGGGTTCCATGGAAATAACCATCCCCGGTTCCAGCACCGTGTCGATGTCCTCGCGCAGTTCCAGTCCGGCCTCGCGGCCGTAATAATGCGACAGAACCCCGAAGGAATGGCCGTAGCCGAAGGTGCGGTATTGCAAGACCTGATGCTCTTCGAAGAAGGTATTCAGCTTTGCTGTCACGTCAGCGCAGGATGCACCGGGGACCAGCAGGCTCATCCCGTATTCATGGGCGGCGACGTTGATATCCCAAATCCGCTTTGAAGCGGCATCAACCTCTTTGACGAACATCGTGCGTTCAAGCGCGGTGTAGTACCCCGAGATCATCGGGAAAGTGTTCAATGACAGGATGTCACCGCGTTGAAGTTTGCGGCTGGTGACCGGGTTGTGCGCGCCGTCCGTGTTAATCCCGGACTGAAACCAGACCCATGTGTCGCGATATTCGGCATCAGGGAACCGTTTGGCGATTTCCAGTTCCATCGCATCGCGGCCGGCCATGGCGATGTCAATTTCGCGGGCACCTTCCTTGGCGGCCTCGCGGATCGCAAAGCCGCCCACATCTGCCACGCCTGCCCCATCGCGAATCATGACCAATTCGGCCGCGGATTTGGTCATGCGCTGACGCATGGTTCCTGCAGAGATGTCGACGCCCCGCTTTGGTTTCAGAAATGCGTTCAGCTTTTCAGATTGCACCAAGGTCAGATGATCTGCTTCGCAGCCTATCACCTTGCCCTCGCCCACCACGGACAAGATCGCGCGCCAATAATTGTCGCGCTGCCAATCTGTGTAGGTGATGTTGTCGCCGTGGCATCTGCGCCAAGGTTGACCCGCGTCGATTCCGGCGGAAATTGTCACCGACTGCGTCGGGGTGACGACCAGACCGTAGGGGCGACCGAAGGAGCAATACAAAAAGCCCGAGTAGTAGGCGATGTTGTGCATCGAGGTGAAAACGCAGGCCTCAACGCCGTGCATCTCCATCAACTCGCGCAGGCCCGTCAGGCGATCATCATATTCTTCAGACGCAAAGGGTAGAACCCGGTCACCTTGGTGAAAGCGGTATTGTTGTGGACGTTCCGTCATATCAGACCTCAAAGAAGGGGTCAGCGCCCGATGCGGAACCCCGAAAGGTCCCGGCGTACAGGACGAAAGCAGACAAAGCTGCAAGCCTTGGGGTTGCCCCTTGTGACGACGCCATCGTCACGGCTCAATGAAAGAATAGCCAAAGGCGGGCGGGCTGTAAACCGCCCGCCTTTGGTGATGTGTCAGTACGTCTTGCCGACGAAATCTGCTGATGAATGGCGGTTCGGCAGCTTTTCGTGATCTTCGCCCCAAGATTTGTTCACGATCCTGCCGCGGCGCACACCGGGCCGCGCATCGATCTTTTCGGCCCAGGCCAAGAGATTTTTGTACGATGACACGTCCAGAAATTCACCCGCGTTATAGGACCGCCCCAAAACCATGCCGCCATACCAAGGCCAGATGGCCATATCGGCGATCGAATAATCATCGCCGCCGACATAGGGAACCTCGGCCAAGCGGCGATCAAGCACGTCCATTTGGCGTTTTGTTTCCATCGCATAACGGTTGATCGGATATTCAAACTTTTCTGGCGCATAGGCATAAAAATGTCCAAAGCCGCCGCCCACAAACGGGGCCGACCCCATTTGCCAAAACAGCCAGTTCATAACCTCGGTTCTCGCCGGCCCCGAATCTGGAAGAAACGCACCGAACTTTTCGGCCAGATGCACCAGCATCGACCCGCTTTCAAACAACCGAAGGGGTTTGTCGCCTGTCAGATCCAATAGGGCCGGAATTTTGGAATTTGGGTTCACGTCCACAAATCCTGATCCGAACTGATCCCCCTTACCGATGTCGATCAGCCAAGCATCGTAATCCGCCCCTTTATGCCCGGCCTCAAGCAATTCTTCGAACAGGATGGTTACCTTCACGCCATTGGGTGTGGCCAAGGAGTACAGCTGAAACCCGTGCTGACCCCGCGGCAGATCCTTGTCGTGGGTCGGCCCTGCAATGGGACGATTGATACTGGCAAATTGGCCGCCGTTCGCTTTGTCCCAAGTCCAAACCTTGGGCGGCACGTAAGGGGTACTGGATGACATGTCGGGGTTCCTTCTGGCAAAATATCCTTCCAACATGAGCTAATACGTTGGGCCCCCTGCGACAATGGCGTCGCAGGCCTCTTGCGCGCACGAAAATGGCCCCCATCTGTTCAAAAAAGCAAAATGGAGATGGATATGCGCTGCCCGGTAGACAATGAAACGTTGGTGATGGCTGATCGGGGCGGAGTTGAAATAGACTATTGCCCAAAATGTCGGGGAGTTTGGCTTGACCGTGGAGAGTTGGACAAGATCATCGAACGCTCTGTCGGGACGGTCTCCACAAACGCCGCACCTTCTGCTGCACCCGTCTTTCAGCCCGAACCCGGCTTTGCCGGCCAGCGCCACGAAGCGCCTCGCCGCCGAGACGATGACGACGACGATTATCGACATGGGAAACGCTCCAAGAAGCGCGAGAGTTTCCTGAGCGAACTGTTCGACTTCTAGACCCACTTTGCCTTGGTCCGTCTGACCTGATTAGGTGGGCAAAACCACAAGGGGATGGGAATGAAACCGGGGCCAATGAATTTGATCACCGATGTGGCAGGCCTGAGCGTGGGCCAGTGTCATGACGATCGCCTTCGATCGGGGGTCACGGTTCTGACGGCGGATCAGCCCTTTACCTGCGGCGTCCACGTGATGGGCGGCGCCCCGGGCACGCGTGAGACAGATCTTCTGGCACCTGACAAGTTGGTTCAGCAGGTGGATGCACTGGTCTTGTCCGGCGGGTCTGCTTTTGGACTTGATGCCTGTTCGGGGGTGGCTGACGGCCTTCGGGCCAAAGGGCGCGGGTTTGTGGTGGGCGACCAGCCTGTGCCGATTGTGCCGGGGGCCATTCTATTTGATCTGCTGAACAACGGTGACAAGACTTGGCTGCGCAATCCTTATTATGACCTTGGGCGAGCGGCGCTGGAGTCTGCGGGACGTCATTTTGACCTTGGATCGGCAGGGGCAGGATTTGGGGCCTTGACCGGCCGTCATAAGGGGGGCCTTGGCAGCGCATCGGTTGTTCTGGACAGTGGTATCACGGTTGGGGCGCTGGTTGCAGTCAACGCCTTGGGGTCAGTGACAGTTAACGACGGGCCGCATTTTTGGGCCGCGCCATTTGAAATGGACAGCGAGTTCGGCGGCCTTGGCCCCTGCCCTACCCTTGCCAGCCTTCAAGACCCGATCCCACGCAAACGTCTGGGCGAGGCCACGACAATTGCCATTGTCGCGACCGATGCTGCCTTAACCCAAGCCCAGGCACAGCGCATCGCGGTGGCGGCGCACGATGGTATGTCACGGGCGATCGTGCCGTCGCATACCCTTTTGGATGGGGATCTTGTGTTTGCGGCCGCAACGGGCGCGCAGCCGATTCAAGATCACGTCCGCGACACGTTTCAGATCGGGCATGCCGCCGCGACCTGTCTGGCGCGGGCCATTGCGCGCGCCATTTACCTGGCCGTTCAGATGTCTGGGGATCTGCAGCCAACATGGACAGATCTGCACGGACGCTGATGATTACCATCGGGTCAGCGCAGCCTCATCTTCTTCTTTGGCCTTGACCCAAGTCTGCCCGTCAGGCCCAAGTTCCTTCTTCCAGAAAGGCGCGCGGGATTTGAGATAATCCATCAGAAATTCAGCTGCTGCAAAGGCGTCGGAGCGGTGGGAGGCGGCCGTCGCCACCATCATGATTGCCTCGGCGGGAGCCAACACTCCGAAACGATGGATCACCAAGGCATCCGTCAAGGCAAAGCGCGCTTGTGCCTCGTCCATCATATCAGAAATTGCCCGCTCGGTCATGCCGGGGTAATGTTCGATTTCCATTCCAAGAACCTGTCCGGAGTTGTCGCGCACAAGGCCTGTGAAGGTAACAATTGCACCCGCCCCCGCGGCGCCGTTGGCAAAGGCTTTTGTTTCCGCCCCCAGATCAAACGCAGACTCTTGGACCGAAAGCCGCATTTTACCCTCCGGTCATGGGGGGAAAGAAGGCCACTTCGCGTGTATTTGCCAAAGACGAGTCAAATCTGGCCATCTGTTGATCCAAAGCCACCCGAAGGCTTTTGAGATCGGCAAAGGCAAGTGCGTGGCCTTCATCGATGGCAGCAAGTTCTTCGATGAGTTCTGTCACCGTCTTGGCCGAGGTTGTGATTTGCTCGCGGTTCACACCAATCCGCTCGCGCAGCCAAGCGAAATAAAGAACATCGATGATCATGCGTCTTCTTTCAAGAAAGGCGCGGACTTGCGGAAATACTCCCATCCCGTGATGGCAGTCAAAATCGCGGCTATCCAGATCAGGACAAAGCCCAATAGGTTGGCAAACGACGCGCAGTCCCGTTTGCCACAGGCCCGAATGGGATCGGCCAGTCCGGCCGTGACGGCATCTGCATATTGATCTGGGGTCATCCCCTGCATGGCCACGCCGTTCAGGTATTCAAGGCCAGTGCCCAAGAACAAGACGGCGATGGCCACCATTTGCGCCGTTGTTTTCCACTTGGCAAGTTTGGTAACTTTCAACAAGCCGGATTTTGCGCCCAGATATTCGCGGAGCCCGCCAACGAAAACCTCGCGAAACAAGATGATCGTGGCCGGAAGAATCAACAAAGGGTTCATGCCGTTGTACCCCGTCAACACCATGATCGCGATCACGACCATCGCCTTGTCTGCAATCGGATCAAGCATCGCGCCGAATTTTGATTCCTGCTTCCAAAGACGGGCAAGGTAGCCATCAAACCAATCCGTGATGGCTGCGCCGACAAACAGGGTCAGCGCAAACCAGTCGGCCCAAGGCCGATGAAAATACAAGAACATAAGCGCCACACCGGGTGCGGCCAGCAAGCGCAAAAAAGTCAATGTGTTTGGAATGGTCCAAGTCATTGGCCAAGTCGTACCGGAAAACGACGGAAAGAAAAGGGGGAGTAAGGGCCGAACCTTTGCATCCGCAGCTACTTGCCGTCGTGAAAGAAGTTATAGATCGTCTCAGCCATCGCCTCGGAAATCCCGTCCACTGCCATCAAATCAGGCAAAGCGGCGCGGCCCACGGCCTTTGCGCTGCCAAAATGCGCCAAAAGAGAACGTTTGCGGGCAGCGCCGACCCCGGGCACCTCGTCCAAAGGATTGGCGATCAATGTCTTGGCGCGCTTGGCCACATGGGCCCCGTTGGCCCAGCGATGTGCCTCGTCTCGCAGGCGCTGGACGAAATAAAGGACCGGGTCGTTGCGCTGCAATGCCATCGGCCTTTGACCATCGCGGTGAAATTCTTCTTTGCCGGCATCCCTGTCTATGCCCTTTGCAACGCCGACCATGGCGATGTCGTCAACGCCCAGTTCGCGCAAAATTCCAACGACAGCAGACACCTGCCCTGCGCCACCGTCTATCAACAAAAGATCCGGCCACGACTCCGACTTTCGGTCGGGATCCTCTTTCAGCAACCTCTCAAACCGGCGCGTCAGAACTTCACGCATCATCCCGAAGTCATCGCTATTCGCCCCAGCCGCCGATTTGATATTGAACTTGCGATATTGGCTTTTGACAAACCCCTCGGCCCCCGCAACGATCATCCCCCCCACAGCGTCAGAACCTTGAATATGCGCATTGTCGTAAACCTCGATCCGAGAAGGCGGTCCGTCCAGATCGAATGCATCCGCTAGACCTTGAAGCAATTTGTTCTGGGTAGAACTTTCAGACATGCGGCGCGCAAGGCTTTCACGGGCGTTGCGCGCCGCGTTTTCGACAAGTTCAGCTTTTTCGCCCCGTTGTGGGACGGCCAGTTCGATGCGCCGACCTGCTCGATCAGACAGCAGGTCTTCGACAAGGTCCGGGTTTTCCACGGGATGCGAAAGAAGGATCAGTTTTGGCGGCTCTTTGTCGTCGTAGAACTGAGAAAGGAAGGCTTCGAGAATTTCGGGCTCTTCCGCTCCAGATCCAGTTTTTGGATAGAAATCACGGTTGCCCCAAGATTGATTGGCCCGGATGAAGAACACCTGCACGCAGGCCTGCCCATGATCCAGATGCAGCGCCACGACATCCGCTTCGGAAACGCCGCGCGGATTGATGCCCTGCGCGGTCTGGACCTGCGTCAGGGCCTTGATCCTGTCACGCAGGGCTGCCGCGCGTTCAAACTCCATCGCGTCCGAAGCGACGGTCATCTCGCGCGCCAGATCAGCCTGAACCGACGTTGTCTTGCCTTCCAAGAACCGCTTTGCATCGTTCACAAGGTCCAAATAGGCTGCCCTGTCGACCTTGGCCACGCAGGGAGCGGCGCATCGTTTGATCTGAAATTGCAAACACGGGCGCGTGCGGCTTTCGAACATCGCATCGGTGCAGTTGCGCAGCAAAAATACTTTTTGCAATTGATTCAGCGTGCGCGTCACCGCCCCAGCACTGGCAAAAGGCCCGAAGTACGCGCCTTTTTCAGTTTTCTTGCCGCGATGTTTTTTCAGTTGGGGGTAATCATGTTCTGTGCTGATCAAGATGTTTGGAAATGATTTGTCGTCGCGCAGCAGCACATTGTAGCGGGGTTTAAGCTGTTTGATCAGATTCTGCTCCAGCAGGAGCGCCTCTGTTTCGGTGCGCGTGGTCAGGAACATCATCGACGCTGTTTCGAAGATCATCCGCTCGATTCGCGCAGAATGGCCGTAGTCCCTCGCATAATTCCCAACGCGGTTTTTCAAGTTGCGGGCTTTTCCGACGTATAAGACTTCGGAATTGGCGTTCAACATGCGGTAAACACCCGGCGAGCCATCCAGCTGCTTGACGTAATCTGCGATGATAGCATGCCCGGACCGGGCGGCGTCAGTCATGAAAGAACCTGTATCCGATGGGCGTTGATTCTGTGAATTAGCTGCAACGAGAAAGGCACGGAGGCAAGAGGGAAGCTGTCCACCGTTTCTGTGGATAACACTGCGGAGAAGATTTCAGGAACTGGAAATTTCCCTTGTTTAACGCGTCTTTCATTGATTTGCCTATTTTTTAGGCATTTATCTAACATGCTGATTTTATTATATAAAAAATCTACATTCATGCAAATATATGAAATCGTAGGACAATTTATGACAAAAGCGTGACCGTGTAAGGCAAAGTGGACAACTTTTGCAGACATCGGCAAGAAGTCACTCAACACCAAGTACGTCTGGCGTTTCCCATGCCAAATGTTGCCCGCCATCCGTGGCGATCATTTGACCGGTAACGGAAGGAGAGTTCAGAAAAAACCCAAGCGCGGCCGTCACATCCGATGGGTTCGCCCCGCGCTGCAAAAGGGTGGCGGCGCGCTGCCGGGCAAAATGGGTATCGCTTTGCCGGCTGCCTTGCAAAGTCGGGCCGGGGCCGATGGCATTAACCCGTATCTGCGGTGCAAGGCCCTGCGCTGCGGTCTGGGTCAGGGCCCAAAGTGCGGCTTTGGCCAAAGAATAGGTCATGAATTCGGGCGTCGGCTTCCAGACCCTTTGATCGATCATGTTGACCACCAACCCTGACGCCACAGGCTCGCCCAAGGCATCGGTTTCCGAAGGTAGGCATTGCGCCGCCAAGGCTTGGATCAGGACAAAGGGCGCGCGCAGATTTGACTCCATATGCCGATCCCAATTGGTTCGGGTGGCCGAATGGATGTTGTCGTATTCAAAAATCGACGCATTGTTCACAAGCACGGTAACCGCACCGCCCAAGGCAAGAGCCGCGCGTGGAACAAGATCTTGCACTTGGATTTCGTCCAGAAGGTCAGCTTGCAACAGCTCTGCTTTGCGCCCCATGGCGCGAATTTCTGCACAAGTCTGCGCGGCTTCTTCGGCGGAGGTTGCAAAATGAACGGCAACATCAAAGCCTTGTTCGGCCAAATAGACCGCCATTGCACGACCCAGCCGCTTGCCCGCGCCCGTCACCAATGCCCGCATTACTTGCCCCCGCAGCCGCAGCCGGATGTTCCGATCTGATATCTGCCGCATTTGGGGCATGTCCGCGACTTGGCAAGGGGAAGTCGCCTTTTGGCGACTTTTGAAACAGCCCCGGGAAAGAGCGCATTTCCGATCATGCCAATCACGACCATCACCAGCAGGAAGACGAAGACGGCCTTGATCAGCATTACAAACCGAACCTTCCAAAAGCCGCGCGATCTTCGATCGCCTGAAGTGCATCTTGGGCCAAGCTAAGGCCAAACCGGCTCAAAAAGCTGCGCCGCTGGCCTAAGGGCACCAGTGACACCTTTTCGCCGAAAACCTCTTTCATCTTCGGCACCAAATGACCGATGCCGTCAACCAGCCCGACGGTGACGGCCTGACGTCCGACCCAGATATCTGCGTTGAACAGGTCGGCCTCGGCCAGACGCGCGCCGCGCCGGGCCTTGACATGTGCAATGAACGCCTCGTGGATCGGGGTCTGGATCGCGCGGATGCGCTCGATATCTTCAGGTTTTTGCGGCAAAAAGGGATCTGCGAAACTTTTCGACTTGCCGGCCGTCACCACCCGGCGTTCAACCCCTTGGCGCGCCATCAGTTCTGTGAAACCGAACGAGGACGAAATGACCCCGATGGAGCCAACGATCGAACTGTCGTCAACCCAAATCTGATCGCCTGCGCAGGCCAGCCAATAGCCGCCAGAGGCCGCCACATCTTCGACAAAGGCATAGACGGGGACAGATTTCTGGTCGGCAAGGCGTCGGATCCGCGCCGCGATCAAGCTGGATTGTACCGGAGAGCCACCCGGCGAATTGACCAACAGCGCAACTGCGGCCGGTTTCATTCGGAAGGCCTTCTCGATCAACGGGGCCAGTCCGGCATCATTCAACCCGCGTGATCCGCTGGAAATTGTTCCAGACAATCTGATGACGGGCACCAAGGGCGGATGGTTCAAAAAGGGGATAAAGCGTTTCATGGCACAGAGGTAAGCGCCCCTAGCGACTGGTGCAACCCTTCTTGCCACACGGGTGCACCGGGGGTTGCACGCCGCCTCGATCCCCGCCAGTTTATCTGTATGATAGACAAGTTGGAAATGTTCATCGCCCTTGCCTCTGAACGCCACTTTGGCCGCGCGGCAGAGGTTTGCCGCGTCACGCAACCGACCCTGTCCAGTGCGATAAGGCAGTTGGAAGATCATCTGGGCGTCCAATTGGTGTTTCGCGGCTCGCGGTTTCAAGGGCTGACGCCCGAGGGGCAGCGCGTACTGGATTGGGCCAGACGCATTGTGGGCGATGTGCGCGCCTTGAAAGACGAGATGCGCACGGTTCACACGGGTCTGTCTGGCAATCTGCGGATCGGCGTAATCCCCACAGCATTGGCCATGGTGGCCGATTTGACGGCACCTTTCACCGCGCGCCATCCAAATGTTCGTGTCAGCGTTCTGTCGCGTACTTCTAGCGAAATCCTGGAAGGGATCGAAAGCCTTGGGCTGGACGCGGGAATAACCTATCTGGACAACGAACCCCTGGGCCGCGTGTCGCAAACCCCGCTTTTTACCGAGTTCTACCGCTATTTGTGCACAGGTGCCTCCCCTTTGGCCGTTAGAAAGACTGTGACATGGGCGGAAGTGGCGCAAGAACCGTTGTGCCTTTTAACCGCGGACATGCAAAACCGGCGGATCGTGAACCAGCATTTGCGCGAAGCGGGGGCGACTGTGACGGCCATGATCGAATCAAATTCGACAATCGCGTTGATTTCCCACGTAAAATCAGGGAGTTGGTCGTCTGTTGTTCCGATGAAGTTGGCCGAAATGTTCTTGGGGCAAAATCTGATTGCCATCCCGATCGTGGAGCCCGAGGCCGAGCATCTGGTGGGTTTGATCACCCCAAAACGGGACCCGCAAACCCCCGTTTTGCAGGCCCTGATCGACGAAGCCATTCGGTTGGGCATGTGGCGAGATCGATAGAGAATTTCGATCAGAGGATTTGGCTTTTCTATCAAACTGGCGACAATTGCAGCGGCGCTTGATAGATTTCATCTATCGATTGACGGGATATCTATATTGATATTTCTATCGAACTGCGGTTCAACGGCACCAGTCAACAAAGGGCGCATCCATGCTTGATTCCGTGCAGACCAAAGACCGGGTGGAAGAAATTCTGGCCCAGCACAAGGGGATGGAGGGGGCCTTGTTGCCCATCCTTCACGCTGTGCAGGCCGAGTTTGGCTTTGTCCCACAAGAGGC
>CANHLE010000104.1 GCA_947461435.1 Paracoccaceae bacterium | reverse complement strand
GTGATGTTCTTGCTTGGCATGGCCGTGTCCGCCATCATCCTTGGCTGGCTGTTGCGCAGCTATGACCCGATCCTTCTGGTCCGCGTTGTGCAAGGCTGCGGTGTGGCCACCATGGTGTTGAACCTGATTGCCCTGTGGAAACAGGAAAAGGTGCAGCCCATGACCAAAGAGCAGATGGAAGAAACCCCGCCGATCTTCAACGAAGGCTGGCGCGATCTGATGGCAGGCGGAACGGCGGGCCGTCTTTTGCTGGTTGTCGTGATGGGCACCGTCGGCTTTCAGATGCAAGACGTGCTTTTGGAACCCTATGGGGCCGAGATTCTGGGGCTGTCGGTGGGGTCGACCACATGGTTGACCGCCTGCAACGCCATCGGCGCGCTGGTGGGCTTCGGTCTGGCAGGCCGCTGGATGGGGCAGGGACAAGACATGTTCCGCATGTCCGTCCGCGGAATGTTGGTGGGCGTGGCGGCCTTCTTGATGGTCATCTTCGCCGCCCCCCTGCAATCCGCGGTGATGTTCTTTATCGGGGCTTGGGGCATTGGCCTTGGGGCGGGTCTGTTCGCGGTCTCCACCCTGACAGCCGCCATGTCCTTGCCAGAACAGGGCGCGGCGGGCCGCGGTTTGGTTCTGGGCGCCTGGGGCGCCGCGCAGGCCACAGCCGCCGGCCTGTCCATCGCCTTTGGCGGCGCCTTGCGCGATGTCATCTCGTCCTACGCCATGGCCGGTCAATGGGGCGAGGTGTTTCAAACCCCCGCCGCAGGCTATGCCGTTGTCTATCAACTGGAAATTTTCGTGCTCTTTGCCACGATGATCGCACTCGGCCCTCTGGTCCGGGTCATGCCCTACAAACCACTCGCCACATCCATCGAACGCCCAATGGGTCTCGTGGACTTCCCTAACTGAACCCGGAGGAAAACATGCTGGGCACAACATTCTTTGGAAACTTCGACCTCGCCTCGCTGGCGATCTGGCTGTTCTGGGGCTTTTTTGCCCTTCTTGTGTACTACCTGCAAACCGAAAACATGCGCGAAGGCTACCCCCTCGAAACCGAGGATGGTGCCCCCGCCCCCAATCAGGGCCCCTTCCCGCTGCCCAAGCCCAAAACCTTTCTTCTGCCGCATGGCCGTGGGTCGGTGACCGTCCCGAATTATGAGCGTGAGGCCCGCGAAGTTGCTTTGGCGCGCACCGCCGTCTCTGAAGGTTTTCCGCATGCCCCGACCGGCGATCCGATGGTGGATGGCGTGGGTCCGGCCTCTTGGGCCCCGCGCCGCGACATTCCGGAACTGGATGGTCACGGCCACAACAAGATCGTTCCCATGGCCGTTTCCGGTACCTTCTCGGTCTCCGCTGGCCGTGACCCGCGCGGCCTGCCCGTTCAGGCAGGCGATCTGGAAGTCGTCGGAACCATCTCGGATATGTGGGTAGATGCGCCTGAACAGCTTGTGCGCTACCTTCAGATTGATCTGAACTCGGGCGCAAAGCGGCTCGTTCCGATGCCGATGGTCAAGATCTGGCAAGACCGCGTGCGGATCAACTCGCTGTCCTCGGATCTGTTTGATGGCGTTCCAGCCACAAAATCCATGACCGAAGTGACCTTGCTCGAAGAAGACAAGATCAGCGCCTACTACGCAGGCGGCACCCTGTACGCCGCCGCCAAACGCAAAAGCGGCTTTTGATCTGACCGACCTTTCTACCTAAACTGCCAAAAAAAACAAAACGGGGAACTGCCATGTCACAACATCACGATGATTTCGCAACCGAACCTTTGCCGGGCCTTCCGGCAAAGCCACCGCGCGGCGAAGAGATTTTGTGGCAAGGCAGACCCGCCATTTTGTCCCTTGCGCGCGATGCGCTGGGGCTGAACTGGGTCGCGGGTTACTTCGTCGTTCTGGCCCTCTGGCGGGCTTCTGTTGTCTCTGATGGGTCTATCGGCATGATCATCGCCATCATGCTGCCCTATCTGGCCATGGGGGTCGTCGCCTGCGGAATTTTGCTGCTGATTGCCACGGTTCAGGCCCGCAGCACCGTCTACACCATCACCACCGCGCGCGTGGCACTGCGGGTGGGCGCTGCCCTGACCGTGACCTTGAACGTGCCCTTCAAACAAATCGGCAGCGCCAGCCTTGATCTGCGCCGCTCCGGCTCGGGCACCATCGCGCTGCAAACCTTGGGCGACACGCGCCTGTCCTACCTTGTTTGCTGGCCCCATGTGCGCCCTTGGCGGATGGGCAAAACCCAGCCCGCCCTGCGCTGCATCCCCGATGCGGCGCGCGTGGCCAAAATCTTGGGCGACGCCGCCGAAACGCGCCTGAATGAACCCGTGCTGACCCGTGCCGATGCTGGCATGGTTCTGGCCGCAGAATAATCGGGGGCCCTCATGACCATGACCACCCAAAGCCGCCCGTCTGACGACAAGGACATGATTCCAAAGCATCTGCTTATGGCCATGCTCGCGCTGGTTCTGGCCAGCCTCGCCGTCGTCAGCTATGGCGTGATCACAAAACGTCCCCACGAAGGCGTGCCAATGGATGCGGCCATCGTGAACGAACGCAGCGTCATTTTGCAAGGCGGCGGCGCGCAAGCCGTGACCGTTTTGGCAGAAGATGGTACGCTGCTCATGGATCTGCCGCATGGCGGCTTCATCACCGTCATTCAGAACGGAATGGAGCGTGAGCGGTTGACAGCCGGCGTTGATAAAATGTTGCCGTTGCGTATTGTGGAATACGCAAACGGTCGCCTCACAGCGCTGGATGACTACACGGGCTGGAGCGTCGAACTTGGCGCCTTCGGTACTGACAATAGGGCTGCGTTCGAACGGCTCATGTCGCAATAGCACCAACCAATAATGGGAACCAAATCATGGGACTTTTCACAAAAACGGCAGAAAGCGTGCCCTGCACGGTCGAGGTCAGTCACCGCTTTGAAAGCCTGCATGCCCACGTCCGTTTCAACAATGGCGCGGTAGTCTACCCGGGCGATGAAGTGCTGGTTCACGGCGCCCCGATTCTTGCCGCCTACGGAGAGCTGATCATCGAAGACCGTCAGGCCACCATCACCCGCGCCAGCGTTCTTGAACGCCTGTGGACCCGCGCCACCGGCGATTTCGGGTTCATGGAACTGTGCGAATTTTCCTTTTCAGATGAGGTGACACTGTGAACGTCAATACAACACCACAGGCCCTTGACGCCGAATATGCCGCCCTCGCCGCCGAGCAGGACAAGCCCGATACCCAAGCCATGGCGACAGAGACCACTTTGTTGAACCCGCGCTTTTACACCACCGATTTTGACGAGATGGACAAGATCGACGTCACGCCCGTGCGCGCCGACTGGGACAAGCTTTTGGCCCAGATGAAGTCTGACCCCAACAAGGGCCACTTCAAAAAGAACGCGGCTTGGCAAGCAGACTGGGACGGGATGGAACCAAAGCTGAAGCGTGAGTTCATCGACTTTCTGGTGTCCTCCTGCACGGCCGAATTTTCGGGCTGCGTTCTGTACAAGGAAATGAAACGCCGCGGCACCAATCCCGACATCTGCGAATTGTTCAGCTACATGTCGCGCGACGAAGCGCGCCATGCCGGTTTCATCAACGATGCGCTGCGCGAAGCCGGTGTTGCGGTGAACCTGGGCTTTCTGACCAAGGCCAAGAAATACACCTATTTCCGGCCCAAGTTCATCTTCTATGCGACCTATCTATCTGAAAAGATTGGATATGCGCGCTATATCACCATCTTCCGGCACCTCGAAGCGAACCCGGAAATGCGCTTCCACCCAATCTTCCTGTGGTTCCGTGAATGGTGCAATGACGAATTTTCGCATGGCGAAGCCTTCGCCTTGTTGATGCGCACCGATCCGAAACTGACCACCTCTTTCGCCAACAAACTCTGGATCCGCTTTTTCCTGACGGCGGTCTATTCCACCATGTATGTGCGCGATCATGCCCGCCCCGAATTTCACAATGCCCTTGGCGTGGATATCGAATGGTACGACCAAGAGGTGTACCGCAAAACTTCAACCATCGCGCGTCAGGTCTTTCCGGTGGAACTGAACATAGACCATGCCCGCTGGATGCCCAACCTGCGCCGGATGCGCGATGCCTTCGGCCAGATGGATGCGGCCAAACGCAAGGGCGGCCTTGGCGGCTTTATCAGCCACAAACTCGGGGCAGCCAAGGCGGCGCTGGCCTTTGTGTCCTTGTACACCATCCCGGTGATCAAACAGACACCGCCCGTCAACGTCCGGTTGGAGCCGTCGTATTGATCCGCTTCACCCATAGGCCGGGGGTTTGGGGCGGGCGCGCCCCGGCCCTCGGCTTTTTGTTCTCAGGGGCCCTGTCATGATGGACAGCCCCTGGATCGCCGCGCTGCTGACCTTGTTTGTCTGGTGGTTTTCCACCGGCATCATCCTGTGGCGCGTGCGTGTGGCCGACAATGGTTTGCCGGGCGATCACCTGAATTCGGTGATCGCGGGCATACCGCTGCTCGTCTTGGGCTTTTGGGCCGCCTGGATCTCTTTGCCAGATTTGACCGCGGGCGGAATCTACACCGCATTTTTTGCCGCGCTTGCGATCTGGGGCTGGATCGAACTGGCCTTTCTATCGGGCATCATCACGGGCCCCAACCGCCAAGATTGCCCGCCCTTTGCCCGCCCGGCAAACCGGTTCTGGCGCGCGGTCGGCACCATTGCGTGGCACGAATCACTCTTGATCCTGACGCTGCTTGTTCTGGGCGTGATGTCCCTTCACGCGACCAATCCCTTCGCCTTTGGCACCTTCGCCGTCCTGTTCTTTGCCCGGATTTCGGCCAAGCTGAACCTGTTCTTGGGCGTGCCGCGCATCAACGTGCAGTTCTTGCCCCGCCCCTTGGCCCATTTGGCCAGCCACTTTCGAATTCGCCGCATCAGCGCGTTCTTTCCGGTCTCTGTCTCTGTTCTGACAGTGGCTTCTGCCTTGATGATGGAACGCGCCATCAATGTGGACAAACCCGGAATGGACGTGGGCTATGCCCTGCTCACCTGCCTGTGCCTTCTGGCCCTGCTGGAACACTGGTTCATGGTGCTGCCCCTACCTGACGAGAAACTCTGGCGCTGGATGCTTCCCGCCGCAAAATCAAAAATCGACCGTTTGAACGAGGACGCCAATGGACTTTGACAGCCTTTTCCGCGCACAGATCGAAACACTCAAAGCCGAGGGCAACTACCGCACCTTTGCGGAGCTGGAACGCAAGCGCGGCGAATTTCCCCGTGCCGCCAACCACAAGGATGGCGAAGTAAAGGACATCACCGTGTGGTGTTCCAACGATTATCTGGGCATGGGCCAACATCCCGATGTGGTGCAGGCCATGGTCGATTGCGTGCAGGCGTGCGGAACAGGCGCGGGCGGTACCCGCAATATTTCGGGCACCAACCACAATCACCTTTTGCTTGAATCCGAACTGGCTGATCTGCACGGCAAAGCGGCGGCCCTTCTGTTCACCTCGGGTTACGTGTCCAACTGGGCGGCGCTGTCCACCCTCGGCTCTCGCATTCCCAATGTCGTCATTCTGTCAGACGCCGGCAACCACGCCTCCATGATCGAAGGTGTTCGGCATTCGCGCGCGGACAAGGTGATCTGGAAGCACAACGATTGGCGCGATCTTGACCGCAAACTTGCCGCCGTCGGCGACAGACCAAAGGTTGTTGCCTTCGAATCGGTCTATTCGATGGATGGTGACATCTCGCCCATCAAGGAAATCGTGCAGGTTGCAAAGGCGCACGGCGCCCTGACCTATATCGACGAGGTGCACGCCGTCGGAATGTACGGTCCGCGCGGCGGCGGCGTTTCGGAACGCGAAGGTCTGGCCGATCAGATCGATCTGATCGAAGGCACCTTGGGCAAGGCCTATGGCGTCGTCGGCGGCTACATCACCGGCTCGGCCCCGCTGTGCGATTTTATCCGCAGCTTCGCCTCAGGCTTCATCTTCACCACGGCCCTGCCACCGGCCGTCGCCGCCGCTGCCACCGCCTCGATTCGGCATCTGAAAACCAGCCAGATCGAACGTCAGCGTCAGCGCGAACAAGTGGCCAAACTGCGCGCACGGCTGGATCGCGCCGGCATCCCGCATATGGCCAATGACAGCCATATCATCCCCGTGATGATCGGCGATCCGGTCAAATGCCGCATGATCTCTGATATCTTGATGCGCGATTGGGGAATTTACGTGCAGCCGATCAATTACCCAACCGTCGCCAAGGGCACCGAACGCCTGCGCATCACGCCGTCGCCCTTCCATTCTGACGCCGATATCGATCATTTGGCGACCGCTTTGGCCTCTTTGTGGCAACAGTGCGCGCTGTCGCATGCAGTGGCTTGACGTCGCGCGAAATTGATACAGATATTGCGCCTACGCGTATAAGATATGGGCGTAACAGGGAGACCGCCGATGAAATTCCACTTTGCTGTACTTGCAGTACTTGCTTCCGCCGCTGCACCTGCCTTCGCCGAAGGCGATGCTGCAGCCGGTGAGGCCGTTTTTGCCAAATGCCAGACCTGCCACAGCGTCATCGACGCTGACGGAAACACCCTTGCGGGCAAAGGGTCCAAGACCGGTCCAAACCTGTATGGCGTCATTGGCCGTGTTGCGGGGTCTTACCCCGAATTCAAATATGGCGACAGCATCGTCGCTGCCGGCGCTGCAGGCATGATCTGGGACGAGGCGCAGCTTGCAACCTATGTGCAAGATCCTGCAGGGTTCTGGAAAGACTACCTGAAGGACAAGGGCGCCAAATCCAAGATGATGTTCAAGCTGAAGGGCGAAGAAGATGCGGCCAACGTCGCGGCTTACCTTGCCAGCCTGGCACCGCCCGTCGATGGCGCTGCAGCCGCAACCACCACGCCTTGATCTAACGTCGGGTGTGCCCGAACAAAAAGGCCCCCATTCTTGGGGGCCTTTTTTTGTTTCAGGCCCGCAGCGCCCGCACAGCGGGCGATCGCACGGCCCGCACCGCCCTGATGATATGGGCCGCATCCAACCCGGCATCGGCATACATGGCCGCAGGGCTTGCATGATCAATAAAGCGGTCAGGCAAGGTCAAGGTCCGCAGCTTCAAGCCATGATCAAGCCCGCCTGAATTGGCCATATACTCCAGAACCTGCGCGCCAAACCCGCCGCCCGCCCCCTGTTCGACGGTGATGATCGCCTCATGGTGCCGCGCCAGCTGCGCGATCAGATCATGGTCCAAAGGCTTTGCAAACCGCGCATCGGCCACCGTCACCGTGAGTCCCTCGGCGGCCAAGGATTCGGCGGCCAGCAGACATTCATGCAAATGCGCCCCGAAAGACATCAGCGCCACATGGGCCCCCTCACGCACCACCCGGCCCCGCCCAATCTCAATCGGCGTGCCGCGCTCTGGCATCTGCGTGCCAACGCCTTCCCCGCGCGGATAACGGAACGAAATCGGTCCTTCGTCGTACTCTGCGGCGGTGGCAACCATATGCACCAACTCGGCCTCATCTCCCGGCGCCATCACCACAAAGCCCGGCAGATTGGCCAGATATCCCACGTCAAAGGCCCCGGCATGGGTGGCCCCATCCGCGCCAACCAACCCTGCCCGGTCAATCGCAAACCGCACGGGAAGGCCTTGCAACGCCACATCATGCACGATCTGGTCATATCCCCGCTGCAGGAATGTCGAATAGATCGCCACAAAGGGCTTCAGCCCTGATGCCGCCATCCCGGCGGCAAAGGTGACGCCGTGCTGCTCG
Organism: Paracoccaceae bacterium; assembly: GCA_947461435.1. Taxonomy (GTDB): domain Bacteria; phylum Pseudomonadota; class Alphaproteobacteria; order Rhodobacterales; family Rhodobacteraceae; genus CAIYZT01. The sequence continues at coordinate 4,492 of CANHLE010000104.1, read as the reverse complement.
GCAATGCCGACGTCAAACACTCGGGCCGGAAACTGCCGCGCCATGATATCCAATCCGGTTCCCGACGGCATGGCCGCCGTCACCGCCACAATGCGCCCGTCCCGCGCCGCGGCATCGGTCAGCGCCTGGCCGAAAACATTGGTATAGGCCGGGGCATTGGCCTTGGCCTTGGCCTGCGCGCCGGTGATGACGTCAAACTTCGCGACGCCGTGATACTTGTCAGCCGCCGCTTCGGCCGGGGCATATCCCTTGCCCTTCACCGTCACGACGTGAATCAGAACCGGCCCGGTTGCGCGTGTCTTGGCCGCCCGCAAACAACCCAGAAGGCTGGGCATGTCATGGCCATCCACCGGCCCGATATAGGTCATGCCAAGGGCCTCGAACAGCGTCGCCCCCTCGGGTGTGCCGGCCATCAACTGGCGCGCCCGCTTGGCCCCTTCGCGCAGCGGGCCGGGCAGCGCCGCCTCAAACCCCTCCGCCATGCTGCGCAGGGTGGCAAAGGGCGCCGCCGCGGACAGCCCGTTCAAATAGGTGTTCAGCGCCCCAACCGGGGGGGCAATGCTCATGTCATTGTCGTTCAGGATCACGAACAGCCGCTTGCCCAGATGGCCGGCGGCATTCATCGCCTCATAGGCCATTCCGGCCGTAATCGCGCCATCGCCAATCACGGCGATCGCATCGCCCGTGGGCTGGCCCATATCGCGCCCCACCGCAAACCCCAGCGCGGCCGAGATGCTAGTCGATGAATGCGCCGCGCCAAAGGGATCGTATCCGCTTTCGCTGCGCTTGGTAAAACCGCTCAGACCGCCGCCCTGCCGCAAGGTGCGCATCTCGGCGCGCCGGCCGGTCAATATCTTATGGGGATAGCATTGGTGCCCCACGTCGAAGATCAACTTGTCCACCGGGGTGTTGAAAACCGCGTGGATCGCCACCGTCAATTCCACCACGCCAAGGGAACTTCCCAGATGTCCTCCCGTTTCGGACACCACTGAAATCACCTCGTCGCGCAGTTCATCCGCAAGGGTTTTCAGCGCGCTGTCGCTTAACCCTTTCAGATCCTCTGGCAGAACCACGCGGTCCAATGTGGGGGTATAAGGGCGGGACATGTGTCGCTCCTTTAAAGGAAAAAGGGTGCCGGGTGGGTCACACACGGCACCAGGTTCCTGTGCCAACAGGAAGGGAACCGGGCTGTGGAGGGCCCGAGGCCTAGGCCGGCTTCATGGCCCAGACATCTTGGCTTGGGGGACAAGATATTTGCCCCCCAAGCGATCACTCAGACCACCTCGGTCTGCAGCGGCTGGACAATCTCCAGCGCGCCATAGGGCGAGGGGGCCTCTTTGCTTTCGGGTGGCAGCATCTGGCCGATGCCCCAAACCACCAGGAAGATCACGCCAAGGGCGATGGCGAAAATGCCGCCCATGAACGCGCCCCAGACCATTTGACCCAGCGCCCAAACCCGCAAGCGGATGATCGGCGATTGGCCTTCGAAAAGATGTTCGTCAGACATGGATCAATCCTTTCCTGCGCTCAGTTCGGGGGGGCATAGCCATGGACCTGCGCCCAGACATACCAGTTGTCCACCACAGTTCCCGTCAGCAGAATGCCAATGCCGCCCGTGACCGTGACCAGCACCGCAAACCACCACGCCCAGCGGTGAATGCCTTCCATCGTCGCGTTGAACCCCATGGTCCAGCGCCAGAACAACGCAGCCCGTTCCGATGCCGTTCCGCGGTCGACGATCTGTTCCAGTTCCCGGTCGCCGCCCAGACGCGTGACCGACAAGATGGTCGCCCCGTGCATCGCGAACAGCAGGGCCGATCCGTACAGGAAGGCGATGCTCAGCGCGTGGAAGGGGTTGTAGAACAGATTTCCATAGGTCAGCGAAAAGTTGTTGGTCCAGTCAAGATGCGGGAAGATGCCATAGGGCACAGCCTCCGACCAGCTTCCCATCAGAACCGGGCGGATCAGACCCAGCACCAGCACCAACCACAGCGCCCCGGCAAAAGCCCAGGACACATGTTTGCCAAGGCCCAGCGCTTCCGCGCGCAAATAGGTGCGCACCCACCATGTGCTCAGCGAGATCAAGAAGAAGAATCCGGCCAGCAAGAACAATCCCCCCTCCGCCATCGGCGGAATGGACAGGCCGTATTCCGGGGCCGGCGGCTCCAGCGACATCCAGAACAGATCGCGCAGGAACACCGCCGGGTTATAGCCGGCCAGATGCCAGAACCAGCCCCCGATGATCATGAACCAGATCAGGCCGGTCGCCAAAGAGATCACACCAAAGGTGCCCAGATAGATCGGCCCCAATTGCGCGTTGCCGAACCAGCCCGCCAGATTGGAAAAGCTTGCGCCTTTCGTCCGGTTTCCCAGTTCCACGTTCTCATGCATGCCCATTTCGGGCTCTGCGCGTACCTGTACCTGGGTAAAGAAGTTTTGATACTCAGCCATTTATGCCTCCAGGAATGTCTACCCAGAAGGGCAGTTCAAGCCACCAGTTCCACCAATCAACCCACTGCTCGAACCAGATCGTGCCAGAAATCACGATGCAGACCGCACTGAAGAAGGCCGCGGAAATCGCCAGAAGCATCCCCAGACGGTGAATGCCCAAGGTCCCCACCGAATAGCCGATCAAATCGCGAAAGAAGGTGTCTTCGTGGTCGGGCGTCTTCATCAACGCGCCCTTGGGCGGGTTGGCGGCCGACAAGATCAACCCGCCGTGCAAGGCAAGCGCCAAAGCGTTGGTGAAAAAGAAGGTCACCGCAATCATATGCGCCGGGTTGTAGTGAAAGTTGCCATAGGTATAGCCGGTGTTGCTGACCCAATCGAGGTGGCTGAAAATGCCGTAAGGAAAGGCATAACCCCAGCTGCCCATCAGGATGGGGCGAAACACAACCAGCGTCACATAGGCCAGAATGGCAAAGCCAAAGGCAAAGGGAACATGAAAGCCGATCCCCAGCTTACGGCAGATTTCAACCTCGCGCAGTGCCCAGGACACAAAGGCCCCCACAGCGCAAATCGTGATGATCTGCCACAGCCCGCCTTGCATCAAAGGGGCAAAGCCAAGACCGTTTTCCACCGCTGGCGGGTTGATCGAAACCAGCCAGGGGTTCCAGGTCGGGCCCATTGCCGCACCGTAAAAGATCAGCAAGGTGCCAAGGGCCGCGAAGAAGAAGGTCGTGACCCCAAAGAAGCCGACGTAGAACGGACCGACCCAGAAGTCGAACAGGTTCCCGCCGATCAGCGTGCCGCCGGGCACGCGGTATTTTCGTTCGAAGCTGAGCAGTGCCATGCTTCCCTCTCCGCGATTGGACGGGCACCCCCTTGCGCAAGAATTCTGCGTCGCAGGGGCCGTCTATTGGTCGTTATCATTGGTGAATTTGGTGCGGGCGACGGCGGCCGCCCGCACCAAGGCATAGCCCTTACTCGGTCGCCGCTGCGACATAGCCATTCTTGGCTGCCGCAATTTCGAACCAGTTGTAGGCGGGGTTGGACAGCAGGACGAGGTGAATCATCGCCGCCAAAAGGAAGAGGAAAACCCCCTGCGCCACGAACACGCGACGCGGATCGAAAATCAGCCAGATCTTGTAGAACTTGCTCATGTATGGATCCCCCTCAGAACCACGGACGCCACATGAATACGGCCACATGCGCGATAACGGCGATGGTCACGAACAACCAAAGCCCGCTCATGTAGACCGCATGCAATTCTTGCGCCTGCTGGTCTGTAAGACCTGTGAACGACAGGTCGGATTTATCAGCCATAGTATCCTCCGGATATTCGGACTGACGCCGCATTCCCTGCGACTGGGTCACGGCGGACGGAATGCCCACCGATCTTTCGCCTTCCCGTCGCCGGAAAGTCGAATTCTATGTCGCGGATTTTACCCGCGAAAAATCATTGGCGTGATCGCGCGCGCGTCAAGCCAGGCCCGCGACACCGGATCGCGGCGGGGCATCCCAAGATGGCGCACCAATTGGTACAGCCAGCCCAGAATATGGGGCACCAAAGCCAGCGCGAAGATCAGCGCAAAGTAAATGCGGAACTCGGTCTTCGTCACACGCTTGACGTGATGCAGATCAACGTCCCCTGCGGTGTAATCGCTCATGCCTTTTCCCCCTCGTTTTGCAAAAGGCCGACCCCGGCCAAGCCTTCTACGGTTTCTCGCACCACCCGCTCTGCGCCCGAATCCAGCGCGGCTTTTTCGGCCGCATCGCGCAAGGTCCGCGCGGCGCTGATCCGGGTAAGGATCGGGTGGGTGTTTACAATTCTGTCCAGCGCCGCCTGCGCATCGGCATCCCATGGGAAATCCCGGCGCAAGGTGGTCGGCGTGGCGGCCGCGCTATCCATGTCAGTGCCCAAAGGCAGAATGTGGAACAACGCGTCAAACAGGCTGTTGCAGACCTCTTGCAAGATCCAGACAGCGCCGCCAAACCCCATCATCGGGCTTCCGGTATGGCGGCGAATGGCCGCGCCCGGAAAGGATGCCGC
>CANHLE010000103.1 GCA_947461435.1 Paracoccaceae bacterium | reverse complement strand
GTTCGCCCAAACCTTCACCCCGCAACGGGGCCCGACGCTGCGCAACCCGAAAAGCTCCGCGCCGGCCCCCGTTGCCCAACCCGCCCAAATGAGCAAAACTCAAACCCGGAGTCTCGCTCACACTGGATAAAAGTTGGGGGCAACGTCAACTCGGACACGTTTCGATGCAGAGGGAAGGAGCCGAGGCCAAGGCCCGGCGCGGAGATTGAAGATTCCGCCGCCCGTTCACTTGCCTCGCGCGTCTTCTACAGCACGGGTCCAAACAAAGGATTCCCAAAAACATCGTAAGTTTCCACATAAGCCACGCAGTTGCGTAAATCGCGGGACACCCTTCGGGAACTTGTCACCAAACCATCTAATCTCTAGGCACTGCGGTCAGGTCGCCTTCCTAGACCGGGCATAGCAACTGAATATTCCGAACAATGCGGAGCCCTTTGCCTTTTCAACTCGCCAATCCGTCTCAATTCTTGAACGGACGGTTCAGCTTTTCCGGACGGGTTCATTTTTTCGCGCCACGTAATGCAGCCTTTGGTTGCGGGCCTGCATTCCGCAGCTCCGCAGGCCATGCCAGTATGGACCCCAACCCCATGCCAGAGAGACGAGAATGCCCCCGTCGCCTTGGTGGGGCCTCGCGCGAACAGATCGTCAAGATAGGCCAAGTCCACTCAACGATAGCAATCTCTCGGTAGAATGATGTCTGGCTTCTTCGCCAAATTTGGACTGTCCAAGGGGTGAGGAAACAAATTGCAATAACCAAGCATTTCTGCTCGATCTCTTCGCAAAAAAGTAAGCTCAAAAACTCGGGGGACCTCAACCCCCTCGACATTGTCGATACCACAGCAATTGTTCGGGTGGTTGTGCACAACATAAAAAAGCGTTTCGAGCCTTTTCAAAATGGTAAATACTCTGGCAGATTGATCCTCGTTTGCCCAACGATGGCCACCATGAAATTCTATTACCATGATGCGGAAACGCTTGAGCACTTCAAGTGGGGTAGAGAGCAGTACCTCATACTCCGCACCCTCAATGTCCATTTGTAGTAGCAAATCATGAGGATCGTTGCACGGTGAGTTAGTATTGACCCAGTGCTCCAGAGTCATTGTACTTTCATCGTTTAGCGCACCAAGGTTTCTTTTCGCAAACGATCGAACCATCCCACCCAGCGGCGGTGACTGAACAGATCCGTCGGCAAGATGAGAAGATATACTATGGTTCTGGTAGAGGTCAGTCTCGAATGCGGATGTATTCCCAACACCCGGAGAATAGCACACTGAAATGCCTTTCAAATCGTCCGGCACAAGATACCCACCATCGTGCCGTTCACCAATTCGAATGAGATTATGATCAGTCTTCACAGGGTGAATTTTTGAAAGAAGATCTTTCAATTCTTTCGAGTTTCCTTGAACATATTTTCTAGCGTGCTGTTTTATCGGGATCGGTTTCTCCACAACTGCTTTCACCACTGTAAAGCTGCTTCCAGCAGTGCCGCCATAGCCAAAGAACTCTCCTTCATGCAAACCCACAATCCGTCGTTGTATCAGACTCTGAGCCAAAGAAGGATTTGAATGCAACGCACGGGCCAATCCTGAATACCCTCCGCCATCGCGTTGAGGGCTTTTGCTTCCGTCTGGCCGCACAAACCACGAACGATCATTGGTGTGTAAGTTCGAGGAAAACGCCAATAACAACAGGTCTGTAACTGCTTGCTGATTTACGTTATGGCGTTCAGTTGCTGTCAATTTTTTTTGAAGATGAACCGGCTTCCCCTCTTGCTCAGGAAGATCCGAAAAGTTAAATATCACGGTTTCTTTAAATACTTCTCTAAACTCACGTAATATCATCTTATTATCAGTGGCCAGAAATAGTTTTCCATAATTCTGACCCACGATTTCATCCATGACTTTCGAGTAGTCAGAAAGAATATCTGTATGACGCACATGAACAGCAGGATAAGGCGAACCAATCAAGGAGAGCTTTTCAAAAAATCCATCAACGATTGAATCATGCAACCTCATTCTTGAGAGTGCAAAAGTAGCTCGCTTGCCGCCTCCGGCCTGATGGTGGACCAAAATATCCTCATCATGATCTTTATTGAAATCGAAAGTAATTTTCTCGCCGGAGCGTTCCTCAACAATACCTAAATCTTTCACCCAGGAATATTTATAAGTACCAATTCGCCCGGAAAGGCAGGTTGGCAAAACACTCAGTCCATCCATGATCTCATTATTGATCTTATCAACTAACACAAGTTCTTGTTGAAGCGAAATGAAGTATCGCGAAAGGGGGTTTCCAAAATGTGGATGAAATTGCTCGCACGTTTGCACAAGGACAACTCTGTTGTATTTCTCACCATATTGACAACATTTCTCTATTTGATTGAGCATGTCATTTAGACCACCAATTGGTCTGCAAAGAAGAAATTTCATAATCTTTCAACCTACTGACTGTCGAACGCCGAACGTATTCTTCGTTCTGTCCATGTACCACGCATAGGTATCTTCAATACCGCGCTCGAGATTAATTTTTGACTTCCATCCTAGACTATTTATGAGAGTTACATTGAGGAGCCGTCTGGGGGTACCGTCGGGTTTGGAGTGGTCGAAAAGTATTTCGCCAGAGTATCCTGTTACTCTGGCCAAGACTTTAGCCAAATCAGCGATTGCAATATCCTCGCCAGATCCCACATTGACATGGCTTTGCATCGGAAGCGTATTGGACAGATATATGTGCTGGTCCAGGTCGAGTACAAATAGACTGGCATCAGCCATGTCGTCTACATGCAAGAATTCGCGGCGCGGCGTGCCCGTGCCCCAAACAATCAACTGTTTTTGTCCGGAAAGTTTTGCCTCATGGAACCGGCGTAAAAGTGCCGGCAACACATGAGAGGACTGCAGATCGAAATTATCCCCCGGGCCATAGAGATTTGTTGGCATAATGGTTCTGAAATCAGTTCCATGCTGCCGGTTGTATGCCTCGCATAGTTTCATTCCAGCAATTTTGGCTATTGCATAAGGCTCGTTGGTGGGCTCAAGCGATCCGGTTAGAAGCGCACTCTCAGGAATAGGCTGCGGCGTGATTTTTGGATAGATGCATGTAGAACCGAGAAAGAGGAGCCGCTTAACGCCGGCGACAAATGCCTCATGAATCATATTCGCTTCAATGGTCATGTTTTGATATATAAAATCTGCCGGAAAGTCTCTATTTGCAAGGATGCCGCCAACTTTCGCGGCGGCCAATATGACGATATCCGGGCGTTCGATACGCATGAACGATCTGACGGCCGATTGGTCGGTCAGATCTAACTCAGAACGCGTACGGGTAACTACACAATCACCTCGTGCTTCAAGCTTTCGCAGTAAAGCGCTTCCAACCAAGCCTCGATGTCCGGCTAAGAAATAACGCATTTAGCCTCTCAAATTCCGACAGGACCAGAACTGTCCAATCCGTGCGCTGTGATGGGCCCGATTCCATGGGCTGATTTTAGAACTTCAGTCACCACTTACATTTTTTTACATATAGAGATTCTTGGGGAGTTCCAGCCTAATAAGAATCGCGCATTTGTTGCATATGCATGAAGTTTTCCACTTTTGCGGGAATTTAATAGTCCAGAGTGATCCGAAGGATCTCTTGGAAATTTCTGATTGACGGTGGTGGATCAGATTTTAAGGAGTGAGTGAGGTGGGTTCTTCTTGACCAGTTGCTCTGCGCAAAAGACCAAGTCCCATTTCGTGGGCCATCCAGATTGCGGAGTTGATTGGATAATTAAGACGGCCAACCGCAATCTGCGAAATCTTGCCGTCAGGGCAGTATCCACCCCAAAATTACAGGTTTTACAGCATGAAAGTGCGGGCTAGAAGTCGGATGATAGATGCGTCACCAGTGAGTATGCCTTTTGCGCAGTCACGATGGCGTCGACTGCAATTGAGTTAAACAATAGGCAAGAGAACATGCCAACATGATTTGGGACGAGGGACGGGATGGCACTGCACAGCAAGATGGCTCCGGTCCAAGTAAATGCGTTCGCCTACGGGCGCCACGCCCATATTCGAGGCAGAAGGGCGACTTGCATCCCAAAGACGAAGATCAAGGCGGCGATTGCGTTGCTAGGCTTAACGTCGCTGGGATGAACGAAGCGCGATGCATGTGCCGCGATGCTGTCTTCCAAGATGGCTGTCGACTTTTGGCCAGATGCTCCGGCGTTTCATGTGTGGCAAACAAAATCGCAGTTTTACGTCCGAAAAACGACCTAAGCCGAAGCCTTCTCGGCCAGCGGCATCAACCAGCCTAGCGGATGGGCCGAAAAGCCATGGCAGGCAGACCCATCTGGAAAATCGATCGACCAGTTTTCCCAGGTCGTCGGCTCGGCCGCCATGGCCCAGCGTCCCCACCGCGCCGCGATAATCGCGCGAATTTCAGTGTGCAGGCCAAGGTGGGCCAAGGCCATAAAGACATAATGGTGCATGAAGGGGCTGGCCAGAACCAGCATTCCCGGTGGGGATGTATCGTCAAGGTCCAGTGATCTGTCGATGATTTGGGTGGCGATCGTTTGGGCCTCGGTGCCGGTGACTGTGTCCGTCAGGATCAAGAATGCCAACGCCAGTTGCGAGGCGGGCGGTCCTTCGGGGCTTTCGCGCCACTGCCTATCCAAGAATTTGCTGCGGATTGCCGCGCGCAGCATGTCGGCTTGCCCCTGTGCATGGGCGTTTGACGTCAAGCGCGCCGCGATCTGCACTGCATAAAGATATCTGGCGTTGTAGGTCAGCGAGGGTTCGGTCCGTTGCACCTGAGACCAGTCCAAAAACAGGCGGCGGCCGGGTTGCGAGCGGATCAGACCATTGCGCCCCATGTCGGCCCGAAACCGGGCAAGAATGTTCTCCAATGTGCTGCGATGGGCCGCGATCTTTGCTGCGCCATCAGTCGCGCCCGGATGTTTGCAATACATATCCAGCAGTTCGATCCAGGCAAAATTGTAATCAGTGACCACATAGGCCGGCACATCGGCGGGCAGAACGGAGGGCAAGATTCCATCTTGGGCGGCCCCCTGCGCCGCCATGTCGATGGCGCGGGACAGCGGGCGTGGATCCAAAGAAATGGCCTGCAAGGCAAAAGCCTCGGGCACGATATCGCCCAGCCATTGGCTGCTTTCGCGCCATATACTGTCCACAAAGCCGTCTTGCAGACATGCCAAAAGCGTTCGGCGGCACATCTGTACCACAGCGTCCAAGGTCGCATCTGGTTGGGCCGTCAGGGAGCGTTCCTTTAGGGGGTAGGATGTGGTGCGAAGAAAAAACTGTATCTGCGGACTTATCGAACTCGGCGCACTCAGCGAGAAGATCACATACCGCGCGCCGCGTTGGCTGAATGGTTCGATCGTTTGGGCACCGGGACGCAAGATGGCACTGTCTGTAGGGCGCATCCGGCAGTAGGTGGCCGGGTCACTTAGCAAAATCTCGCCGCCCCGCAGCTTTTCAGCATAGGAAATCGCAAGGGTTTCACCCCCGACCGCGTTGTCAATCGTGACGCCGGCGGTGCAGATTTGACTATGTCCAAGGTCAAAGATCCAGATCGCGGTGGTGCCAGCGTCAAGCCTTTGCGGAACATGGCCCGGCCCGCACGCGGCAAACGCGGCGTGCAGGTCAGCGTGCGGGTCGCCGCTCAGCTTCGGCGTGGGTCCGAAGCGGGTTTGCCACTGACGGGTCAAGGGGGTGCGGATTTCCTCTAATAATGGGACGTCGCGGGGGTGAAGGCCGCTCCATATCGGGCCTTCGGGGGTCTGCACGATCCGGGCCTGTGACCAAGATTGTACCGGCCCGTTTTGCCAGTCGCTGTCGCGGCGCATGTCCCGACGCTCTATTCCGGCGCCATAAATCGAAATGCGCGGCACGAGCGCGTCAAAACTGGCATCCCGGCTGACTTGCCAATGTCTGTCCGACACGGTGATCTGACCGTCAATATCCAGCCAACCGATCCATCCCGTCGCCGCCTTGTGGACGGCTGCGAAATGGGAATAGCCCGGGCAATAAACCTGAATTGCCAAATGGTTTGGCCCCGCGCGCAAGTGGCGCGCGACATCCAGCGCATCCAAGGCCATCGCCTGCGGCCATGACCGCGCGGGCCCCCGCGCCACATATTCGCCGTTGATCCAAAGCTTGTAACGACTGTCAGCCGTCAGGGTGAAAATTGCCCGCTGCGGGGCTTCATGCAAGACAAGGTCGCGGCGGAAGTTCAGATACACCTCTGCGAGGTCAAAGGGGTGATCGGAACCGATCCAAAAGGCACCCGCCGGGGCGGTCAATTCAGCGTGCCGTATTGCGGCGCCAGTTTTTGGACCACTCGGTAGGCGTGAATCAGACGGGCGGGGGGGATATCAGGCTGAATGAAATGCCCACCATTAAAGATGAAGCCGCCGCCTGGGGCATAGATGGCAAACCGGTTGGTGATGTATTCCTCAAGCGCGTCGCCTTCGAATTTCAACAAGCCATCGATCACATCCAAAGAGCCGTAGATGGTGATCTTGTCACCCCATTTGGCCTTTACTTCACGTGGGTCCATGCCCGCGCTTTCTTGCACCGGATGCCAGGATGTGTATCCCATTTCGATGATGTCATCCACGATCTGCAAGATGTAGCCGTCGGAATGCAGATTGACGGGCATGCCCCGACTGCGGGCATGCTGCACCACGCGCATGGCATAGGGCTTGATCAACTTGCGCCAGCTTTTGGGCGAAAACAGCATGGTGCCGTTGCTGCCCCAATCATCGCTGAGCGTCATCATGTCCACGCCCGCTTCGACCATCTGATCGACCTGTACGCACATCCAATCGGCATAACGATCAAACCAGGCGGCCATCCGGTCAGGTTGTCCGCCCAGGTACATCCAGCAATTCTCGATCCCCAGAAAGCTGGACGTCCCTTCGACCATGCCCCAGCAATGGGCAAGCACGCAGCGTTTTCCCTTGTGATTGGCAACAGCGGTCGCGATATTCGTGCCGCCAAAATCATAGTTCCACGCGCTGTGGTTCAACCATTTGGGGTCCTTGGGATCTTCCAGCGACAGGCCCTCCAACTCCATGATGTCGAACTTGCGACCGTATTGGTTGGGAAATGGCATCAGGCCCACAAAAACGTCGACGCCAAACTCTTCGATGAATTTTTCGCGCGGGCCATAGTCGGCTTCCAGCCGCTCCAGAAACTGCTTTTGATACAGCCAGCAATCGATGGGTGTGCGATCAACCGGCTGACGGTTGATCGTCGCCATGACTCTCTCAAGCGAGTTCATCTAACTCTCCTCTAAGACCAGCATCCGTCGCCAAGCGGCAAGATCCACGCCATCGACGAAGGTTGAATGAAAGCTTTCCCAGTGCACCTGTTCCCATTCGGGAACCACGGCTTTGATCTCGTCCGGGCAGGCCTGAATCAGTTCGGCATAGGCCGATTCCAGCAGCCGGTATCCAGAGGTAGGCGACACGCGATAGGGTGGATGGGGTGCGATCAGGCCGTCTTCAACCATCGCGGCATCCAGAATATCTGACATTTGGTGCAAAAGCTCTAGCTTGCGCTCCCAAGAGGTGGAGAGCAGGGGCGCCTCTTGAACGATCGCGGCCAACCGCGGCCCCATGCGCGGCAAACGGTGGAACATCGCGGTCATCCATTTGTCATAAGGATAATAGGTCCGGTCCAACATGAAGGCCATCTGAACCCCCCAGCGCAAAGCCCGCGCAAAGGTCGTCGAGGCGTAAAGGGCATTGTCCCGCAGCAAGGCCCGCTTCAGGGCATAGACCCCCATGCCGGAAAAATAACGACTCCAGTGGGCCAGCCGGCGCAGACGCACCGGTTCAGGATAGTAATTGGACAGCGCTGCGCGAATGTCGGAAAATCCACCCGACGGATCATGCCACACCTCTCCGGCCACGATGTGGGTGATATCCTCTTCGGGGATGTTCAGCCATTCGGTCAGGCTTTGGGGCGGGTGTTCCAAGCCGATGGTCGATCGCAAGTGGTGCTCTAGACTGGCCAGCGCCACACCCTTGGTTCTTGTATATCCCTCGCGCAGTTCTTGGCCGCGCCACTGTTGCGGCAGATGGGCGGCAAGACCATCTTCAATTGCCTCACCGCGCGCGTGCATCAGCGCGCGGGGCAGCAAGATGTTGACGCGCAAGCCAAAATGATGATCGGTGGAATAGTCATCATCAAGTCGAAGGACTTCGGACCCGTATCCGAAAAAACCGGCCGCCATCTGAGCCGTTTCCTGCGGGAAATGCGTCATCAACAGCGGATGAACCACCTCAGCCCAGAAGGCCCGGCTGTCGTCGATGATCGAACGTTTTTCTGCCATCCGCCCGGCCTCCCCTCCGGTCTATTGGCCTTGCGTTTCGCCTTTCCGATCGCCCCTAGCGCGAGAAGGAAACCGCATTGCCCGCGTCGACGTTCAGGAAATTCCCGGTCGACTTGGCCGACAGATCCGAGGCGAAAAAATAGACCCCCTCGGCAATATCTTCGGGGAAAACCGACCGTTGCAGCAGGCTGCGTTTGCGATAATGCTCTTCCAAATCGCTGACCGCGATCTTGTTGGACGCGGCGCGTTGCTGGCTCCATTCGCCCTGCCATATTTTGGATCCGCGCAAGACCGCATCGGGATTGACCACGTTCACCCGAATCCCCAAAGGCGCGCCTTCCAGTGCCATGCAGCGCGCCAGATGAATTTCGGCCGCCTTTGCCGTGCAATAAGCAGACGCGCCCGGCGAGGCCGCCACGCCATTCTTGGACGAGATAAAGATCATCGACCCACCCAGACTTTGCGTTTTCATAACCTTGTAACCCTCGCGCCCAACCAGAAAATAGCCGGTCGACAAGATATCGAAGGTTCGGTTCCAAAGGGCCAAGGTGGTTTCCTCGAAGGGTGCAGCGGCCGTTATTCCCGCATTGTTCACCAAGATATCAAGACCACCAAAGGCCGCGACCGTCTGTTCGATTGCGGCAATCACCTGGTCTTCCTTGGTCACATCCATCACAACGCTGCGCACCATGTCGCGGCCATACCGTTTGGAAAACCCGCCGCCGACTTCGTCCAGCGCGGCCGCGTCGATATCGGCCAGAACAACGTTGCACCCCTCACGCAAAAGCCGGTCCGCAGTGGCTGATCCGATCCCGCCCGCGCCGCCCGTGATAAAGGCAACCCGGCCCTGCAATGCCTTGGGCTTTGGCATGCGCTGCAACTTGGCCTCTTCCAAAAGCCAGTATTCAATATCAAAGGCCTCTTGCTCGGGCAGGCCCTGATAGACCGACACACCAGAGGCACCCCGCATGACGTTGATGGCATTCACATAAAATTCGGCAGAAATACGTGCCGTCGCCTTGTCCTTGGCAAAAGAGATCATCCCCACCCCGGGCATCAGATAGATCACCGGATTTGGATCGCGCATGGCCGGAGAAGTGGCGCGGCGGCACCTTGCGTAATAGGCCGCGTAATCGTCGCGGTACCCGGCAATCAGACCGTCCAGCGCCGCATCATCCGTTTGGGCGGGCACGATCAACGGTTTGATCTTGGTGCGCAAGAAATGGTCCGGGCACGAGGTACCCATCGGCGCCAATTCGGCAAGTGCCTGCGAATTCACAAACTCCAGAACCTCTGGGGCATCGGTGAAATGCCCTACTTTCATTTCTGTTTTCGAAATCTTTCCGCGGATCAGCGGCATCAAACGGCGGGCAATTGCCGCACGGTCCGGGGCAGGCTCTGCCGCAACCTTTGGCCCGCCAAAGACCGGGCGCGCAATCGTGGCATCCAGCCAAACAGCCGCCTTGTTGATGATACGCAGCGTTTGGGCATAACAGTCCTTGGCCGTAGCCCCCCAAGTAAACAACCCATGAGACCCCAGAACAACTCCCACCAGTTCCGGGTTTTGCTCGGCCATCTGGCCCAGTTTGATCCCCAGATCTATGCCGGGCCTTTGCCATGGCAGATACCCGATCTCGCCACCAAAGACCTCTTGGGTCAACCGAACCTGATCCTTCGCGGCCGCAATTGCGATCACAGCGTCGGAGTGGACATGATCCACATGCACCTGCGGCACAAAGCCATGCAGCCAAGTGTCGATCGACGGCGCGCGAGGGTTCAGGTTGAAGATGCAATGGTTCAGCGCCTCGACCATCGCGTCTTCTTGGTCGAGTGTCTTGTAATGGGTGCGCAGCGTGAGCAGCTTGTCCATATACAGCGTCGAGAAACCATCCAGCTTCATCGAGCCGATATCGCCCCCTGACCCCTTGACCCACAAGACGCTGACATCGGCACCGGTCAGCGGGTCTTTGGACGCCACCTTCGCAGATGTGTTTCCGCCGCCGAAGTTTGTGATCCGAAGATCCGAACCCAGAAGATTCGACCGATACAGCAACTTTCCCGGCTCATCCAAAGTCGCGGAAATGGCGCCATCCCAAAGGTTTGGAAGAAGAATATCCTGTGTCATGGGCCCGCCACTGTTGAAACTGCGATCGCGAAAGGATACAGCCCATTCGCTCATGGTCAATCACAAAAGATCATTCTGCGTCGCAGAGACTTTGTTGCAATGCAGCATTGCGATTGATTGTTGACGAATGTGAGCGATTCCCCGTAGCGTCACAAAATGCATGAAAGAGAACGCTGGAACATCATCCTGTCAAAGCTGCGCGAACGAGGGATTGTTCGTGTCAGTGATCTTGCGGCATTAACCGGCGCCTCTGTGGCGTCGTTGCGGCGGGATCTGGCCAAGCTGGAAGATACCGGCCAATTGCGCCGGGTGCACGGCGGGGCGGAACGCGCCGAGGTTTCGGGCCAGAACGAATTGACCGCAACCTCGTTTGGCACAAGCCAAACCATGAATGCCGCAGCAAAGCGCGCCGTTGCCTTGCGTGCCGCAGATCTGTGCGAGGATGGCGATTCAATCATCTTGAACGCGGGCTCAACGACGTGGTTCCTTGCCCAATACCTGCGCATGCACCGCATGCAAGTGCTGACCAATTCCTTCCCGATTGCCCAAGAGCTGATCGCCAATTCGGCCAATCGTGTCGTGCTTCCGGGGGGGGAATTGTACCGCGAACCGGGAATCATCTTGTCGCCTTTTGACGAAGACGCCATCCAGCATTTTGCGGCGTCCAAAATGTTCATGTCCTGTTTTGCTATCACGCCGCTGGGCGTGATCGAAAGCGATCCGTTGATCGCCCGCGCCGAAGCCAAGCTTTTGACGCGCACCGAAAAGCTGATTGTTGTTGTTGACGGATCCAAGTTTGAACCGCGGGGAAACATGGTCGTTTGTCCCTTGTCCCGCGTGTCTACCGTGGTCACGGACACGGGTGCGCCGCCGCATATGGTTGACCATCTGCGGTCCGTGGGGGTCGAGGTCTTGATCGTTGATCCCAAGGAAGTGAAGGTCCTTTCGGCCGCGTGATGCCGAAAGGTTTAAACCAAAAAGGGAGGAAGAAATGAAAACTTTAAGATTTTCGGGCCTGGTCCTTGCTGCTGGTCTTGCAGCAAGCCTGTTTGGCACCACGGCAATGGGAGAAGCCGTGACTGCTGCCCCCGGACAAGAAGTGAACGCGGTCCTGTTGCCAAAATTCTTGGGCATTTTGCCCTTTGATCAGGCGAACCGCGGCGCGCAGGAAGCGGCAGCGGAACTGCAATCGACAGGCAAGCTGGAATTCATCGGCCCAACGCCGGAAAATTCCGCTGCGGGCCAGGTTGAAATGCTGACCACCGCCACCACGCAAAAACAGCATGTCGTCATGTTGTCGAACAACGCAGGCGACCAGATTGCCGCTACAGCAGAGGCGGCACAGGCCGCTGGCACGAAAGTTGTGACATGGGACAGCCCGATTCCGAACGGCGCAGGCGAATCCTTCTTCGTGGCGCAGGTCGATTTCGGCTCCATCGGAACGGTCATGGCTGACATGGCCTTTGATCTTGCCGGCGGTGCGGGCGAATTCGCTGTATTGTCGGCCTCTCCGGATGCTGCGAACCAGAATGCTTGGATCGACGCAATGAAGGAAACGCTGAAGGGCGACAAGTACAAGGATCTGAAACTGGTTGACGTCGTCTATGGCAACGACCAATCCGAAGAATCCTATAATCGCGCCTTGGGTCTGGTCGATAAATACCCGGATCTGAAGGCGATCATGGCCCCGACAACAGTTGGGATCGTGGCCGCTGCCAAGGCGATGCAGGACGAAGGCCTGTGCGAGAAGGTCAAGGTGTCTGGTCTTGGTCTGCCGGCCGAAATGGTCAG
>CANHLE010000102.1 GCA_947461435.1 Paracoccaceae bacterium | reverse complement strand
GGCCTTGGCGCAATCGCAGCTGGCGGTCGAAACCGTCACTGCGGTGCGCGACAAGGTGGTCGAAGCCTATCAGGAAATCCTGAGGATGCCGGTATGAGGGCGCCCTCATGCTGAGCGAGGCCGTAATCGACGATGCGCTGCGCGAAAGCTTGTGGGTCGCCGTCAAGATTTCCGCGCCGCTGTTGACGGTTGCCCTGGTCATGGGCCTGATCGTCGGCCTGTTTCAGGCGCTGACCTCTGTCCAAGAGATGACGCTGACCTTCGTGCCAAAGGTTGGCGCGATGATGGTGGTGTTTTGGGTTTCGATGAGCTTCATGACCGCCGCCTTGGTGACCTTTTTCACCGATCGCGTGATCCCCTTGATTGCGGGGGGATAAGATGGACGCCAGTGGATATGTCACCCTGTCCCGCCTTTCGGGCCTTAGCCGCGAGATGGATCTGGTTGCCAACAACATCGCCAATATTGGCACCCAAGGGTATAAATCCCAAGGGGCTGTGTTTTCTGAATTCATCGCCGATGTACCCGACGGCAGATCACTGTCGATGGCCCGGTCGACGGCCTGGACCATGAACATGACGGATGGGGTCCTGAGCCAGACCGGGGGAACCTTTGATCTTGGAATTCAGGGTGCGGGATTCTTTCAGATCGAATCACCGGATGGGCCGCGGCTGACCCGGGCCGGCTCTTTTACGCCTTCGGCGGCGGGGGAATTGGTCAACATGGATGGGTTGCGTCTTTTGGACGCCGGGGGTGCCCCGGTTTTTGTACCGCCCAATGCGCGCGACATCGGCATCGCGGAAGACGGCACGATTTCGGCAGATGGCGTACCCGTGGGTCAAATCGGCCTTTGGCAACCGGTTGATCCGCTGACCTTGGCCTATGCCGGGGGCAATCTGTTGTCGGCGGGCGACATTGAACCCGCCAGCGGAGGAGAGATTCACCAAGGCTTTCTTGAAGAAAGCAATGTGGACCCGGTGGGTGAAGTGGCGCGCATGATCGAAGTGCAGCGGGCCTATGAACAGGGCCAATCCTTTTTGGACGCCGAGGATGAACGCCTTCGCAACATGATCCAGACTATGGGTCGATAGGACACATATGAAAGCCTTACAGATCGCCGCAACCGGAATGGCCGCCCAGCAGATGAAGGTGGATGTGGTGTCCAACAACCTCGCGAACATGTCGACCACGGGCTACAACGCCCGCCGGGCCGACTTTGCGGATCTGCATTATCAGCAATACGCGCGCCCCGGCACGATCTCGTCTTCTGACGGGGCGATGTTGCCGACTGGAATCCAGATCGGTCTGGGCGTCAGGCCAACGGCTGTTTCCGTGGTTCTGGCGCAAGGACCTCTGGCAGAAACCGGCGGCGATCTTGATCTTGCGATCGAAGGAAAGGGCTATATCGAGGTTACTTTGCCGTCTGGCGGTTCGGCCTATACCCGCGATGGCGGGCTGAAACGCTCGGCCGATGGGCTTATCGTGACCTCTGATGGCTATCCCGTGGCGCCGGGCATCACGATTCCGTCCGATGCGCGCAGCATCGCGATCAATGCCGACGGCGAGATCTATGCCTATTTTGACGCCCAGATTGCCCCGCAGCTTTTGGGCCAGTTTAGTCTTGTCGGCTTCACCAATGAAAAGGGGTTAGAGGCAACAGGGTCAAACCTCTTTCTGGAAAGCTCCGCCTCGGGCCCGCCGATCGTGGGCACACCCGGCTTGGACGGAATGGGTGTTCTGCGGCAAGGCTATCTGGAAGAAAGCTCGGTCGATTCCGTGCGCGAGGTGACAGAACTGATCAAGGCACAGCGCGGCTATGAACTGAACGCAAAGGTCATCACGGCAGTCGATCAGATGCTCTCGGCCACGACGCAGGTGCGGTGATGAAACAGATTTTGATCGTTTTGCTGCTGTATCCCGGTGCCGCGCAGGCCGACAGTCTGATCGCGGCGCGCAACATTCGCCCCGAAACCATTTTGACTTCGGCCGACATTGCCCTTGTGCCAGATACAATTGCCGGCGCGGCGGATCACCCCGATCTTGCCATCGGGATGGAAGCGCGCGTGGCCATCTATGCCGGTCGCCCCATTCGTCCTGAAGATTTGGGGCCACCGGCGCTGGTCAATCGCAACCAGATTGTGACGCTGCATTTTACCGCCGGCGCGCTGAGCATTCAGGCCGAAGGCCGGATGCTTGATCGTGGCGGCTACGGCGATGTGGTGCGGGTCATGAACCTTGCCTCGCGCACGACAATCACCGGAATCGTCGATGCCGACGGCTCCATCCGCGTTTCCGCTCCGCAAGGATAAGTTTCCATGACACGTGTTTTGATTTTGATTGGCCTTTTGGCCCTGACCGCCTGCAAATCGCTGGACGAAGTAGGCTATGCACCCACCTTTACCCCCACTGATCGATCGGCCGAATCTGCCGCTATGTATGCAACGCCGATGCCCCAAGAGGTGCGATCCTTGTCTTTCGCTGATCAATCCTCGCTTTGGACGGCGGGCGATGCGGCGCTTTTGGGTGATCGCCGGGCGGCGCGGCGCGGCGATATTCTGACCGTCGTGATCGAAATTGACGACCAGGCGCAAATATCCAACCAATCTTCGCGCGATCGTTCTTCTGGCCAGAATATGGCAATTTCCTCGATGTTCGGCATATCCGAGCGGATCGAAGCCCAGCTTTCTGACGGGGCAACGCTGGACCCGGGGTTAGACACATCGTCCAACTCAACCTTTGCAGGCAATGGGTCGGTCTCTCGGAACGAAAAGCTGACCCTGCGCGTGGCGGCAACGGTTGTCGAAGAATTGCCCAATGGGGTCATTCGCATCGAAGGCCGCCAAGAGGTGCGCGTCAACTATGAACTGCGCGAGCTTTTGGTTTCCGGGTTCATCCGGCCGGCCGACATCTCTCGTCAGAACGAAGTCACCTATGACAAAATCGCCGGCGCGCAGATTTCCTATGGCGGACGCGGCCAGATTTCCGAAGTGCAGCAACCCCGCTATGGCAATCAACTTGCCGATATCCTCTTACCGTTTTAGGCATCATGATCCGCAAACTCCTTCCCCTGCTGCTTGGTCTTCTGGGTCTTGGTCTTGGCATCGGCGCGGGTATGTTCCTGCGCCCCGCCCCGCCTGAGCCGACCGAAGAAGAAATCGCCATGGCTGAAGAGGCTGCCGCCGAAGCAGAACCCGAGGTGCCCCCGGAATATGTGAAACTGAACAATCAGTTCATTGTTCCGGTGGTGGAAGAGGGCAAGGTTGTCTCTATGGTGATCATGTCTCTCAGCCTTGAGGTCGAAACCGGCACGACCGAAGCCACCTTTCAGCACGAACCAAAGCTGCGGGACGTTTTCCTGCAGGTCTTGTTCGATCATGCAAACTCTGGCGGGTTTCGCGGGTCCTTTACCGATTCGTCGAACCTGGTTTTTCTGCGCAAAGCCCTGATCGAGGCCGCACGATCCGTCATGGGCAAAGGCGTGAAAGACGTTCTGATTTCCGACATCACGCGGCAAGACAGCTAAGGTTTCGCATCCCGCAACCGGGCCAACGCGGTCGATCGGCCAAAGGCCGTTTGCGCCGCGCTGCGGGCCTCTTCCATCTGAACGGTCTGGCGGGCCAAGATCTCGTTCACCTCGGTGCGCCGCAGATCAGCCCAGCGCTGAAACCTTAGTCCGGCCTCGGCGGCGGCGACGGGATGCAGATCAAGCTCTGGAAAGGGCCGGTTCAAATCCGCAAGACGGGCCAGGCTTTCCGCCCGCGCGCGGGCGATGGCCCGCAGATCGGCCAGTTGCGCATCCAGAACCATCTGCGCAAGACCCTGCAACTGCGCCAGTTTCTTGCGGTCCTCCCCGGTCATTTCTGCCACCCTCTTGCTTTCTTGCGCATGGTTTCGGCAAATCGGATGGCGGCTGCGACCGCGCGGAAGTGTTCGGATTTTATGGGCTTGCCGATATCGACGGTTGCATAAATGGCCCGTGCCGTCGCCGGGTCGCGGTGCAACGGCACCCCATGTTCCGCCGCCCGTTCGCGAATTTTCGCTGCGATTTCGTCAACCCCCTTGGCCAGACAGACCGGAGCCGACTTGTCACCGCGTTTCCACTTCAAGGCGACGGCATAATGGGTGGGGTTGACGATAACGACATCCGCCTTGGCCACATCGGCCAGCATCTGGTTCTGCGCAATTTCTTGACCCCGCTGACGCCGCTGCATTTTCACATGCGGATCGCCTTCGCTGTCCTTCATCTCGTCCATCAGTTCTTTGCGCGACATACGGTTGCGCATCAAATGCTGCAAAACTTGCCAACCATAGTCGACGCCGCCCACGATTACGGTGAAAAGCAGCGCCAGCATCAAGAACTGGCTCATCATTTGCATCATGACCACGGTGGCCTGCGCGGGCGTCATGCGCAAACTGGTCATGATCTCTTCGCCCTTGCTTAGAGTGAAATAGACCAAAAGAGCCGAGATCAGGGCCAGCTTCACGGCACTTTTGCCAAATTGAAACAGACCCTCTTTGCCGAACTTTTGTTTGGCAATCGCCAGGGGCGAGATTTTGGACAGTTTCGGCGTAATGCGATCCGGGGCCAAGACCATGGCTTGTTGAAGAACAGCCGCGATCACAACAAATACCAGCGGAAGCAGGAAAAACGGCGCAAGGGGCCATAAAAGGCTGATCCCGATTCCAGTCAACCGCGCCCCCGGGGCCAGCAGAATCTGCGGGGCCAGACGATCCGCATCATCCAACAAGGCTTGCGCCGCAAGACCGGTTTGCGACAGGGCGCTGGGGCCGAAAATCAATGCGGCGACCAAAAGGCCAGCCAAAGACCCAGCGCCATAAAGGTCGGCCGAGGCTGGAATTTGGCCTTTCTTGCGCGCCTCGTCCAATCGGCGCTGCGAGGGTTCGTGCGACTTTTCGTCGTCGTTGTCCTCGCTCATGGGCGGATCCGCAAAGGCTGGGCCAAAAAGGCATCAAAGGCATTTTGCCACAGGCCCAAGATCATCGGCGCGGTCACGATCATCAGCATCAAGGCGCCGCCCGTCAAAACCGGGGCACCAACCATGGTTACCATCAGTTGCGGCATGGCCTTGTTGATGACGCCAAGGGCAAGGTTATAAACCACCGATGCCAGCACGAAAGGCGCAGACAGACTGAACGCCAAGGCAAAACACGCCGAAATCTGGCCAATGCCCCATTGGCTGACGTCGGTCTGCGCCATCGCCACGCCGGCCGGAAGCATCTGATAAGACAGAATAAAGAAACTGGCGATCTTGACATGCAACCCCGCGGCAACCGCAAGGGCCAGCGCGGCCATGGTCAGCAGATTGCCCATGGCAGGCTGCGGTTCTGGCCCGGTGCCGCCAAACAACTGCGCCAAAGACATGGCGTTGGCCGCAATCGCGCCTGCCGTTTGCAGCGCCAAGATGAACATCCGCAGACCAATGCCCAACATCAGCCCCACCATCACCTCGGCCCCGGCGGCAAAGGCGCCCGGAGGCGCAATCTCGGGCGACAGGGTGGCGGGCAAGACCACGGCCGTAAAGGCCAAAGACAGGACCAGCCGCACACGCTGCGGAACCACGGTTTCGCCAAAGGCCGGCATCAAGGACATGGCCGTGCCCACCCGCAAGAAGACCAACAGGGCCGCCCAAAGCCATTCTTGCGACTGGCCCGACAGTTGGGTGGCAACTTGCAGAATCTGTTCCATCAGGGGGCGACCACCCCAACAAGGGCGGGCCGCGCCTCCATCCCGATCTCTTCGTAAGACAAGACCGGAACCGACAGCCCCTTTGCCACGGTCACGGTGCGCAAAAACCGCCGCCGCAAGGTGGATGTGACAAGCGCCGGAAAGTTGCCCGCTTCAGCGGCTTTTTGGAATTTTTCAGCAATCGCATTCGCCAGTTTTGAAAACTGATCTGGTGGAAGCGCCACATCGCGCATCCCGCGATCGCCATCAATCTGGTGGGCGGCAAAGGTCTTTTCCCATTCGGGCGCCAATTGAATCAGTGGGATCGTGCCATCTTCGCGCTTCAACTCTGCCACCAATTGGAATCCAAGCCGTTGGCGAACATGTTCGGCCACCGCTTCGGGCGATCCCAGACTGCGCGCCTCGGCCGCAGATTCGAGGATCAGCGGTAAATTTCGAACCGAAACCCGCTCTTCCAGCAAAAGACGAAGGACGGTCAGCAGCAGCTCGATCGATACTTTTTCGGGAACCAGTTCTTCCAGAAGACGCCGGTTGGCATCGGCGCGGGCAGGATCGGTGACCTTTGTGAATTCATCCAGAAGGCGCCGGAGGCCGCGCAGCGACAAAAGCCGCGCCAAGTTGTTTCGGATGACCTCCAGCAGGTGCGTTGCCAAAACCTCGGGCGCCGAGACGACGGTCAACCCCCGCAGGGCCGCTTCTTCCTGATCGTCGGCCAAAATCCACCGCGCGGGCGCGCCATAGACCGGCTCTTTCACGTCCAACCCATCAGGGGCAGGAACACCCTCCGTCAGCAAGACCAAGGCGCGGTCTGGAATCAACTTGTCCTTCACCCTCTCAACGCCTTGCAGTTGAATCCGGTAAGTGCCGGGGGCGAGCGTGGCCTCATCCGTCAGCCGAATTTCGGGCAGGATCAGACCGTATTGTGAGGCGACGTGATTGCGCATGTTCGTGATGCGGGCATCCAGCCCCGTGGCGGGGTCCAGCACCATGGCCACCAGATTTGGGGCAAACTCGATGTGGATATCGTCGAAATCAAGGATGTCACCCAAGGTTTTCTTGGGCGCCGGTGCCGCCACGGCGGGGGGCGCTGTGGCCTGTTCATCTTGTTTTCGGGCGGCCTTGAAGGCGGAAAACGCCAAGATCCCGGCGCCCGCCACAAAGGGAAGAAATGGCATCCCCGGCACCAGCGCGAACAGCAGCATCAACGCAGACACGGTGCCCAAAGCGCCGGGATATCGGCCCAACTGCGCAAAGAAGGAAACATCGGTCGCCTCTTCCTTGCCGCCGCGTGCCAAAAGCAGCGCCGCTGCCACAGAAATGATCACGGCCGGAATCTGCGTCACCAGACCATCACCAACCGTCAGGATGGCGTAGGTTTCAAAAGCTTCCCCCAAGGGCATGTCGTGAAACGCCACCCCCATGATCAGCCCCATCACGATGTTCAAAAGCGTGATCATCAAACCGGCCACGGCATCGCCCTTGACGAATTTCGATGCGCCATCCAGCGACCCGAAGAAATTGGTTTCCGCCAATTCCCGCTCGCGCCGCGCTTTCGCTTCGGCGTGGGTGATGGCCCCGGCGGCCATATCGGCGTCGATCGCCAATTGTTTGCCCGGCATCCCGTCCAAGGCAAAACGTGCGCCAACCTCGGCCATTCGGCCGGCGCCTTTCGTGATGACGACAAAGTTGACGATCATCAAAACGATGAACACAACAATGCCCAGCATCAGATTGCCGCCCATGATGAATTCGGCAAAGCCTTCGATCACGTGCCCCGCGGCGCCCGTTCCGGTATGGCCCTGCCCAATGATCAGTTTGGTTGACGAGACGTTCAGCGACAGGCGCAGCATCAAACTGGCCAGCAAGATCGTCGGAAAGGCCGAAAAATCAAGCGGACGTTCGATGAACAAGGTCACGGTCAGCATCAAGATGGCCAGCGCAAAAGACAGCGCAAGGCCCACATCCAGCATCCACGCCGGCACCGGAAGGATCATCATGATGATGATCCCCATCAGGGCAAGGGCAAGCAGGATCGTCGGGCGAAACAGAACTTCGGGGCGCAGATAGGGGGGCATGATCAGTTATTCGATGCAAACAAGGACCCTCGCGACGAGGTTTGCGGCACAATCGATCCGCCCTGCCCCGACGCCCCGGCAATCAACAAGGGAAAGGTGTTTTCCCTAAAAACTGGTGGCGCTGTGCCATCTGCCAGCTGGCTTTGCGCGGCGCCAACGGGAACAAGCCCGCCCCCCAACAGCGCGTCGACCTTGGCAAGATATGCCTCTGCCAATTCGCCGGTTTGCGAGTGGTATTGACCCACGGCCTGCGGCCAGCTTCCGGTGGTCTGGTAGAGTTCAGCCAGAAAATTCGCCGCATAAAGCGCATTGGTTTGTGGATCAATCATCTGATCTAGCGTGGAAAAAGCACCGCCGTGCCAGCGAAAATTCAACTGAAAGCACCCAAGGTCAAAGTTTTCGCTGCCCGCGTCCAACACGGTGGCGGCATGGTCCAAGGCTGATTGCGCATCGTCAAAAAACGCACCTTCCCCGGCGACATTGATCGTCCATGGCCAAGGTTGCAGCCCACCACCGGTGTCGCGCCCGGTTTCGATACGGGAAATCGCCATCAGAATATCAAGAGGCACCCCAGACATCCGCGCAGCGCGGTCGGCGGCCTGATCGCACAAACCAGCCTGATCTTGAACGGCCCCCCCAATCGGCGCCCAAAGGGCCAGCGGTACTAACAAAGCAATCAGGCGGCGCATCGGATTCTCCGGTTAAGCCCAGGGTCTGGGCGCTAGGTGACCCTAGGGGGCAAGTCCTTTCGGAAGTGTAACCAAAGCCCTCAAGGGGCCGGATTTTCTGGCACAGGAACCGTAGCCAAAAGCGCCTTGACGGCATCACGAGTGGCCTGGGCCTGATCGGCGATGGCGGCACCTTCGGCCAAAGGCCCGGCCAACCCCGCCTCTGGCTGGGCCGTCAGCGATTTGGCCGCCGTCTGCCATTCGGTCTGGCCCTTTTGTTCCAAAGCGGGCCAGTCACGCGCCCGGGCAAGCGCCGCCGTTTCGCCAGCGCCATCGCCCGCAACGGCAAGGTCGGCGGCAACGGAAATATCATCGCCGATCAACACCTTGGCCTCGGTGCGCAATGCCCTTGCCGCGTCGGTATCCAGACCTTCCAGATAGGTCAGCGCCGACAGACCGTCGCTGTTGGCCACAGCAATTTGGGCGGCCAGCATACGATCAACGCTTTGTGCGCCCGCCAACCAGATCTGGGCCTGACCGGGCAAGCCAAGACGCAGGAACCGCTCTGCAAGTTCAGAAGCGATTGGCCGGGCAGATTCGGGGGCTGCGCTGCCGGGCATCACGCTGGCCTGTTCCAAAATGGCATCATCTGTTCCAAGTGCGGCCAACAGGCGCCAAAGATCGGCCTGAATCTCGGGCATGGATGCGCCCGTTTCAAAGGCCTGTTTGAACTGCCCTGTCAGGGCCAAGGCCAAGACCAAGGCCCGCTGAAACTTGGCCCCCTCCGGGCCAGAGGTGCGCTCCATCGCATAGGCGTCGATCTCGGCCAAGGTTTCGGGTGGAACAGGCAATCCGCGCGCGGCCTGCCCTTCGATAAAGGCAACAAGCGCCTCTGGGGTGTTAGGCCCCGGATCGTCCAGCAAAGGTTTCAAAAGTCCGTCAGCTTCTGCAAACGCACCGTCACTTGCGGCAACTTCGGCCTCCATCAAGGCAATGTCGCGGTCCTTTGGGTCACCGGCGCGGCGGATGGCATTGGCCACCACATCCACAGCCTCCGCTTCACCCAAAGAGATCAAGGTTTCAATCAGTCGCGGGCCAACCTCTTGCCTCAACCGCATTGGCAGCGCTGAAAAGCTGCGTTGGATCGCGGGCAAATTCGGCCGCAGTGTCGGCTCCTGAGGCCGCGTCAGGATCGCCCAAAGTGAGGCCGCGCTTTCACACGCCTCCAGCCCGGCAAAGGCCGGGTCTGGATCGGGCGAATCGTCAATGATATGGGCCAGGCTTGACCACAATCTTGCATCCGGATCGTCGGACCCAAAGCTTTTCAAAAGACCGTTGGCTTCTTGGCCAAATCCGATGAACAGATGAAGTTTGACAGCCTTTACAACGGCCTCGGGGTTGGGTCGGTCAAATTCGCCGACAAGGTCCGACCGGACCTGCGATATCTGATCCCAAACCGGCCGATCATCGCCCCAAGATTCCAGATCAAGCTGCGCATCCTGGGGGCAGTTTTCGCCATCTTGCGCCAGATCAGCCGTTTCCGCGGCCGTCCCCTCGATGCGGACTTGCGGCAGCGCACCCAGGTTTTCAAGTCCGACGCGCGATTGATCATCCGTTTCATCCGGTTGGGATTCGGTCGGCATTGGCGCGCCTTCAGGCAGATCCATCATCACCACCCCTGTGGCGGCACCGCGGCTGATTTCGCGCACCAGATCGTCGCGCAAGGGCGTAAGTCCGGGGTCCAGCAGGGCCGATCGGGGCAGTTCCGATGGCGCCGCCTCTATCGGATTGTCGGCCGGGGGCTTGATGCCAAGCGCCGTATCAACCCAAGCCTGCGCAAAGGCATCAACCTGTTCAGGATTCGCTTTGGGAAGGCTTTGCGGCTCTGCGATGGCGATTTCGGTCATGGCCGCGCCGGGCAACTCTTGTTCGTAAAGCGAGTCCTTGGCGGGCGGGCCATCCTTCAGATCAAGGACAATGATGCCGGGGCGAAACTCAAAAGGCTCCACGTGGCAGTTGCACGCCAGCGCCAGATACAAGTCGCCCGTCTGCGCATCCGCAGCCAGCGCCGCAATGCGGCTGCGACCGATCAGTTTGAACGCTTGGCTCAGGTCATATTCCCCGTCGGATCCGTCCAGGCGCAGGGCGTATCCATCGGCGCTGCGCCCCAATGTCCAGGCAGAGGGGGCGGGCAGTTCCACGACCAGCCGCGTGAACCCGTCGTGTTCGCCCGAAAGAACGCGGGCGGGCGCCGCCCATGCCGGCGCGGCCAACAAGGCCAGACCAAGGGCAAGCCCCCGCATGTCAGGCGGCCTCTTGCTTCAGGGCGCGCAGCGATTCTTCGAGTTCCGAAAAGCTCGGCCGAACGTGGTGAGGGGTGTTCTGGCGGCCAACTTCGATGCAGATATTCGGCGGGTGACGATGCAGATTGGCCACCAGAACCTCGCGGACCAACTGATAGAAATGTCCGTCATCCTCCACCACCGTTTTCACCCGTGCCGCGAAAGGCCCCATGATTCCATAGGCCAGAAACACGCCCAGAAACGTTCCCACAAGGGCCGAGCCGATCATCGCGCCCAGAATTTCCGGGGGCTGGTCCAAAGACCCCATGGTCTTGATCACGCCCAGAACCGCCGCAACAATGCCAAGCGCCGGCAAGGCATCTGCCATGGACTGCAGGGCGTGACTGGAATGCAGCGCATGGTTCAACGCCGCCTCAACCCGTTTGTCCAACACCTCTTCAACCTGATGGGGGTCGTCATAGTTCATCGAGGCCGCCCGCATCGTGTCAGCGATCAGATCCACCGTTTCGTGGTCATGCTGGATCTTGGGGTATTTGCCAAAGATGCTGGACCCGTCAGGACTTTCGATATGCTCTTCCAACGCCACGGGATTGTCGCGTGCAACGCGGATCAGTTCGAACAGAAGGCACAGAAGATCGCGGTAATCTCCGGGTTTCCACTTGGGCCCCTTGAACACCTTCCCCACATCCTTGGCCGTGTGCTTGACTGCGGCCAGATCGTTGGACACCAAAAAGGCACCCACGGCCGCACCGCCGATCATGATCATCTCAAAGGGCAATGCCTCCAAGATCGGCTCCATATGGCCGCCGTGCATGATAAAACCGCCAAAGACCATCACCAGGATGACGACGATTCCGATTACCCCGAACATTGATCAACCCCTTCAGATTCCAAGGCACACTGTGCCAGCCGCGGGTTAAGATTCTCTGACCC
Organism: Paracoccaceae bacterium; assembly: GCA_947461435.1. GTDB lineage: Bacteria > Pseudomonadota > Alphaproteobacteria > Rhodobacterales > Rhodobacteraceae > CAIYZT01. Next base: position 701 of record CANHLE010000102.1, on the reverse strand, counting down.
CGGGGGGTTATTGCTTTGGCGCAAGCGCGTTGCGCCCCGCGATCAGCGCCGAGAGGGTATAGGCCGTTTCGGGCGACATCCCCGAAAGAACCAGCGCGGCGAGTTCGGGCCGCATCCGGCCCAGAAAACCGGCTGCAAATTCAGGTTCCATCGTTTCAAACAGCGCCGCCGCATCCTTGGGTTTCATCGCCTCGTAGACAGCGGTCAGGCGAACCAGATCTTCCTCGGCCGCCCCGTCCGCGATGGACAGGGTGTCGCGCAGTTTTGCCTCGCTTGTTTCCAGTTCGGCCATGCGCGCCGTGATCGCCTCTTCGGCCAAGGCAAGGGCGGCCATCCGCTCTTCAAGCGCGGCGGATTTGTTGTCAATTTCGGCAGATCGTTCGGCCAATGCGGCCGCCAAAGCGGCAGGCGGGGCCGGGCATTCGGCGGGAACCGCGCCCGCCTCGGACGAGGCAAGATCCCCTTCACTCCCCGTTTCAGTGGGGGCCGAATCGCTTTCGGCAAGGGCTTGCCCGGCTTCGGCCCCAAGGCGCATGGCCCCGGAAGAGGCCAGAAGCAACGACAAGATCACAAGGGTTCCGGGGCCAGATTTGCGGGGCAGGCGGCTCATTCGGCGGCCTCCAGATCATCTGTGCCAAGACGGCTGCGCACCACGCGCGGCCGGGCGCGGGGCGCGGCGGCGGTCGGCTCCGCCCGGGGCG
>CANHLE010000101.1 GCA_947461435.1 Paracoccaceae bacterium | reverse complement strand
TGATGCGGCGGGTTCCAGACCGGGCTGTGGGCGGGTTTGATCACAAGCGGCCGGCCGGGGCCAAAACGCCATCCATGCGGGCCGGTCAGGGGGGCGTAAAGCTCTGGCGCGGCATGATGATGATCGCGGTACAAGACCTGCGGGGCGATGACAAACAAACCCAATTCAAACCCCTGAGCGGCGATGGGGGCCTGCGGGCCGATCAGCGTGGCATAGGCATTGCCGGCCAAGAAATCTGACCCGATCCGGGCCGGATCATACCCGACGTAGGCCGTCCAGTTCAAAAGCGGGGCCGCGGCCAGCAAACAGGCGCTGAGGGCCGGATGCGACAAGTCCAGCGCAGCAACGGCCTGCGGCAAATGCTGATCCACGACCTGTGAGATGCCCGGCGCGGTGGGCAGAACCGGGCCAAAGCGGTGCCGGGCGATACCGGCACGCACCTCGGCCACGCCCGGGCCCGGAAGGGTGGCAAGATACCGGTCGGCCTCGTCGATCAGGGCGAGGATCACGGCTGCCGGGGCGGGGGCGGGCAGAACGGGCAGCGGCAAGGCGCGGTCGGCAAAGGTGGGGGCCGGGCCGAGGGAATCATCGGCGGCGGCCACGCGGTACGCTTCAAGTTGGGCAAAGGTGATCTGATTATCGCGGTGCAAGATCATCGCCCGGGCGTATCGGGCGCGCCCGCTTCCCTTTGCCCCAAGGGGAATGTCCAGCAGACCGGTCATTGGCCGGACCTGTAGGCCAATTGCGCGTCGGCGATGCGCCGCGCCTCGGTGCGGTTCATCACGATCCCTGCGCCAAGCACCCCCACGCCGACAAACAGGACCATCAAGGTGGCCAATGCGTTGATATCCGGGGTCACGCCCAGTTTGACCTTGGACCAGATCAACAACGGCAAGGTGGTGGATCCGGGGCCTGTGGTGAACGAGGTGATCACCACGTCATCGAGCGAAATCGTGAAGGCCAACAGCCAGCCGGACAAAATCGCCGGAGAGATGACCGGTAGCGTGATGTCAAACAAGACCTGCCACGGGCGCGAGCCCAGATCCATCGCTGCCTCTTCGATGGCGCGGTCCGATTGGAGCAGACGCGCCTGAACAATCGTGGTCACAAAGACCATTGAAAAGGTGATGTGGGCCAACGTGATGGTCACAAATCCGCGTTGGGCGGGCCAGCCGATCCACTGCGCCAGAAGCAGGAAGAAAATCAAGGAGGACACGCCTGTGATCACCTCTGGCATGATGAGGGGTGCGGTGACGAGGCCCGAAAACAGGGTTCTGCCGCGAAACTTGGTAAACCGGACCAAGGCAATTCCGGCCATTGTGCCCAAGATCGTGGCGATCGAGGCCGAGACGAGCGCGATTTTCAAGGACAGGATCAAGGCTTCAACGACCTGTGTGTTGGACAAAAGGGCGCGGTACCATTTTGTCGAAAAGCCCCCCCACACCGTGACAAGGCGCGAGGCATTGAAGGAATAGATGATCATCGACAGGATCGGCACATAGAAAAAGGCAAACCCAAAGGCCAGAACGCTGAGCAAGAAGACCGGGCGGCGCGTCATTTGGCACCTTCGGATTTGGCTTGATAGCGGGTGTAGATCATGGTCGGCACCACCATCAGTACCAAAAGCGCGACCGCCACGGCGCTGGCCATGGGCCAATCGCGGGCCGAAGAAAACTCGTCTGAAATCACCCGGCCGATCATCGGGGCGGCGGAATCGCCCACCAAGGTGGGGATCACCAGTTCCCCGGCCGCCGGAATGAACACCAGCAGTCCCCCCGCGATCAAACCGGGAAGCGATTGCGGCAGCGTCACATCCAGAAAAACCTGCCAAGGCCGCGAGCCCAGATCCAGCGCCGCCTCGTCCAAGGTGGGATCCAGCCGTTCAAGACTGGCATAGAGGGGCAGGATCATGAAGGGCAGATAGGTATAGACCATCACAAGGATGACCGCGAAATTGCTGTGCATCATGGGCAGGGATTTGACCGCCCAAGCGACAGGCACCGCCCCATTCCAAAGATCGGTGAGCAGGACATTGAACCAGCTGGATTTTCCCATCAGCCCCATCCACGCATAGACCCGCAGCAAGAAAGAGGTCCAGAACGGCAAGATCACCAGCATCAACAGGATGTTGCGCCAACTGCGCGACACGCGCGTCAGCGCCAGGGCCATGGGGTAGCCAAGCAGCAGGCAAAAGACCGTGGCCACACCCGCATTCCAGACCGATGTCAGGAAAGCGCGCAGGTACAGCCCGTCTGACACCAACCGCGCATAACCCTCCAGATTGACCAAAGGATAGTCGCCGCCAAAGGAAAAGGGCGGGGCTGTCGGGCTTTTGGTTGCCACTGACATGGCCAGAACGATCAGGAACGGCACCAGAAAAAAGAAGGATAGCCAAAGATAGGGCACGGAAATGATCAGATCGGACCAGCCGCGGCGATCAAACCAATGTGCAAGACCGCGGCGCACCTAATCCCCCAGCACGATGGCGGACGTGGGATCGAACGACAGCCAGACCTGATCATCCCAGTCGGCCACGCGGGACGCTTCATCGCCGCGGCGCAGGTTGACCGCGTGGACTTGAACCAAGGCGCCTGACGGCAGGGCAATGCGGTACAAACTGTCCTTTCCGAAATAGGCCAGATCCTTGACCAAGCCCGCGATGGCATTTGGCCCCGGCGGCCGATCTTTGGAAATCTGCAGCTTTTCCGGACGCAGGGCCAAGGTGACCCCCTGCCCGTCGGCAAAACTGGGCATATCGCGCACCTGAACCACGCCGCCCAGCGCGGGCACGTTCAGATCCATGCGCCCCTCGGCAGAACGGCCGTTGATCGTGGCCTCCATCGAGGTGATCGACCCGATGAACGAGGCCACAAAGCGGCTGGCGGGATATTCGTAGATTTCGGTGGGGCTGCCGACTTGCCTGACCTCTCCGCGGTCCATCACCGCGATGCGGTCGGATAGGGTCATCGCCTCTTCCTGATCATGGGTGACCACGATGAAGGTGACGCCCGTGCGTTGTTGAATGGACATGAGTTCAAACTGCGTCTGTTCGCGCAGCTTTTTGTCCAAGGCGGCAAGGGGTTCGTCCAACAGCAAAAGCTTGGGCTGGCGGGCCAGTGCCCGCGCCAAGGCCACCCTTTGGCGCTGACCGCCGGAAATCTGGTGGGGTTTGCGCAGCGCCAAGGGCGACAGTTGCACAAGGTCCAGCATGTCGCGCACGCGGCCTGCACGTTCGGCTTTGGTCATGGTTTCGTGTTTCAGTCCGTACCCGATGTTCTGTTCCACAGACATATGCGGAAACAGGGCATAGGATTGAAACATCATGTGCACCGGGCGCGACCAAGGCGGGACACCGGCCATGTCGCGTCCGTCCAGAAAAATGCGGCCTGCGCTGGGCGTTTCAAAACCGGCCAGCATGCGCAGCAAGGTGGTCTTGCCGCAGCCCGACCCGCCAAGCAGCGAAAAGATCTCTCCGCGCTGCACAGACAAGGTGACGTCGCGGACGGCTTGAAACGTGCCAAAGGTCTTGGAGACGCCTTCAATACGCAAGAAGGCCGAGTCTGGGGCAGGTTCAGCCACCTGTCTTGATCTCCGTCCAGATTCTGGTCAGCATTTCTTCTTGCTCGGCGGTTTGGGGTTTGGGCGTGTACAGACGCGCCAAGGTTTGCGCGTCCGGATAGACCGCCGGATCCGAGGCGATGGCGGGATCGACAAGGGCCGTCGCCGCCTTGTTGGCATTGGCGTATCCCGTGTAATCGGTGCATTTGGCCACCACATCCGGGCGCAGCATATAGTCGATAAAGCGATAGCCGTTGTCGACATTGGCCGCATCCGCCGGGATGCACCACAGGTCAAACCAAGCCGGAGCGCCGGATTTCGGCACGAAATAGGCAAGGTTGATGTCAATCCCGGCCTCTGCCGCACGGGCCTTGGCGACGCCGTAGTCGCCGGACCAGCTGTTTACCGCGCAGACCTCGGCGTTGGGCAGGGTTGTCATGTAGTTGGTGTTGTCAAAGGTCGTGACAAAGGGGCGGATGGGCGCCATCGCCTCGGCCAATTTACGGTACTCTGCCTCTCCGGCGGTATCGGGATCGATGCCCAAGTACTTCAGCACCATAAAGCCCCAATCGGTGGGGCTATCGAGCAGCGACAACCCGCAGGCCGCCAGTTTTTCGGCATTTTGTGGCAGCAAGATCGTATCGAGCGATTCAAGATCGGCGCCGGGCAGCAGATCCTTGATCAGATCAAGGTTGAAGGTCATCCCGACCGAGCCCCAAGTGTAGGGCGCGCCGAACGCGTTCGCCGGATCAAAACCTTCGACAATCTTCAGGATCTGCGGATCAAGGTTGGACCAGCCTGTCAGCTTGCTGCGATCCAGCGGTTGATAGACCCCAGCCTTCACCATCATCGGAAGGGTCAGGCCCGCCTGCAAGACCACATCATACCCCGTTGACCCCGTCAGAAGTTTCGCCTGCATTTCCTCGGCGCTGGCATAAAGGTCGTAGACGACATCGATCCCGGTTTCGGCGCTGAAATCGGCGATGGTCGTCTCGCCGATGTAATCGGCCCAGTTGTAGACATTCAAAGAGCCAGATTGCGCCCAAGAGGGACGCACCCACGGGGCGGCCAAGCCGCCTGTCAGGGCGGCAAGGGTGGAACGACGGGTCAGCTTCATGAAATGTCCTTCGCAGATCGGGCCGCAGATGGGCGGTTGAGGCAGTTTACACAGGCGTTAGCCGCCACAAAGCATTTCCGCATTTATCCGTGGAATTTCAGCTTCGTTCGGGGGCGCGGACAATGTCATGACGGGAACCAAGGCGCGCAGGGCGTCGTGGTGGGACCGCAATCCATATTCCAGATCGGACAAGTGAAAGCCGTCAAAGGCTTGGCTTTTCATCGATTCGTTCGACCAGATCGTCAATTGTTGATCTTCGGCCGAGGTGTCGCGGTCGATGCGCGCGGCCAGATAGCGCGCCAGCCGCTGTTTGCGGGTTTCCTCGGCGTGGCGATACTGGCGGCCCGTCAGGCGTGTCTGCGTCGCCGACAAGGGCAGTTCGTGGTAAAATTGAACGCCTTCGGGGGTGAAGGCAAAGACCATGGCCGGAAACAGGCCATAATAGGTCCAGGCCTTGGCCAGATGGGGGGGCAGACCCGGGGGATCTTCTGACGTTTTGACATATTCGCGGACGGACCAGCGCCGCCCCGGTTTGTCGCCGAAGACGCCGCGCGAAAAGTTGATCCAGCCCGCCAGCTGATGATCGCGGTAGTCGCGGCCATAGAGTTCTTGCAATGAGGGATGCGCGAGGGCCACGTGATAGCCTTCGTTGTCGACATCGCGCACCGATTTCCAATTGACCGGCAGGTCGGTCATCCAAGTGGCGGCGCCCACGGACAAAACAGCCTCGGCGCGGTAGGCGGCGAAATCGGCATCAAACGGGGCCATGACCTGCGCGACCGAGGGTTGCGGGCCGGGGAAGAAGCGCAAAAAGATAAATCCGTGAAACACCTCAAGCTCGATCGGTTTGAGGTGAAATTCGTCCCGCGCCATCTCGCCAAAGCTTTCGGGGCGGGCCGGGCCGCGCAGCGTGCCATCCAGATTATAGACCCAGCCATGAAACGGGCAGACGATGGCCCCCCGGCATTGGCCCTGTGGGCCGTCGACCACGCGGGCCCCGCGATGGCGGCACAGATTGTGAAAGGCGCGGACCAGACCATCTTGACCGCGCATGATGACCGCCCGTTCGCCCAGAAGATCGAAGGAAAGCCAATCGCCCGGCGCGGGCACATCGCTGAGATGGCCGGCCACTTGCCAATGGTTCAGAAAGACATGATCGCGTTCCAGCGCGAAGATCGCATCCGAATGATAGGTCCAGGCCGGCAACCCCCCCCGATCCCAGTCAGTGGGGGTGGGTAGCGTAGCAAAGGGCAGATCAAGCGACATGGCAGCACACTTTTCTTGGCCAAGGACTTTGGCAGATCATGGGGTTTGCCCGCGCGCGGCACCAGTTGCGGCACCGTTCGCGGCCGAAAGACATGGTCAGTTGCGGTGGAGTGAACCTTTGATTGACTGGTCTGTCAATCAGTTTTAGAGAGTTCGTCTGTGTGTGTAGACGAAAGCCTGTGATGACCGAGGACCCTGCCCCCGTTGATGCGCCCGAGCGCCCGCCCCGCACCATGAGCCGGGACGCACGGCGCGTGCAATTGATCGAGGCGACGATCCACACGATTGCGGCGCAGGGCCTTGCATGGACAACCCTGACCCAAGTTGCCCGCCGCGCCGGGTTAAGCCACGGCCTGATCCTTTGGCATTTCGAAACCAAAGAGAATCTTTTCCGCGAAACGCTGTCCTATCTGGCAGAGGAATATCACCTGAACTGGCAAGTAGCCTTGGCCGCAGCCGGACCGCACCCTGCTGATCAATTACGGGCCATGATGGCGGCCGATTTCAACGCCCCGATCATCGAGCCCGGGCGCTTGGCCGCGTGGTGCGCCTTTTGGGGCGAGGCCCAAAGCCGCCCGCTGTATCAGCAGGTCTGCGGCGACAAGGATGACGCTTATATCCGGCAACTGGAACGAATTTGCGCAGCGTTGACACCGCCAGCGGGCACGGCCTTGGACCCTGTTCTGGCCGGGCGGATGCTGCGTTTGGTGGTGCAGGGGACGTGGCTGGACATGATGACCACGGCCCCGACCTATTCTGTGGCCGAAGCGCAGCGCACGGTCGAGGCCGCCTTGGCGATGTGTTTTCCGGATTATTTTGCCGCTGCCCCGACCGCAGAACGGCCCGCGCCGACGCCAGCCGGTTAGACGGTTTCCAAGGTTGCGGCGTTCACGCGGTGGCAGGCCACTTCGTGCCCGATGCCCAGTAGGGCCGGAACCTCGCGCGCGCAGCGGTCTTGGGAGATGGGACAGCGGGTGCGGAACACACAGCCCGAGGGCGGGGCCATGGGCGATGGCAGGTCGCCCTCTAGCGGGATCATCGTTTTTGCCCGTTCCTTGACGGGATCCGGGATCGGCACCGCCGAGAGCAGCGCCTTTGTGTAAGGATGGGCGGCATGGGCGAAAAGCGCCTGAGACTCGGCCAGTTCCATCGTTCGGCCCAGATACAGCACCATGACGCGGTCAGAGATGTGTTTGACCACCGACAGATCATGCGCGATGAAGATCATCGCCAACCCAAGATCGCGCTGCAATTCGGCCAGAAGATTGATCACCTGCGCCTGAATTGAGACATCCAGCGCCGACACAGGTTCGTCACAGATCAGAAGTTTCGGCCCCACGATCAGCGCCCGGGCAATGCCGATGCGCTGGCATTGGCCGCCCGAAAATTCGTGGGGATAGCGGTTGATCTGGTTGGGCAACAGGCCCACGCGTTCCATCATTTCCTGAACGCGCTGTTTGACCTGCGCTTGGGACAGTTCAGGATGATGGGTGCGCAGCGGTTCGGCAATGATTGAGCCGACGGACATGCGCGGATTAAGGCTGGCAAGGGGGTCTTGAAACACCATTTGCACCTGAGAGCGATAGGCCAGCATCTGATGCGGGCTGAGGGTCAGAAGATCGGTCTGACCTTGCCAGATGACTTTGCCGGTGGCGGGCACCATCTGAATAAGGGCGCGGGCCAGTGTGGATTTTCCGCAGCCAGATTCCCCCACGATTCCTAGGGTTTCGCCCGCATTCAACGTGAAATTCACGCCGTTGAGCGCCTTAAGCTCACGCGGCTTGGTCCAGGGCATGTCACCGTCACGGCGGATGTGGAACGAAACGCGCAGGTCGCGGACATCCAAAAGCGGGGCGGTCATGCCAATTCCTCCAGACTGCGGTTACAGGCCCGCAGGCGGCCCGGGGCAAAGGCGGTGAGCGGGGCAAGGTGATCGTCGCAATCCGCCCCGGCATAGGCGCAGCGCGGCGCAAAGGGGCAGCCTTTGGGCGCGCGCAGCATGTTGGGCGGGGTTCCGGGGATGGTGACCAGCGTCTCGCCATGCGTATCTACCCGCGGAATCGCACTGATCAGGCCGCGGGTATAGGGGTGTGAGGGGGTTTCAAACAGGGGATCGACCGGGGCGCGCTCCATCACCTGACCGCCGTAAAGCACCATGACATCGCGGCAAAAGCCCGCGATGACGCCAAGATCATGGGTGATCAGGATGGTTGCCATGCCGAATTCGGCCTGAAGTTCGCGCAGCAGGGCCATGATCTGGGCTTGCACCGTCACATCCAGCGCCGTTGTGGGTTCATCGGCGATCAGCAAATCGGGGCGGCACAGCAGCGCCATGGCGATCATCACCCGCTGGCGCATGCCGCCGGAAAATTCGTGCGGATAAAGCCGGATCCGGCCCTTTGCATCGGGGATTTTCACCGCATCCAGCATCCGCACGCAGGCCGTCACCGCATCCGCCTTGGACATGCCCTTGTGGTGGGTCAGAACCTCGGCCATCTGATCGGAGACGCGCATGTAGGGGTTCAGGCTGGTCATCGGATCTTGAAAGACCATCGATATATGCACCGCCCGAAGCGGGTTGATCACCGCAGGGGCCGCGTTCAATATCTCTTGGCCTTCAAAGCGAACCGAGCCGGTGGCCCGGCCATTTTTGGCCAAAAGCCCCATGATGGCAAAGGAAAGCTGCGATTTGCCGGAGCCGCTTTCCCCCACGATCCCAAGGGTTTCACCCCGCTCCAGCGAAAAGGACACCCCATTGACGGCGGTGACGGTACCGTCATTTGTGGCGAAGGTGACGCCCAGATCTTTCACGTCCAGCAAAGCCATCTCAGCGATCCTTTGGGTCAAGCGCGTCGCGCAGGCCATCGCCGACGAAATAGAAGGCGTAGAGCGTGACGGTGAAAAACGCCAAGGGGAAATACAGTTGCCACAAAGAGCCTTGTACGATGGATTTGGAGCCTTCGGAAATCAGCGCGCCAAGCGAGGTCAGCGGTTCTTGCACGCCCAGCCCCAGAAACGAGATGAAGCTTTCGGCCATGATCATGTCGGGGATCAGCAAGGTGGTATAAACCGCGACCACGCCCAGAAGGTTGGGCAGGATATGCCGAAGGATGATCTTCCACGATGACACGCCCGAGGCACGGGCCGCCTCGATGTATTCCTTGTGCTTGAGGCTGAGGGTCTGGCCGCGCACGATACGGGCCATGCCCAGCCAGGACAGCAGGCCAATTCCGACAAAGATCATGAACATGGATCGCCCGAACATGACCAACAGCAAGATCAGGACGAACATATAGGGAATGGCCGACAGGATATCGACGATGCGCATCATGATGGCATCGGTGCGCCCGCCAACATAGCCCGAGACCGCGCCATAAACCGTGCCCACCAGAACGGCGATGAAGGTGCCGACAAAGCCGACCATCAGCGAGATCCGGGTGCCTTGGGCCGAGCGGGCAAACAGATCGCGCCCCAGATCATCTGTGCCAAAGTAATGCCCGCTGGCGATGGAGGGCATGCCTTTGGTGTCAGCGGACCCGATGACGTTAAAGTCAATCTCTTCGTTGGTCCATGGTGCGATGCTTTCGCCCGCGAACGAGAAGAGGGTGATGAAGATCAGCACGAACAGGCTGGCCACGGCGGCCTTGTTCAGCATGAACCTTTTGCGGGCATCGGCCCACAGCGAGCGGCCCTTGACCTCGGCCATGTCGGTGATCCGGGACAGATCGCCTGCGCGAAGATTTGCGGTGACCATAGGTTAATACCGGATTTTTGGATCGATGAAGGCATAAAGCACATCCACGATCAGGTTGAACAAAATGGTCAGGGCGCCGACCAGAAGCGTGACACCCAGCATGACCGAATAGTCGCGGTTCAGCGCGCTGTCGACAAAGCTTTTGCCGATGCCGCCGGTCGAAAAATACATGTCGATCACCACCGATCCGGTGACCATGCCCACAAAGACAGGACCAAGATAAGACAGGATCGGCAACAAGGCGGGTTTCATCACATGGCGGGTGATCACCTTCCATTCGGGCAGGCCCTTGGCGCGCGCGGTGCGCACGAAGTTGGAATTCAAGGTTTCCAGCATGGAAGAGCGCATCAGACGCGCGATGGAAGCGATGTAGCCGGTGGACAAGGCGATCACCGGCATGACCAGATAGCGCCATTCGCCGTCTTCCCACCCGCCGCCGGGCAGCCAGCCCAGTTTCAGCGTGAAGACCAGCACAAGAATCGGGGCGATCACATAGCCGGGCAGCACCGCGCCGATGATTGCGACGGTCAGCACAAGGTAATCTGTCGGGGTGTTTTGCCGAATGGCCGCAATCACCCCGGCCCCGATGCCGAGGATTGTGGCGATAACAAAGCTCCAAAATCCGTAGACGAGGGTGACGGGAAAGCCCTGCGCGATGATGTCGTTGACCGTGCGATCCTTGTATTTGAACGAAGGGCCGAAATCGAAATGCAGCACCAGATCGCGGATATAGGTCCAGATTTGCAGATAAAGCGGCTGATCCAGCCCGTATTTTGCCTGAAGATTGGCCACAACCTCGGCGGGAAGTTTGCGCTCGGAGTTGAAGGGACCGCCGGGTGCGGCATGCATCAGCACGGCCGAGATGACGATCAATAGAAGCAAGGTGGGCACCGCGATAAGCAGGCGCCGGGCAATGAAGCTGAACATCCGATATCCCTATAGGCTGTCAGAGGGGGCTTATGCCCCCTCTGATCAGGTGATCAAAGGCGTTGCTTATTCTGCGACGCGATAGAGTTCCTTGAGATACCAGGTGCCGAAGACGTTCTTTTTCGGATAGCCGCGCACGTCGGTCTTGAGCATCCGCGACGACGTGTAGTGATAGATCGGGATGATCGGCATGTCGGCCGCGAGGATCTGTTCGGCTTGGGTATAGTTCGGCTGCGGATCTTCCATGGTTTTGCTGTCGGCCATCAACTTGTCGTAGTCGGCGTTCAGGTAGGCCACGTCGTTGAAGCCCGAGGACGACGTGAACAGATCGAGGAAGGTCGAGGCTTCGTTATAGTCACCGCACCAAGCGGAGCGTGCCAATTCATAGGTCCGCTCGTGCATGATATCGGAATGGACCTGCCATTCCATGTTGTTCAGCGTCAGTTCCACGCCAACCGCTTTGTAGAACTGCTGAATGGCAACGGCGATGGATTTATGCCCTTCGGAGGTGTTGTAGTTCAGCGTCAGTTTAAGCGGATTTTCGGGGGTAAACCCGGCTTCGGCGAGCAGTTTCTTGGCCTCTTCGTTGCGGGCTTCCTGCGTCATTGTGGCATAGTCCACCGAAGGAACGGTGAAACCGGCCATGGCGGCGGGCGTCAGCGTGTAGGCCGGGATCTGGCCCGATTGCAGAACCTTTTCCACCAGAATATCGCGGTCGACCGCATAAGAAAGCGCCTTGCGGACATTGACGTTCTTCAGCGCCTCTGGGCCTTTTTCGGGGTCCATGTTCAGCAAATAGTAGTAGGTGCAGGCGCGCGGGGCCGAGGACGCTTCGGCCGGGCGATCTGCCGACAGTTGCGGATACATGCCCGTCGGGATGCCGACGGTATCCAGCTCGCCCGCCTCATAGCGGGTGAAAGCGATGTTTTCATCGTTCACGGTCAGGAAGCTGCCGGATTCGATGACGGTTGCTGCGTTGTTCCAATAAAGCGGGTTGCGCGTGACCACGGCCTTTTCGCCGGGCTTGTGTTCGGTCAGGGTATAGGCGCCATTGCCCACCAGAACGCCCGGTTCTGTCCATTTCTGGCCATTGGCATCAATGCTGGCCTTGTGCACGGGCAGAACCGAGGAATGGACCAGCATCTTGCGGAAATACGGCAAAGGGGTTGTCAACTTGACCTCAAGGGTCAGATCATCCACGGCCTTGACGCCGAGATCGGCCGCAGGCTTTTCGCCCGCGATCACCGCCGTGGCATTTTCAACCTGCATCAGTTCCATGTACCACGAATACGAAGACGCAGTGGCCGGATCGACCAGACGCTGCCAGGCATAGACATAGTCATTGGCAGTGACGGGATCACCATTGGACCATTTGGCCTCGGGGCGCAGTTTGAAGGTGTAGGTCATCTTGTCGTCAGAAACGGTATAGCTGATCGCACCGGCATCCACGAGTTCGCCCGTGCCATCTTCGGTGTAAAGGCCTTCGAACAACTGGCGGGCCACATCGCTGTCTTCGACGGATTCGATCAACTGCGGATCCAGCGTGGTGATGGAATCGAGCAGCCAGAAGCTGAACGTCTGGGTGTCTGCCAGTTTGTCGGCAGCATCGACCGTGGCCGCAAAGGCGGATCCGGCCAATGACAGGCTGAGGATTGTGGAGAGAAGTAGGTGTTTTTTCATGGGATGTCCTCCTGCTGGGGTCTGAGCGTCGGGCTGATACCGATCTGATGGGTGAACAGTAGGGCTATGGTTCGGCGAAACAAGGTAAAAGCGAAGATGTGCCGTTGGGTTTCTTCGTCGTTTTGCTGGATTGTCGCGACATTTTGTCTGCAAAAGCGGTAAGGCTTGACCCTGAGATCAAGCAGTCTGCATATCTGGGGCG
>CANHLE010000100.1 GCA_947461435.1 Paracoccaceae bacterium | reverse complement strand
CCAAAAGCGGCAAAAGCTCTGGCGCATACCCATAGCGCTGTTCGATCCGCACGTCGGGGTGCTGCATTTGGAACTCGGCAACGCGCGGAGCGACGACCCCATCCATGAAGAACGGTGAGCCGCCGACGCGCAACACCCCTGCTTTGCCGCTTCGGTGCCGATCTAGCGCTTCGGTTGCGGCGCGCTGTGCCTCCAGCACCCGGCGGCCCTGCGCCGCCAGGGTTTCGCAAAGTTCCGAGGGTTTGAGCGGGCGCCGCGTCCGGTCAAACAAGGGCTCGCCGATCCTGGCCTCTAGGAGCGCTAGCGTGCGCGAGACCGACGGCTGCGACTTGCCAATGCTTGCGGCACCTTCGACGACGCCACCGCCATCAAGCACCGCTGCCAGGATCACAAGGTGTTCGGAGTCAATCTTCATAACCTGAAGTTATACAAAGAGACTGAACTTCGATACAATAGCCTTGTGGCATAGTGCATCAAGGGCGGGCCAATGGGGTCAAGCCGATGTCCGTATTCCAGCCCGAGTTCACCGCCCGCACGGCACGCGTCCGCGTGCGGTTCGGCATCGGCGCGAGCCATGCGGTGGCCGACGAAGTGCGGGCACTCGGCTGTTCGCGGGCATTGATCCTGTCGACGCCACAGCAAGTCGCCTCTGCGATGCGGACTGCGGAGGACCTTGGACCACTTGCGGCGGGTATATTTTCGAAGGCCGCGATGCATACGCCAACTCAGATCACAGCCGAAGCGCTGGCCCATGTGTCAGAGGTGCGCGCGGATTGTCTGGTCGCCGTAGGTGGTGGGTCGACGACTGGTTTGGGAAAGGCTATCGCCCTGCGCACTGATTTGCCGCAGGTGGTGATACCCACGACCTATGCCGGTTCTGAGGCGACAGCGATTCTGGGGCAGACGGAGAACGGCCTTAAGACCACCATCACCGACGACCGCGTGCAACCTGAGGTCATCATCTATGACCCCCAACTTGTGGCGGGCCTGCCGGTGCCGATGACGGTGACCAGCGCACTGAACGCGATCGCCCATGCGGTGGAGGCGCTTTATGCCCGTGACCGCAACCCCTTGTCGTCGATGCTGGCGATGGAAGGTATCCGCGCCTTTGCCCGAAGCTTGCCGCAAGTGGTTGCTGATCCGCACGACCTGGCGGCGCGGGGTGAGACGCTTTATGGGGCTTGGCTTTGCGGCACGGTGCTGGGTCAGGTTGGCATGGCACTGCATCACAAGCTGTGCCATGCGCTTGGCGGCTCGTTCAACCTGCCGCATGCAGAAACCCATGCCGTGATCCTTTCGCATGCCGTGGCCTATACCGAACCTGCCGTGGCAGACCTGCTTGCCCCGGTGGCGCAGGCTTTGGGCGGGGCGACGGCGGGCGCTGCGTTGCACGCCTTTGCGGCCCGGATGGGCGCGCCGATGGCCCTGCGCGACCTTGGCATGCTTGAAGCCGACCTCGACCGCGCGACGGAGATCGCGACGAGAAACCCTTACTGGAACCCGCGTCCGGTGGACCCCGTGCCCTTGCGTGCCCTGTTGCAGCGCGCCTGGGCCGGAGAGCCGCCGGTCGCCTGACACAAAGACAAACGGGAGGACTATCATGATCACACGCCGCGGACTTATCCGCTCCACCGCCGCCTCTGGCCTGTTGCTTTCGGCGCCGGGCCTTTTTGCACCTGCCTTGGCGCAGGGTGCCAAGATCAAAGTGGGCTATGTCAGCCCACAAACCGGCCCACTGGCGGCCTTTGCCGAGGCTGACGCCTTTATCCTTGAGGGTTTCGCCAAGGTCGCGGCCGAAAAGGGCCTGCCGATCGAGGTGATCGTCAAGGACAGCCAGTCCAACCCCAACCGCGCCGCCGAAGTGGCCAAGGAACTGATCATCGACGACGGTGTCAGCCTGATGCTGGTCGCCTCCACCCCAGAGACGACCAACCCTGTTGCCACCACCTGCGAAGCCGAGGGTATTCCCTGCATCTCTACCGTGGCGCCTTGGCAGCCTTGGTTCATCGGTCAACAAGGCAACCCCGGTGATCCGGCCACGTGGGCACCGTTCAAATATTCCTACCATTTCTTCTGGGGACTGGAGGATGTGATCGCCGTCTTCACCAACATGTGGGGGCAACTTAGCACCAACAAATCCGTGGGTGGCCTGTTCCCCAATGACGGCGATGGCAATGCTTGGGGCGATCCGAACGTGGGCTTCCCGCCCGTGCTGTCGGCGCAGGGTTACGCCCTGACCGATCCGGGCCGCTATCAAAACCTTACGGATGATTTCTCCAGCCAGATCAACGCGTTCAAGGCAGCGAACGTAGAAATCGTCACGGGCGTTGTCATTCCACCCGATTTCACCACCTTCTGGACGCAGGCCAAACAGCAAGGCTTTACCCCGAAAGCTGCCTCAATCGGCAAGGCGATCCTCTTCCCGCAAGCGGTCGATGCCTTGGGCGATACCGGGCACAACCTGTCGTCCGAGGTTTGGTGGTCCCCCTCGCATCCTTTTGCCTCGTCGCTGTCGGGCATGTCGGCGAGCGATCTTGCGGCAGGATATACGGCGGCAACCGGGCGGCCGTGGACCCAGCCCATCGGCTTTGTCCATGCCCTGTTTGAGATGGCAGCTGATGTCTTGGGCCGTGTCAGCGATGCGGGCGACGGCGATGCCGTGGCCGAGGCTATTGCCGCCACAAACCTGAATACCATCGTGGGGCCGATTGCCTTTAACGGCGCGGGACTGCCACCCTTTGCCGTAAAGAACGTGGCCAAGACCCCGCTTGTTGGCGGGCAGTGGCGGCTAAAGGACGGCGGCGGGTATGATCTGGTGATCGTCGACAACAAGACAGCCCCGAACGTTCCCACCGGCGGAACAATGGAAGCCATCGTCTGACCCAATGCTGCGCCCCCCTGCCGCCATCGGCAGGGGGGCGCAGTTTACTTCTCCGCTGCAACCTATTTCAGGCCTTCCTGACCCATGCCGATCCTCGCCCTTCGAAAAGTCTCAAAATCCTTCGGCGCCCTGACGGTGGCCGATGCGATTTCTTTTGAGGTGCCGCAGGGTCAGGCTTTGGGAATCATCGGGCCGAACGGGGCGGGCAAATCGACGCTCTTCAATCTTATCACCGGCAATATCGCGCCTGATAGCGGAACGGTTGTTCTTGATGGCACCGATGTGACCCGCCTTTCGCCGATGCAGCGGTGTCGGATGGGTGTAGGGCGGTCGTTTCAGATTCCGCAGCCCTTTGGCAAGCTGACCGTCTTTGAAAACTTGCTTGTTGCGGGCGCCTTTGGCCAAGGCAAGACCGAAGCCGAGGTTACTGACAGTGCCGCTGCGATCCTTGAGCAAACCGGCCTTTTGCCCAAGGCGAACCGCCCTGCAGGCGGCCTGTCGCTGCTGGACCGCAAGCGGCTGGAGTTGGCCCGCGCGATGGCGACAAACCCACGTCTTTTGCTTTTGGACGAAATCGCAGGCGGCTTGACCGATGCGGAGTGCAATTCTCTCGTTGAAACGATCCGTGGGCTGCACGCTGCGGGCACGACGATCATCTGGATAGAGCATGTCCTGCATGCCCTGAATGCCGTCGTGGAGCGTTTGCTTGTCCTGCATTTCGGCCGCGTTATCGGGATCGGCGCACCTGCCGAGATCATGACAAGCCGTGAGGTTCAAGAAATCTATCTGGGGGTCGAGATATGACCCTGCTGTCCACCCATGGCCTGACCGCATTTTATGGCGACTTTCAGGCCTTGTTCGGCGTTGACCTGACCCTTGGTGCGGGTGAGACCTTGGCGATCATCGGGGCCAATGGCGCGGGCAAATCGACGCTTCTGCGTTCGGTCTGCGGCCTGATCCCTGCCGCATCCGGCATGATACGCTTTGATGGCGCCGACGTTGGTGCCCTTTCTGCGCCCGAGATCATGGCCTTGGGCATTGCGATGGTTCCTGAAGGCCGCAGGCTATTCCCCTCGCTCAGCGTCGAGGAAAACCTTTTGATCGGCACATATGGTCGGAAAACCCAAGGGACATGGAGCCTGAGCACCGTTTACGACCTTTTCCCCGTTCTGAGGGAACGACGCCACAATCCCGGAACCGCCCTGTCAGGGGGCCAACAGCAGATGGTGGCCATTGGCCGCGCGCTGATGTCGAACCCGCGCGTTCTTTTGTGCGATGAGATCAGCCTTGGTCTGGCGCCCGTGGTGATCAAGGACATCTATGCGGCCCTTCCCCGTATCAAGGAAGGCGGCACATCGGTGATCGTGGTTGAACAAGACATCGGCCAAGCCTTGCGCGTGGCCGACCGTGTTGTCTGCATGATGGAGGGGCGGATCACCTTGGAAGGCACGCCAGCTCGTCTGACCCGCGCCGTGATCCACGATGCCTATTTCGGAGCACGCGTATGATCTGGGTCGATACCATCGTTCAAGGTGTGCTCTTGGGGGGGCTGTATGCCCTCTTTGCCGCGGGCCTGAGCCTTGTGTTCGGGATCATGCGGCTGGTCAATCTTGCGCATGGCGATCTGATCGTACTGGCCGCTTATTTGATTCTTTTCGTGGTTACTGTTCTGGGTGTGCATCCTTTAGTGGCGGTGCTGCTGGCAGCGCCGATGATGTTTGCGATTGGCTGGGGCCTGCAACGCTTGATTCTGACCCGCACCTTGGGCGATGACATCCTGCCGCCGCTGTTGGTGACTTTCGGCCTGTCGATCGTGATCCAGAACGCTTTGCTCGAGGGCTTCACCGCCGACAGCCAGCGCATCCCGATGGGCGCGATTGAAACCGCTTCGGTCGCTTTGGGGCCGGTCAGTGTGGGGCTGATCCCGCTATTGACCTTCGCGTCGGCGGTCCTGGTGATCTTTGCCCTGAACCAGCTTTTCTATCGCACATCACTCGGCCGCGCGTTCCGCGCCGTGTCAGATGATCCAACCACGGCACAGTTGATGGGCATCCGCCCGGCGTCGGTCTTTGCCACCGCCACGGGCATCGCCATGGTCGTGGTCACAATCGCCGCCCTTTACCTCGGCGTCCGGTCCAACTTTGACCCGACAATCGGTCCCGCCCGGCTGATCTATGCTTTTGAGGCTGTGATCATCGGCGGCCTTGGCAGCCTTTGGGGTACGCTGGCAGGTGGGATCATTATTGGCGTGGCACAAACCCTTGGTGGGTCGATCAACCCTGAATGGCAGATCCTGTCAGGCCATATCGCGTTTCTTGTTGTGCTGCTGATCTGGCCCCGCGGCCTGTTCCCAAGGGCGTTTGACTGATGGCAAACCCTGTGAGCTATCGCGTTGAAACTCGTACACGCGCCTCTGGCCGCGCTGCGATCGCAGCGGCTGCCCTTGTGGTCTTGGCTATTGGTTTGCCCGCATTTGCCGGGCGCAGCCTGCTTCAGGATATGTTCGTCATTCTGAGCATGCTGACGCTGGCACAGTGCTGGAATCTGCTGGCGGGCTATGCCGGCCTCGTCTCGGTTGGCCAGCAGGCCTTTGTCGGGATCGGCGCTTATGCGATGTTTGCCGGTGTCATTTTCTGGGGATGGGATCCAGTGCCCGCGATCCTGCTGGGCGGCGTGGCGGCGGCGGTTCTGGCCATTCCCACCGCCTTCTTCGCATTTCGACTGGCAGGGGCCTATTTCGCGATCGGCACCTGGGTCATTGCCGAGGTTGTGCGCCTTTCCGTCGCGCAATGGAAAAGCCTTGGTGGCGGCACCGGCACCTCGCTACCTCGTGAGGCGACGTCCGACATGATGTTCGTGGAACCCATCGCGTCGCTGTTCGGTTTGCGCGATGCGGCAGCACGCGATGTGCTGGCCTATTGGCTGGCACTGGCGCTGGCCTTGGGCACGATTGCCGGGGTTTATGCGCTGTTGCGCTCGCGCCAAGGATTGGCGCTGGCCGCAGTGCGCGATAACCGCGTGGCCGCGCGGGCCGTTGGCGTGGACGCCCAGCGCATGAACTGGGTGGTCTTTGTTGCCGCCGCTGCCATCACCGGCATTTGCGGCGGGTTGATCTACATGCAAACCGCCCGCATCTCGCCCGATGCGGCCTTCGCGGTCCTGGACTGGACTGGCTATGTCATCTTCATCGTTGTCATCGGCGGCATTGGCACGATCGAAGGCCCAATCCTTGGCGTGATCGTTTTTTTCGCCCTGCAACGCCTGCTGGCCGATTATGGATCGTGGTATCTCCTGATCCTCGGCGTGATCGGCATTGCCGTGATGCTGTTTGCGCCGCGCGGTCTTTGGGGCCTGATCCATGACCGTACGGGAATAGACCTTTTCCCAATCCGCCGCCGTCTTATCATCAAGAAGTAAGGAGCCCACCATGGCCGACATTTCCACTGACATTCTGATCATCGGCACGGGTCCTGCGGGATCGTCCACGGCGGCGCTTTTGTCTTCGTCCGGCGTCGCCAACATGGTGGTCAACCGCTACCGCTGGCTTGCCAACACGCCCCGCGCCCACATCACCAACCAGCGCACGATGGAGGTGCTGCGTGACCTTGGGCCAGAGGTGGAGGCTGAAGCCTACATGCACGCCGCGCCGCAAGAGCTGATGGGGGAAAATGTATTTTGCGAAAGCCTTGCGGGTGAGGAAATTGGGCGGATGAAGAGCTGGGGCACACACCCCCTGTCCAAGGCCGAACATCTGATGTCGTCGCCGACCCAGATGAACGACTTGCCGCAGACGTTCATGGAACCCTTGCTTTTCAAGACCGCCTGCATGCGCGGTACTCAGGCGCGGATGTCGACCGAATACCTGCATCACGTGCAGGATGCCGAAGGTGTAACCACAACCTGTCTTGACCGGCTGACCGGAAAAGAGGTGACGATACGGTCGAAATTCCTTGTCGGCGCCGATGGCGGCAACTCGCTTGTCGCGGCCCAAGAGGATCTTCCCTTTGAGGGTAAAATGGGTGTTGGCGGGTCAATGAACATCCTGTTTCGGGCCGACCTGTCGAAATACGTGGCCCACAGGCCTAGCGTTCTTTACTGGGTCATGCAGCCCGGCGCTGACGTGGGCGGCATTGGCATGGGCCTTGTCCGTATGGTGCGCCCATGGAACGAGTGGCTGATCGTTTGGGGCTATGACATTGCCCAGCCCGCACCGCAGGTGGATGCAGCCATGGCAACCGAGGTTGCCCGCCAGTTGGTCGGCGATCCAAACCTTGAGATCGAGCTGATTTCGGCCAACACCTGGACAGTCAACAACATGTACGCGACCCATCTGCAGAAAGACCGCGTTTTCATCATGGGCGATGCTGCACACCGCCACCCGCCGTCGAATGGCCTTGGGTCGAACACGTCGATCCAAGACGCTTTCAACCTTGCATGGAAACTGGCCGCCGTGATCAAGGGACAGGCCACGCCCAAGCTGCTGGACAGCTACTCTGTCGAACGCGCGCCGATTGCCAGACAGATCGTCACGCGCGCCAACCAGTCCATCGGCGAATTCGGACCCATCTTTGGTGCCCTTGGTATGACAGGCGGCACCGATGTCGAGAAGATCAAGGCCAGCATGGACGCCCGGTGTGATGCGACACCCGAGGCGGAGCGGCAACGCGCAGCAATCCGCGAGGCCATTGCGTTCAAGAAATACGAATTCGACGCCCACGGGGTTGAGATGAACCAACGCTACGCCTCTGGCGCCGTGGTCACCGATGGGCAGGTCGAACCGGCCTTTCAACTCGATGCCGAACTGCACTACCAGCCCACCACATGGCCCGGCGCGCGCCTGCCACATGTCTGGGTCTTTGACCACCAAGGTAGCCGCAAAACCTCAACCCTCGATCTGTGCGGTCATGGTCGCTTTACCCTGCTGACAGGGATCGGGGGCGAAGCTTGGGTTGCAGCGGCAGAGGCGTTGGGCAAGGAGATGGGCATGTCCATCACCGCCCATCTGATCGGCCCGCGTCGCAAGATCACCGACCACACCGGCGACTGGGCCCGCGCGTCCGAGATTTCGGATTCCGGCTGCCTGCTGATCCGCCCCGACCATCACGTTGCATGGCGCGCCGCTGACATGACCGCCAATCCGGCGGCTGACTTGCGCCGCGCCCTGCGCGCCATCCTTGGCCATTAAAGGAGCCTGTCGATGACCGCCCTGAAACGCCCTTGGACCAAATATCCGTATTTCGAGGAAGACACCTCTACTGAGGTTGTCCTTGCCCGCATGGGTGCGGCGACCGACCCGCGACTGGCCGAGGTGATGACCTCTGCCATCAAACACCTGCATGCCTTCGTCAAAGAGGTGCGCCCAACCCACGAAGAATGGCTGACTGCGATCAAGTTCCTGACCGAAACCGGCCACATGTGCAGCGATTGGCGGCAGGAATACATCCTTTTGTCCGACACGCTGGGCGTTACGATGCTGGTCGATGCGATCAATCACAGCCATGGGGACGGCGCGACGGAAAACACCATCCTTGGCCCCTTCTACGTCGAAAACCCGCCGCACCGCGAGAATGGGGCAAATATCTGCCTTGATGGCAAGGGGGAGCCGCTGACGGTGCAAGGCAGGGTTGTCGACACAGACGGCAATCCGATTGCCGGGGCCACAGTAGATGCATGGCAAACCAACGATGACGGCTTTTATGATGTGCAGCAAAAGGGCGAACAGCCCGAGATGAACCTGCGCGGCATTTTTACGACTGACGCAAAAGGCAGCTTCAGCTTTCGCAGCGTGAAACCCCGCTACTACCCTATCCCGTTTGATGGCCCCGTCGGCAGACTGCTCGGCGCCATGCAGCGCGGCCCGAACCGTGCGGCCCATATCCATTTCATCGTCAAGGCTCAGGGTTATGAGACCGTCATCACCCATGTCTTCCCGCCCGACTGCCCCTATCTGGAGCTGGATGCCGTTTTTGGCGTCAAGGAAACGCTGATTGGGGATTTCCGCCAAAGCGGCACCCCATCGGCGCCCGAATGGCAGCTTGACTGGGACTTCACTTTGGCCGCTGCCCTATGAAACCTTGCATCATTTGCGTGGCAATTACCGGGTCATTGCCGCGCAAGGCTGACAACCCGGCGGTTCCGATTACGGTTGCCGAGCAGATCGAAAGCACCCATGCCGCGTTTGAAGCCGGGGCCAGCATCATGCACGCGCATGTACGCAACGACGACGAAACCCCTTCTTCCGATCCCGAGAAATTCGCCCGGCTGAAAGAGGGCACCGAAAAGTACTGCCCCGGCATGATCATCCAGTTCTCGACCGGTGGCCGTTCTGGCGCGGGGAAAGCACGCGGTGGCATGTTGCCCCTGCGGCCCGATATGGCCAGCCTTTCAGTTGGGTCGAACAACTTCCCCACCCGCGTTTACGAAAACCCCCCTGATCTTGTCGATTGGCTGGCCGCCGAAATGTTGACATATGACGTCAAGCCCGAGATCGAGGCATTCGACCTTTCCCACATTCATCAGGCCGCAGCGATGCAACGCGACGGAAGGTTGAAGTCTCCTGCCTATATCCAGTTCGTCATGGGCGTGAAGAACGCCATGCCCGCCGACCGTGAGACGTTCGATTACTATATCCGCACTGTCGAACGTTTGCTTCCGGGTTCGGAGTGGTGCGCAGCAGGCATTGGTCCGGCGCAAATCACGCTCAACGAATGGTGCGTCACTTCAGGTGGCCATGCGCGCACGGGGCTTGAAGATAACATCCGGTTGGACCGCGACACGCTCGCCCCGTCAAACGCAGCACTGGTGAACCGGCTCGTACAGCTCTGTCATCGCCACGACCGCCCCGTCGCGACGCCCTCTCAGGCCCGGGCCATGCTAGGGCTTCGCAAGATCTGATACCTGCGGGTTCATCGTATGGACGATTGATCCGCGACTGGGGTTTGGACTTTCGGGCAATTGTGGACAAGCCGCCGCGTTTCGCAGTCACAGGTGGTGCAGGTGGCACGGCAACGACTGTATCGGTCGAATAGGGAATGATTGGCTTTTGGCCCTCAAAGCCCCCTTCAGGGGAGGTGGCCAAGCCTTCAGGAGCGACTGTTATCAAAGGATCTTGCGGTACATTCCAACGCCTTCAAACGTCCACTTCCCGTCCGTCGCGTCGATCCAAGGAGTCATCGAGGCGGTCGGCCCAAAGCAGACAGTCAGCGACCTCGCCGTCGACAACTATTTCTTGCCTTTCGAGAAAACACGTTCACGACCACGTAGCGCGGTCATCGCATCGCAAAGAGACTCAATAAAGTCCCAAATCACGCATGATGGGGGGCCAATCCTTGATGCGTTTGCGGGCCTTTTCCGGTGTTTTTCCGGCGACGGCATGAATGACGACGTTCATCAACGTCGTCATGGGCCCGGTGCTTTCCAAGAACGCATCGACCTTGGTTGTCACATGAAATGTAAATGCGGTTTCCTGCGCTGCCCAAGTGTTTAGCTCGTCGGTCACCACCACGACAGACATGCCAAGCCGCTTTGCAGTCTTCACGATATGCAGCGCCTCACGGGCATAGGGGGCCATGTCTACCATCACGAGGCAGCGCTTTTCTTTGGCCCGCCGAAAAGACGGGATCCATTCCACCAACCCACCGTCATGGGGCGACAAGAATCTTACTGATCCACGGACAATGGAAAGCCTGCGCGTGAAATCTTCGGCTATGCCGCGCACGGTTTGAAAGCCCACGACAAAGACCTCGTCGGCCGAGGCAATCGCGTCAATCGCCATTGGCCAAGCAGGCTTGTCCACTTCATGCGCCAAGGCCAGAACGGCGTCCGCGTCACGCTTTAGGATCGCGCCGATTTCACCATCCAAGAGCCGGAAATATCGGTCATTAGGAGTGATGTGGCTGTTGACCAGCGCTGCCTGCAGTCCTTCTTTCAGGCCTTGCAGACCCTTGAAGCCCGCGCGTTTCAAGAAACGGCTGACGGTAATTTCGCTGACGCCGGTCTTGGCGGCCACCGACGCGCCGGTCTCAAGCCCCAGAGTTGCCTCGTTCAGCGTTAGCCATTGGACGATGACTGCCTCGGATTTGGTCAACGTTCCGGAAAGGCTGCGCAAACGCAGGGCAAGGGGAGATTCCTCGGGTGGTGTGGGCGTATCATTCATGACAGCATTTACAACAATATACTTATATGATAGCGATCTGTCATAACCATAACACGCTCGAGTCGCTGCCGCCAACAGATTTCGACCCCGTGGCACGACACCGGGCAACAACCGGGAGATCACGATGAAGGTCTGTGGATTGGCGGCCTCGCTGGCCTTGGTGGCTGGCGTGGCTCAGGCAGAGGGCGCGCTGGCCCTTTATAACTGGGGCGACTATATCAACCCTGAAATTTTGTCGAAGTTCACCGAGGAGACCGGAATCGCGGTCACGCTGGACACCTATTCGTCGAACGAGGAAATGCTGGCCAAGATACAGGCGGGCGCAACGGGCTATGACATCGTATTCCCGTCGGTCCACATGAACGACATCATGTTGAAACTGGGCTTGCTGGAAAAGACCGACATCAACTTGTCGCCCGATTTCAGGAACATCGACCCAGCAAACCTGCGGTCCAAGGAAGACCCGACCAGCAGCTATTGCCTGCCCTATGCCTGGGGCACTGTGGGGGTATTTTATAACGAAAAGGTCACGGGGCCGATCGCGTCTTGGGCGGATTTCTTTGCGATCCCGGAAAAGACTGGTGCCAAGATCATCTTGTTGGACGACATGCGCGAAGTCCTGGCGATAGGCCTGATAGCCACGGGCAAGTCGGTGAACTCGACCGATCCGGCGGATTTGCAGGCGGCGACAGATTACATCTTGGCCCACAAGGCCAGCGTATCGGCCTTTACCTATGACAGCATGGCGTTGCTGACCTCGGGTGACATTGCGGCGGCGCATTACTTTGTGGGCGGCAACGTGCTGTTTACCGAGATGCCCGACATAAAGTACATGCTGCCTTCTGAAGGGGCGACGATGTACCAAGAAAACATGTGCGTGCTGGCCTCGGCGCCTGACAAGGAAAATGCCAAGAAATTCATGGAGTTCTATCTGCGGCCCGAGATTGCCGCGCTGAACGTGGCGCAGCAGTTCAACGGCACCGCCAATATGCCCGCACGCGAGATGATCCCGGACGCGATCAAGAGCAACCCCAACATCACAGTGTCGGCCGAGACGCTGATGCGCCTGCATATTTTCGAGGATATCGGGGCAGCGCTGAAGCTTTACGACCGGGCTTGGAACACCATCCGCACCGCACAATGATCTGAACCGGGCGGCCCCAAGCGGGCCGCCCCAAACTTCCGGGGCAAGCGACATGGCACTTCTGGAAATCCGCAAGGCGCGGCGAGAATTTGTCACACCCGAAGGGGGCCGGCTGGCGGCGCTGGATGGGGTCGATCTGGATGTCGGCGCCAACGAGTTCGTCACCCTGCTGGGGCCGTCTGGCTGTGGCAAGACCACTCTCCTGCGCGCCATCGCCGGGTTCGAGACGCTGGATGCGGGCTCGATCACTCTGGATGGCGCTGACTTGGCAGTCCTGCCGCCCTTCCGCCGGCCGGTGAACACGGTGTTCCAAAGCTATGCCCTGTTCAGCCACATGACCGTGGCCCGCAACGTGGGCTATGCGCTGGAAGTGCGCGGCGAGGATCGTGCGACCCGCGGCCGCGCCGTGGGCGAGGCCTTGGAAAAGGTCGGCCT